>CAYMOU010000036.1:0-23823 GCA_964392115.1 uncultured Defluviitaleaceae bacterium | reverse complement strand
GAGTGGTTAATCATAAGAAGTTGCAGAACGGCTCTATATTGCTGTTCCATAACGACGCAAGGGATACCCCTAAGGCATTGCCGTCTATTATTAAGCAACTGAAGGCAAAGGGTTATGAGTTTGTACCATTATCCAAACTTATACACAGGAAAGATTATGTAATTGACGATGAGGGTAGGCAGAAACCTATTAGTAATGCAGAGAATACAAACAGTAACGGTAGCAACAACAACAATAAAACACCCTAACAACATTTAGCATAAATAAGCTTGCTTGTGCAGAACCACAGGCAAGCTTATTTATGTGTGACTAAAAACTCACTATGTTTTTAACAATATCCAATAAAGATCCATTATCTGAAGTTACCATAAAAGCCTTGCAACCTGCAGACATGCCTGCGGTAATGTCACGCTCATCGTCGCCGATTAAAATACATTCCGGTAGATTAAGAGAATATTCCTTCTGCGCCTGATAAAGCATCCCGGGTTTTGGCTTTCTGCAATCGCAATTATCATCCCAACCATGAGGGCAAATGTAAATTTTATTAATCAAAACATCATCCTCGGCTAAATCAGTCAGCATTTTATGGTGAATTTTATTTAAATTCTCCCAGGTTACCATCTCTCGTTGAATACCCGGTTGATTGGTAATTATTAAGATCATATAATCATTCTTTGACAAGATTTTTAATGCTTCCCTTGCTCCGGCTAACCACTTAAATTGTTGGGGCCTTTCTATATATTGTGCCCTTCCGGCCTTTACATTTAGTGTTCCGTCTCTATCCAGAAAAATTACTTTCTTAGGTTTAAAAAACTCTTCGGTCAGTTTTATTCTGTCGTAAGAACCAACGCTGTAATATCTGTGATCGGTTATATATGTACCAATTTCAGCAGTTTTGGTCAGCTTTGGGTAAACCTCAGCTTCAAAATTCACATTACCGGCAGGTATTAGGCTTAAAACTTCTTTATTTACCAAAACATAGCCTATGTCAACTGCATTTAGGTCAACGCTCTCACGTTGTTTCTCATATTTAACCACATTAAAATTCGAGTCGTATTTTAAATTATTTCTTGTATAACCATCTTTGTTTGTATATGCGGTCAGCTGTAACAGCTTTGATTCGGACCTGAACTGCGCAACAGCCCTATCAAAGATAATCGGGCAGTAATTGTCGCAATACATTAACAAGAAATATTTATCCAGCATTTCGGCAGCAGACTTAATCCTGGCTCCGGTATCAAAATCAATATGGGTAATATGATACTTAATTTTAACGCCAAACTTACTTCCATCGCCAAAATAATCTATAATCACATCCGGAAGATAGCCTAATAACAAAAGCACCTCATAAATACCAAACTGCTTAACCTGCCGGATTAAGTGTTCCAAAAAAGGCACCCCTTGAAAGGGGTACATAGGTTTTGGTTTTGTATTCGTAAACGGCTTGAGACGTGTTCCCATACCACCCGCAAGTATTACGGCCTGTCTTATTGTCATATTCATCACTTCACCGGTTTTTGTATACAAAATAAGTATTCACTTGTTGCTAAGTCTTTAAAGGATTGGTTTGCATCACCTGCAAGTTTTGTCTGCTTAATGGCTCTTTTTATATGTTCCTTAGTATTTGTGTCTATGTTGTATTGTTGGGCTTTCACAGAAATATTGGAGACACCCATAAGTTTCAAACATGAGTGTAGGTCACTTAAAGAAATATAAGAAGGCAAATTATTATCTAAATTTTGAGGTGTACCTAACATATTTAAAAACATTGATAAATCTGATACATTTTTAAGTTTAAACAGAACCCAAGAACCGGGTTTAGCCAGTTCCAGAAGCTTATCAAGTAACTTAATGGGCCTTGGATAGTAATTTACAGGCTCTCCAAGTATTATGTAATCAAAACTATTCATAGGATAGTATTCATTGGTATAATCTATCCTATCACATTGAACATTTCCTTCGGTAACATACAGTAAATCCTGATAATATTTAGCCTGGGTTGTAAAAGCGTAGGAGCGACTTTCGAATACTGAATGTCGGCGCAAGAAGTTCCTTATTTCTAAAATAGGGGTTCCACAGCGAACGTCTACACCAAGGATATTAATATTTTGAGTAGTTGTCGGTGCCGGTAACATATTGATTAGATTAAGCTCAAAATTAGTAATATCATCCCAGGCGTCTATACCGTAGTATTTGTCGGTGAAGTTTTTTCGTCCGATTTCCAGGGATTTTTTGTATTGCTCTTGAGCTTTTTCGTTTGGGTTAGAATGCACATGGTTATGATGGATAAATGTGTCTGTGCACAACATCATTTTGTAACCCGAACGTCGCACCCTTGTAGAATAATCATCCTCTCCAAAATCGTGGAAAAACCCAAAATCAAAAATTCCAACACTGTCAATCAATTCTCTTTTTAATAGAGTTACTATATTTATCAGCCGCAGTCTTTCTTGCCATTTGCACGGATCGCTTTTATTAAATATAGCCGCCTTTTCTTGCAAATCGTCGTAGTCCTTGAATGAAAAATCAACCTGTTGTAAATTACTGATATTTGATGACGCCGGGGTAACATAACCGATACTGTCATTCGATTCCATACATTTCAATAAATTAGAAAGCCAATTTTTTGTAACAACAACATCATTGGGAATAAGTACGAAATATCGGGATTTAAACATATTAACAGCAGTGTTTACCGCATATACTCCGTTTATATTCTTTGAGATGCGAACGATTGTTTTTTTAGGATGAATAATACTTTGAAAGTATTCACTTGTTTTATCAGTTGAACCATTATCAATCAGAACTAATTCATGGTCTAAATCCTTTGTATTTTCCAGGACACTTTCAACACATACTTTAGTTTTTTCCAATCGATTGAATGCTATTATAAAAACCGTAATTTGAGTTTGCGCCTTTGATATAAAACTATTGTATATCTGTTTTCTGCTTTTAATTAAAGTGTCGCTTTCGGTTGGCGGTATTATTTCATCTGTATTCACATATATTAATTGATTAGAATTCATAATTAAACACCCTGTTTGCTAAAATTTTTCAAAAACAGAATCGTTGTAGAATTTGTTAGTTTTCTTTATAATAAGATTACCTTTACTATCAGTGATAGCTATTGCGTTTTCCGGTACTTCCATATTATAAATGGTACTTCCTATGCCTATACTTGAGTTCTTACCAATATGTGAGTTGCCAACTACAGAGCTCTGAGGTAACAACGAAACACCTTCTTCAAACACAGATCCCTTTCCGCTTTGTGCTCCAATAGTCACACCGTTAAATATTACTATATAATTCGAAAATGTTGCACTCTTACCGATAACAGTTCCTATAGTGTGATAAAAACAAAAAATATCCGGTAATTTTACTTCATACATGCAATTTATCGAATGAAGTATCTTATTTAAGTACATTACTTTCGATGCTATATTAAAATCTTGGTACCAATTCCATAATTCATTTGAAAGAATGTACAAAAACATTGCATATTGATCAGTATTCAGATGATTAAAAATAGTATCCGGCTTTTTTTGATCATTAATGTTAATTCTATAGTAAGGTATAATAATTCTTTTAAAGCAATGTTCAACTCGCTCCAAAGTAGTATCCATACATTTTTCAATACAACTGTCTATAGGGTTATTATCAGGCATAAACATATTTATTTGAGTAGACACATACTTTACCAACTCATGTTTAGTCAAAGAAAAAATCATATATCCTCCGTTTTCACAGCATACAATACAAAATCTTTATGCAAATGGTCCTTGCCAATACTTAACAGATATTTCATCGCATTTAACAACTTTTATCTTACATAAATAATCTTACTACCCTCAGGTTCAAAGGAAATATCCATTTCACGATATCGCCTTAGGGCTGTTCTGACTTTAGTTTGGCATTCTTCAGGTACATATAACATAAGGAAGCCGCCACCGCCGGCACCCAGAATTTTCCCACCTATTGCACCTGCAGATTTTGCCAAGTCATACATTTCGTCGATTTCCGGGTTGCTTGTACCACCTGCAAGTTGCTTTTTAATATTCCAACTTTCATCTAAAAGTTCGCCAAAACTGCTATAATCGTTATTTTGGAGATGTGCTTGTACAATTTCCGTTATCTCAACCAACCTATCCAGTAATAACTGCTTATTTTGTATGTTTTGTTTCTGCTCTCTTAATATGGACGAGGATATTCTTGTCATATCCGTGTAAAAGAACAGCAATTTTTTTTCAAGATTAAGTTTTGTTTCCCGCTTACATACCAGAGGGTTTACAAACACACTTTCGTCTCTGTTGAATTTGTATAAATTCACTCCTCCGTATGCAACTGCATACTGGTCCTGTTTACCGATAGGGTTTTTGAGTATCTCTATTTCAATTTCGCAGGCCTTTTGGGCAAGGGTTTCGGCAGATACGTGTTGACCCTTATAAGCATACAGTGCATTTAATACCCCTACAGCCAAAGCACTTGATGATGCCAAACCTACCCCTGCCGAGCCAAGCGGAATATCGCCCATATAAACTATTTCTATTCCCTTTTCTATGCCAACTGTTCTTAATGCTTCTCGGATTATATTGTGCTCAATCTTGTCCACACTGTCTACCATTTCGGTTTTTGAATAGCTCACCCTTATGTAATCATCGAATTTTTTGTTAACAGTAATATATATATACATATTTATTGCAGTACTTAATACACAACCGTAACCATATTTACTGTTAAGATAATAACCGGAAAAGTCAGAGCCTCCACCAAAAAAGGAAGCTCTCATTGGAGTTCTTGAAATAATCATATACAAGGTCTCCTATACTATATACTTTAGTGTAATAACGTAATCCTTTGCTTCATAAAAAGAAGTACGTAAAAAAACGGCATTGCTGTGTTTATCGAACTCGCCTGTTACAGCTTCTCTAAATACTTCTGTGAAGCCTATATCCTGAAGTCGTGACAATGTATCTTTGTTGGATAACAAACATTTAATATATAGACAGTTAATGCCTAAACTGCTTATTATAAATAAAGACTTATCTTTTGTGAGATTTTGTAAATCTGTAGATATCAGACATAATTTTTCAGTATAATTTATTTCTTTAATTTCAATATCACTGTAATCATCATTGCTTTTAAGTTTAACTAAGTTGTATTTAAAATCTTCCTTAAACTTTAACCAACCTTTAAGGGTATATTGATTATTAAGTCTATCCAACAATATAGTTTTAATATTAAAACATATATAATCAACCTCTTCTTCTGTCAGTTGATAGCCTCCCGGTATATTTAAAGCTCGTGAACAAAGTTTGTACGCTATAGGATTATTAAACCGCTTAAACTCACTATACATGGGCAGCATACTCAGTGGATAGAAAAACGGTCTTGAATCAATGTTAGCATCAAGTAGCCTTTCGGATAATTCATATGCATTTAATGAATGCGAATCACCAAGGACTATAGTAGGCATCCAATAAGTATTCTTACAATTTTCCTGCTCAGTATTTAGTTTAATATCAGGAATATCATTCAGTCGTTCTTTATACCAATTATAAATCTGTCGTTTTTTAGCAATGATATGGTCTGCCCTTTCCAACTGAGCTGTGCCAAAAGCGGCCTGTAGGTTGGACAGCTTATATTTATAACCGATATCGGTATTAAAAAATCTTTTTGTAGGGTGTTTGCATTGGTCTCCGATAAACTTAACCTTCTCATAAATTTCTTCATTATCGGTAACCAAAAGACCGCCTTCACCCATGACTACAGCTTTTGAACCATGAAAGCTAAAACAGCCTATATCTGCCAAAGTACCGGTTTTTTTTCCAAAATACTCTCCGCCGAGTGATTGTGCCGCATCTTCAATTACATACAAGTTATTTTCTTTTGCGATCGACATAATCTCTTCCATGTTGCATGGATGGCCATATAAATTCACTACAATGATGGCTTTCGTTTTTTGCGTTATTGCCCTTCTGACAGCCTCCGGATCTATAGTCCAGGTATCCTTATCCACATCCACAAATACCGGCGTTGCTTGTACGTATGATACTGCGTTTGCGGTTGATACCCAAGTGCTTTCCGGAATAATAACCTCATCACCGATACCTATTCCCAGGCTTAATACGGCCAGATGCAATGCAGCTGTGCATGATGAAAGACCCAGGGCATATTTTACAGACAGATACTCTCTTGCTGTCCTTTCAAATTTATTAATATAATCGAAACAGTGCAAGTTCCATCCGTTTTTCGCTGCATCTGAAGCATACTCTACTTCAAGTTCACTTACAGACGGTCCCGAAATCAAGATTTTTTCTGAAACGGTTTCCACTAATATTCACCATTCTTCTTTAACTGTCTTATTTAATCTTCTATTACAACAGAATTAGCCGGTACATTTTTTCGTACAATGGCGCCTGCTCCAATTATTGCTCCTTGTCCTATGGTAATATTCGGAAAAATTACAGCACCTGCACCTATAGATACATAGTTTTCTATTTTTACATTACCCAAAACTGTAACACCCGGGCATATATGTACACCGTCGCCTATAACGGTTTCATGGTCAACAGTAGCTGCAGTATTAATTATACACTGATTACCTATTTTAACTTCGGCACATACTACTGACTTCGCCAATATTTGATTACCTGTTCCCATATTTGCGTTACCCGCAACATATCCGGTGGGGTGTATTAAATTACACGGCTTAAAGTTATGTGTCAACAGTAATTCATGTATTTCCATTCTGACTGAACCAAGCTTCATACCGCCAATAGCTACAGAAAAATAAATTTCATCATTATCCTTAAACAGTGCAGATTCAATAAATTCCTCAATACCATAGTAAATCGGAACTTCATCAAAGGGTGATGGTAAGGCTTTGTTTTTATCAATTAAAGCTACTATCTTAAAGCCGTTTTTATTGACAAATTCATTAAGCACTTTAGCTTGACCCAAGGCACCCCACACCAGTAAGTTTTTCAATTATAATCATCCTTAAAAAAGTCAAACGGACTGTCAAAATCTCCTAAAATGGGCAACCTTAGGTCTTTTTCCGAAACAACATAATCACCCACACCAAAATCCGCACCTACACTATCCCATCTAATTCCGCCGTCATAATCGGGCATATATTTTGAAGTAAGATTGTAAATGATTACAGTATTGTCACGGCATATTAAATACGCATTGGCAATTCCCTTAGGTAGATAAAGAACGTTGGGTTTGTCCTCAGATAATTCAAATATCTCAGTTTGCAAATAAGTAGGCGAACCTTTCCTAATATCCAGTACAACGTTTTTTATACTGCCGGAAATGCAGTGGATAAGCTTTTCTTGAGCATAAGGCGGATATTGAAAATGAAACCCTCTTACAATTCCTTTATTGTTGTTTTTTGTTACCAGGGTTTCGCCAAAATCGCAGGGCAACTTTAAGCTTTCGAAGCTATCCTTATGATATATTTTAGTAATACTTCCTCTGTTATCTTTAAAAACAGGCGGAAAGAGTTCATAAACACCCGGAATATTAGCTTCCTTATAATTATATATCATTACAGTCACCTTTAATTAAAATAGGTTCCGGCAAAGGTACAATTATGTTACCTTTGAAGCTATAGCGATTGCGTAGTATATCAATAATTTCGTCTTTAAAATTCCATGCTAAAATTATAACCGTATCCGGCGAAGTTTTCATAGCTTCATCGGGAGACACTATCCTTATATGAGTTCCCGGTGTATATAAACCTTGTTTTATAGGATTTTGGTCGGCAATAAGATAAATTTCCCGGCTTGTTATATTGCAGAAATTTAACATAGTAGAGCTGCGAGCGGATGCACCGTAACCCAGAATTTTGTTACCGGAAGAAATCTCTTTATCTATCAAATCATTCAATATGTTTTTATGCTCAAAGGATTTTAATGCAAATTCACTCCATCCGGCATATTCGTTATAGTTACGGGCAACTTCTATTTGTTCCGCTTTGATTAATTTTTCGCTCTTTTGCAATTGTTTGTTTTTAACGTAAAGAACCAGTGAGCCGCCGCTAATGGGACTATACTCCAAATCAAAAGGATACAAACCGTATTTATTCAAAAGATATGTTGTTGTACGGATTGTGAAATAAAACATATGCTCATGATAGATAGAGTCGTAATGCAGTTCATCCAGAATTTTTCCGCTGTAATGGATTTCAAGAATTAGCAAGCTATCGTCCTTACAACAACCGGAAAGCCCTTTAACAAACTCATGTATGTCGGAGACATGAGGCATAACATTCCTGGCTATAATAATAGACGGTGTACCGTATTTCTCTGTGATTTCTCCGGCAACTTCATCGGAAAAAAATCTTACCAATGTCTCTATGCCTTGGCTTTCTGCCATTTCGGCAATATTCTGTGCGGGGTCAACTCCCAATACTTTTAAGCCCTTTGCTTTAAATGCTTTTAAAAAAGTTCCGTCATTACTGGCTATTTCCAATACATAATTTATATCACCTGTAACCCTGTTTAAAGCGTTGGTGCTAAACACATCAGCATAGTTTCTTGCTACCTCGGAAGTATATGTAACCCAAACATAGTTTGAAAACAGTTCCTTAGGGTCTGCTGTATAACTGAGTTGTACCAAACCGCAGTTGTTACAATAATAGAGTGCCAGAGGGTATTTTTTCTCGTTTAGACCGGGGTCTTTGAGTAAGGCATTGGCAAAGGGTTGATTGCCCAAATCGAAAAACATTTGCATATCTTTGCTGTCACAGGCTTTACAGATTAACATGTTGCTTTCCTCACATTCAACTGCTTATTGTCAATTGCGTTTATTTCAGTAAAAAAAATTGTACATCGAACCGGTGAGTGTTGGTGGTGTTTCTTGAAACACAAGAAATGAACCGTCTATGGAGAATAGATTTTTGTTACCACATTATGTGCAATTGGAGATAATAATGTTTTATTCCCATTCCGGAGCAAAAACAAAACCTCTCTGATCAAAAGAGGACCGGTTGTTCCAATTGGCAACAGCCGCCTGATAGCAATTTTTGCAAGCATCCGGCATAGAGTTATTGTTAACCCGGCGTCTAAAATCAATTAATTCTTTTGAATTCCACATTTCATCAAAATTGTTGTATTCGTTTATCTTAAAAAGTTTTACAGGGGTTGACATACAACTTCTGACATAACCGTCAGAACCCAAAAAGAAGTCTCTCCAGCCAACATAACAATCCTTATGAGGATTATTGCCGGCTAAATCCTCACCCTGTAATTCCGGCAGCTTGACAGATATACCAAGTTTTTCTCCCAAGGCCTCGGATTCTATAAAGACCTTTTCAACTTCATCCCTATGATTATACAGAGATTCTTCCTTCAAACGGTCATCAAATACTGTTAAATAAACACCTTTAACTTCATCTATGCCTACAGATTCAGCCAGACGTACATAATCCGGGAATTGTTTGTAATTGGATTGCATTAAGGTCATTACAAAACTTATGTAAGGATATTGGGTATTTAATTGCTTTTTACGGGCGACTATATTTTTTACGGATTCTATAATACCTGCAAAGTCTGTACCTTTACGAATTTTATCGTTTGTTTCTTTATTTGCACCATCGAGACTTACAGTTAAAAGTTCGACCTCGTATTTAAATATGTCATCTATGAGAGAATTTAATTTTGTACCGTTGGTACAAAAGAATTTTCTTAAATTATGTTTATGCGCCCACTCTAAGAATTCACTAAAATTCGGGTGCAGAGTAGGCTCACCCCAACCGAGCAGGGTAACCTCTTCTATGTTTTCAACCATGGGGTCAAACAAACTAAGCCATTCTTCTTGAAAAAAGGTATTTGTAAACTTAGTTGTGCTTCTGCCGCACATTATACAATTAATATTACAGGCACTGGTCATCTCAAGAACAATTCGTCTTGGGTATGACTTTAAAACCGACTCTCCGGTTAAAGCCTCTTGTTGGTTTAAACTACTGTTAAAGGCTCTTTTTTCTGTTAATGGCTTTGTCTGCTTTAAATCAAGACGCCTTGAACGAATTATTCCCAAACCATTACCTCCCTGTTGATTTTCCTTTGAAATACGAAACAATAATATGCAATGCAATTAAGTGAATATCTTCTGCTTTTTCATACTCGTTACAAGGTATATGTAAACAAAAATCCGACAGTTCTTTCAGCTTTCCTCCGTCAAAACCGGTCATGCCAAGTACTATAGCACCCTTGCCTGCCGCATATTCGCAAGCCTTAATAACGTTGGGTGAATTCCCACTCGAAGAAATCGCCAGAACCACGTCTCCACGGGACAATCTATGATTTTTCAGTTGCTCCGAAAAAATACTTTCATAATTTATATCATTTGCATAAGCCGTAACCGAAGCCATATTCTCGCACATTGATATAATTTGAAATCTTTCGTTTTCATTGGGTGTAACATTTTTACCTAAATCGCAGGAAAAATGATTGGCATGGGATGAACTGCCTCCATTCCCCAATACAAATATACGCTTTCCGGCGGTTTTGGCTTGCTCTAGGCGCTGTATAATTTTGGATAAGGCAGAGATTTGGAATTCCCTCTGAATTTTGATTAAATCTTCCAAGTAGTTAACTATATATCCATCTAAATTTTCCTGCATTATTTCACCACCCTATTATATTGTGATACAGCATACCGACAACTGTATTTCGGCAGTTTTGGTATATAGAAATAGTAGTATTTTGTTAATTTAAAAAATCGGCAAATCAACGCAGGACAATATTTTAACATTATTCATATCAGCCAAGGATGAATGGTAAACGGTATCCAATGTACGGTTGGTAATATAATAGTCCGCATATCGAAATATTGATTTAACTTCTGATTCTTCTTTTTCGGATGCCACAAAAACATATACCTTTGAAAATGCATCTTCTTTTTGTAATATATTTTCGATTTTTTTTATATTGCCGGTGTTTGAGTTGCACTTTTTTATGAAAAGTAAAAGTTCATGGGTATCCGTATGTTTATAGGTTTTGACAAATGATGTTATTACCTTTTCCCAAGTAGAAAACTGTTCTTCAAAATCCGGGAAATATAAGTATTGAACCGGGGATTTTGCGTAGTTTAAATCTGCTTTTTTGTTATGTTCGTTGACTTCTTCAATAAAATTATTTGCAAAATGGGTTACTTCTCCGCTAAACCATTTTTTATTTTTAATTATTTTATCGTCGGACCAGTTCCACCATTGTATTGACAAAAGCTTTTTAATTGTATCCTCATCAAAACGATATTTTATGTGCCTTGCCGGATTTCCGCCCACAATGCTGTAGGGTTGCACATCCTTTGTCACCACAGATTCGGCTGCAACCACAGCCCCGTTATGTATTGTTACTCCCGCCAGAATGGTTGAGCCTCTTCCAATCCAAACATCATTTTGAATTAAGATTTGACCCTTTCTTTTGATTTTTGTGTTATTGACTGTGAATAAGCCTAAATTACCGGTACAAACACTTAAATAATCATGATTTATATCAATTACGAATTTAAGATCATGAGCCAGGGCACAAAAATTGCCTATATGTAAATTATAAACAAAGTCCGTATTGAAATTCAGCCCGTTTTCGTTGGATGATGATACAAGATAACTGTTTCTGCCTACAAATAATATAGGAAATTTATCCAATACATTTTTTTCTGCCGCCAGTCTTAATACCTGTGGATTTTTTGTATTCTCTGCTGCTATGGCTGTATTAATAATCATAATTTCACCTTATTTTCGTCATTATATGACCTATTTATACTATAGATAATAGTATTTGTCAACAATTGTAAACTTCGCCCGATTTGTTGAAGTAAAGACAAATGTGAATCTTCTCAGCCAAACAATTCGAATTGTTCAATTACTACAGAATAACCGCCGGCCTATAGCAATAATCAGCAAAATTTATTATTGTACTACTGTTTTATTATGGTATAATATTTGGGTATTTAATTTTAACTATCCACCTCGTGAGGTTTAATATGTGTGATTATGCTTGTGCGGCCCTTATAAATAATTGGCGTAGCTTTATTAACTAAGTTAATAGGGCTTTTACGCTATGCTGCTAAGTATTTTTTAATTACCCTGCGGTCTTCATAGCCGTTGGGTTTTTTTATTTTCCAAAACTTCACGCCTGTTAATAAGAATTGTTGAGCAAATTTAAGTAAATCATTATAGTCAAATACCCGGTTGTTTTTCTGTAACAGACATCTTTCGAAACTGAATTATTTTGGCAAAAAACACCGTAAAATTCAGCGGGATTATTTTCACCAAGAAGGTTTCGAAGGAAGTCTAAAATTAAACCCGTACTAAAATACACATTTGAAAGGACTTAATCATGGAAAACGTACCTTACAAAATTTATTTAAGCGAAAATGAGCTGCCTAAAGCTTGGCATAATGTTAGAGCCGTTATGAAAGAAAAGCCTGAACAATTTATTCATCCGGGTACAGGGAATTTCTGTACTAAAGAAGATTTGCTGCCCGTATTTTGCGAAGAATTGGTTAATCAGGAATTAAACGAAACAGACGAGTATATTCCCATACCGGAAGAAATTCAGAGTTTCTACCGTATGTTTAGGCCTTCACCTTTGGTAAGGGCATATTGCCTTGAACAGGCCTTGGGAACCCCGGCGAAGATTTTTTATAAGTTCGAAGGAAACAACACCTCCGGCTCTCATAAACTTAATTCAGCCGCCGCTCAGGTTTATTACGCCAAACAACAAGGCATAACCCACCTTACCACCGAAACCGGCGCGGGACAATGGGGCAGTGCCCTATCCATGGCCTGTGCATATTTCGGCATAGATTTGACGGTTTATATGGTTAAGGTTTCAAGCCAACAAAAACCATACAGAAAAATTTTAATGCAGACCTACGGTGCAAAAGTTATTCCTTCGCCCTCCGATACCACAGAAGTAGGCAGAAAAATTCTTGAGGCCACCCCTGATACCGGCGGTTCTCTTGGTTGCGCTATTTCCGAGGCAATAGAGGTTGCGGTTAAGTCAAACAACTGCCGTTATGTCTTGGGAAGTGTGTTGAATCACGTACTTTTACATCAATCCGTAATCGGCTTGGAGGCAAAAGCCGCCTTGGATAAATACAACATTGTACCGGATGTTGTTATAGGTTGCGCCGGCGGTGGTTCCAATTTGGGCGGTTTGATTTCGCCTTTTATGACCGATAAAATCAACGGTAAAAGCAACACCGAATTTATTGCGGTAGAACCGGCAAGTTGCCCCAGCTTAACCCGTGGAAAATACGCCCTTGATTTCGGCGATATAGGCAAAACCACTCCGCTTATAAGAATGTACACTCTGGGCAGCGGTTTCCTTCCGTCGCCCAACCACGCAGGCGGTTTGCGTTACCACGGAATGAGCCCAATAGTTTCCAAACTTTATCACGACGGCTACATGACAGCCAAATCCTACACCCAAACCGAAGTATTCGATGCCGCTGTTTTGTTTGCAAAATGCGAAGGTACTTTGCCCGCTCCGGAAAGCTCTCATGCTATTAAGGCGGCTGTGGACGAAGCCATGAAATGCAAAGAAACCGGCGAAGAAAAGGTTATACTTTTCGGCTTAACCGGCACCGGTTATTTCGACATGACCGCTTACGAAAGCTACAATTCCGGAAATATGTCCGACTATGTACCCACAGATGCCGACCTTCAAAAAGGTTTCGATACTTTGCCTAAAATGTAAGTACTAAACCCGGAGGACAGCTTTTCGAACTCAAAAAATAACGAGCTTGAGTGAGAACCTTTGCCTTTAAGGGTTTTCTCACTCAAGTTTTTATTCTTTTATATAAATAACTATTACTGATTCCATTTAAGACAGTAGATAAAAATTTGCAATTTAGACAAAGATTCAAGGATAATTTGCAAACTTTTATCCTCCATTAAATATGGAATTAGTATAAGAAGGCTTAATATGATAGAGGACTTTAACCCCAACCGTTATTCGGTTGTGGAAGAAAAAAATAAAAGAGAAATAGTAATGCTCCGTGGCAAGGGCTGTTCTTGGGCAAAATGCAGATTTTGCGATTATCATTTGGATTGCAGCGACAACATCCCGGAAAATTTTGCCTTAAATGCCCAAGAGCTTAACAAGGTTACGGGAATTTACAAAAAGCTTGAAATAATCAACTCCGGTTCTTTTGTTGACTTAGACGAGGACACCATGGATTTGATTAAAAAAATATGCATTGAAAAGCACATAACCGAACTGCATTTCGAATGTCATTGGCAACACCGCCAAGAGATCAAAAAAATCAAAGAGGCTTACTCAATCCACAATATCACCGTTAAGGTTAAAACCGGTGTGGAAACCTTCGATGCACTCTTTCGTGAAAGTTATTTAAACAAGGGCATTACAGCACAAGACCCGGCAGAAATCGCCGAATTTTTTGACGAATGTTGCCTACTTCAAGGCATACCCGGTCAAACGGTGGAATCTATGCTTTTGGATATAACCACCGGGTTGAAATATTTTGAGCGTATTTGCGTTAATATTATGCAAGAAAACGCCAAGCCCATAAAACCGGATAAAAGAGTTATTAAGAATTTTATGGAATATATTTACCCCATCTACGCCGAAGATTACAGAGTTGATATTTTAACCGATGACACCGCCTTTGGTGTTGGCGGAGTTGTGACATAATACAAGAGAACCTAATTTAACCAAAATTAGGTTCTCTTTTTTTGCCTTTTTCGTCCGACCGTATCTACGGCTCCACCCCAGTCCACACGCCTTTTAAATATTCATGGATAATTGCCGGGAAATAAAAAATATGTTATAATTAATTTGTATTACTTGTACATATTAATCAATATATTAATCAGCGTAAGTGAAATGACAAAATATTCACTTTGGTATATTTCGAAAAAATCGGCGAAAAGAGGATACACGTGGTTAAGCAAGAAGATATTGCAAGAATTCTCAAAGTTTCAAAATCCACCGTTTCAAGGGCATTGAATGATCTTGATGTCAGCAAAAAAACCAAATTGGCCGTTCGAAAAGTTGCGGAAGAACTGGGCTATGAGCAAAATATTTTAGCCTCGTCTTTGGCAAACAAAAAGCAAAAGAAGGTATTGGCCTTTTTGACCACTTCCATAGTTCACGGCTACGCAGAAGCTATGGAATTGGGAATAAATCGATTTTTACAGGATAAGAAAAGTTATAAATTTAACATAGAAATGTTCTATACCGACCGTAATTTACACGCAAAACCCCGAGCAGAACAGTATAACAGCCTTCTTTCCAATATAAACGACCAAGCAGACGGGGTTATTTTAAGCCCTCTTTGCAGAGAAAATATTGAGTTGGCTCAAAAACTTTGCGATGAAAGAGAAATTCCCTTAATGACCTTGGATATGGCCTATGATATGCATGGGCTTTGCCATGTAGGACCGGATTACGTAAGGGTAGGAAAAATTACCGCAAATCTTATGTGCAGCTTATTGCGGTACAGCGGAAATGTTTTGGTGCTGTTATACGACGAAGGCAATAACTTAGCAAACTCCAAAATACGTGGCTTCCAAGAAATAGCTGATGAATACCCCGGCATGAACTATGTTATCAAAAAAATTAAAGCAATCGACTACAACACCTACGAAGCCGCTATAAAAGAAGCTTTATCCCAACAAGAATTTCAAGGCATATATGCTCCCTACAACACCGAATTCGTGGCGGAATTTCTACTAAAAGAAGGAATAAAGGACAAAATAGTTATAGCCAACGACCGAAGCCCGGCCATTAACAACCATGTAAAATCCGGCAATATCGAGGCTATAGTCCACCAAAAACCTTTTTATCAGGGATGGACAATTAGCAGTTGTTTTTTCTCATATTTTTGTAACAACCGAGAATTCATTCCGGGCCGTAAGGATACCGGCATAGATATTTTGTTTAAAGAAAGCTTGTATTGGATAGAAAATCAAGTCAATGATAAAGAATTGTAAAAAAATATCACTCACTTTTTTGAGTGATATTTTTTTATTCACGGAAAAATAATATTGCAATATAAAAACCAATCTGTTAGAATAATCACAAATGCAAGCGGTTGCGGAAGGTGGTGAAATGATGTTAACTAGATTTTGGGTCAAAAGAGACCTGGATGCAACCATAGGTGTATTCTTTGACGGCTTTTCAAAATTAATAGTGGCTACAGGCATACTTTACAGCATAATGCACTTTGACAGCAGCTTTGTAAAGGGCGTAGTTTTCCCGGGTATAGTTGTGGCTGTGGCCTTGTTTAACCTGTATTTTTGGTGGGACGCAAAAAAGGTCAGCCGAGAAACCGGCAACCCAAACGTTACGGCCTTGCCCTCGGGGCTAACGGTCACAAAAATGTTTTTGTGGCTTAACGCCATTATGATTCCTACCTATTTTTCTACCCAAGACCCTATAATGACTTGGAAGGTAGCTGTTTCGGCCAATATTATTTCCGGACTGATTTTTATAGTATTGGGGCCTTTGGGTAAAAAGCTGAATACCATTGTTCCCAAGCCGGCTCTGTTCGGTACTCTGGCAGGTATTGCCATTGTTTTTCTGGGTGTTCAGGTAATAGTAAAAATGTTCAATTACGGTAGCCTGGGGCTTGTTACCATGCTGTTGTTTGCCGGGCTGTACTTCGGCGCTGTGAAATATAAATTTTCACCGGCCCTAACCATAATCATTATTATCACGGCCTTGGCATGGATGACTAACGTAATTAATCCGGCAACCGTAACAGAAAACGCCAAGGAAATAGGCTTTTACTTTCCCGGCATACATTTGAATGTTTTCGATGGTGTATGGCCTCATTTGGAAAAGGTACTGCCATCGGTTATAGCCTTCTCCATTATGGATATTTTTACTACCCTTATGGGCGTAGAACAGGCGAAAGAAGTGGGCAATGATTTCAGCATCAACAGAACCTTGGTTATGAGCGGCGTGCTGAACGTAGCCGGCGGTTTCTTCGGTAGCCCATTTTCATGCGGTATTTATTGGGGTCACAACAGTTGGAACGCCATGGGAGCCCGAACCGGTTACAGCTTTGTTTTGGCTATAGCCTATCTGATTATAGGTATAGGCGGCTTGGCAGGGGTTATTACAAGCGTTATTCCCAACATTGCGGTTATTCCCTTTGTACTGTTTATAGCCTTTAACTCTGTTAAACAGGCCTTCGAAGCCAACGAAGCCAAGTATTATCCGGCTGTAATACTAGCCATAATGATAGGCGTTATAGATATGATGTTCCAGCAATTCCAAAGCCTGGCCCGTGCAGGGGTAAACGCCGCAACTGAATTCTATAATCCCGGCATGCAGGGTACTACCATCAGCGTTGCGGGCGAACACTTTAAGGCAGCACGTATAGAGTACACCGGCTATTTGTCTATCAGCAGCGGTGCAATATTTATAGCTCTTTTGTTTTCTTCCGTATTTTATTTTCTTATAAGAGGAGAATATAAGAATACAGCTTTGGTTTGTGCCTTGGCTACGGTAATTTCGTCTGTGGGATTAATACATTCAACCACCTTGGGATTTTTACCCGTGCCCGAGTATACCTTAATTTATGCCTTGGCAACCCTGTGTTTCCTTGCTTTGGGTTTCAAATTGGATAAAAAAGAACAGACCCACTGATTATTTTTAAGATTCAAGGATAGTTTGTCTATTAACAAATTATCTTAGATAAATTTACAACATTTACAACAATTTACGAAAAGAGGTAAGAAAATGACCGGCTTGTTTAACGGCAGAGGCCCTTTATGGAAAAAGGGCGACCTAGACGCCTTAATCGGCGTATTTATTGACGGTTTTGCAAAAGTTATTACCGCAGCGGCCGTATTGCAATTTTCCATAGGCGTACCTGTGGAAATAGTTTACGGCAAAATTATTCCGGCCATAGGGTTAACAATCTTGATTTTAAACGGATTCTTTACCCTGTACTCAAGACACCTTAACAAAAAAGAAGGTCGGGACGATTATGTAGCCCTTCCTACCGGTCTCCATGCTACCCGTGTGTTTACTTGGCTGTTCGCCATAATGACACCGGTCTATCTGGCAACGGGTGACGGTATATTGGCTTGGAAAGTGGGCGTAATGGCCAACTTTATTTCAAGCATAATCTTTATTGCAACAGGTTTCTTATCTAATTGGATACAAAAAACCATTCCTGCGGCGGCACTCTTCGGTACTCTTGCCGGCGGTGCGGTAGCCTTCCTGGGGGTTAACGTTATAAGCAAAATGTTTAACCAACCCCTTATTGCCATAGTTGCCGTTTTGGTTCTGCTTGTGCTTTATCTGGGCAAAATCGAAGGAAAAGTACCGGCTCCCTTAATATCTATCTTGCTGGGTACTGCAGTTTCTTGGTTTATAGGCTTTAACAATGCTGAAACCTTTAACAGAGGTATCTCTAACTCCTACTTTGCTTTACCCGGCTTTTCGGTGGACTTTTTAAGCATTCCTTTTGAAGTTCTCATGCCCTACATCGGTATTATTTTGATATTTACCATTCACGGCGCTATAAACTCCCTGATGGGTATTTCCCAGGCACAGGAAGCCGGCGACAATATTGACTCCAAAAAGAGTATTTTGGTTATCGGTATCGTTAATATTTTAAGCTGTTTCATAGGCAATCCCTTCCCGCTGGGCGTTTTCTGGGGTCACAACTCTTGGAAAGAATTGAAAGCAGGAACATCTTACAGCTTCGGCGTAGGTGCTATTTATTTGGTACTTTGCTTCTCCGGTCTTATAGCCATTATCAACGGTATCGTTCCCGAGCAAGCAACTCTGCCCATATTGTTATTCATCGCCTTAACCAGTGTTGGTCAGGCATTTAACAAAGTAGAATCAAAATACTATCCCATTATCGGTTTGACCATTATTCTTTCTCTTATGGAAGTATTGTTTGACAAAACCGAAACTGCCATCAAAGCCGTTTTGGGTCTGGTGGGAATCAAACCTTTTGAAGTATTGGGTACACCTGATATTCATGCTAACCTTACCGCTCAAAAAATGGATGCCATCGGATACCTGACCATGGGTAAGGGCGCCATGTTTATTGCCTTGGTTTGGGGCTCTATGTTGGTGTTTGTAATGCAAAGACAATGGAAAAAAGCCTGCGTTGCCGCACTTTTCGGAGCAGTCTTTACCTATACAGGCATGATACACTACCTGCAACCCACATTGGGCGTAAACATTGAACTGGCAGTGATTTATGTCTTGGTAGGTTTGTCCTTCCTTCTTTTGGGATTAAGATTCAAAAAAGAAACCGCTGTTTAAAAAAATGCAAACATAACATTTAAACATAAAACGAGGGAAACATTTCCCGGAAAAGTTTCCCTCAAATAATTAAAACTTTACTTAGAAAGAGGCAGAACTATGTCTAATTTAGCAAAAATTGATTTCAAGGCTGACAAAATTAAGTTACAAACTTTGTTTAACAACGAAGAATTAATGAATTCCTTCAAAACTTCCGACGTGCAATGCGATAAAATTATGGAAGTATACGGCCAACAAGTAAAATTCGGTGCTGTTCCCGAGGACAGACCCTTAAATTACGCCATGTACGTGCTTTCCATGGATGGCAAAATTGCTTACGGTACCAGCGTTCACGGCCCTTACATTGCCGCAAACAATGTTTTGGACCCGGACGGCGGCGACGCTGACTTTTGGATGCTCAGTTTAACCAGAGCCGTATCCGACGCTACCATTAAGGGTGCAAATATGCTTGCAAGAGAACCCAAGCACACCGCCCATGTTTTTGACCCTGCTTTGGTAGAAGCCAGACTGAAAGCCGGAAAACCTGCCTGTCCTATTCACATAATTATTTCTTTGGACGGAACAGACATTCCTTTTGAACACCGTATTTTCAACGAAGAAGAAATTCCCGTTATGATTATTACTTCTCCCGAAGGCGAAAAATACATCAAGGAAACAGACGGCAACAACAAGCCCTACAAATTCTTTGGTTTCAACCAAGAAGCACCTACTAAAGAAGCCATAAACTCTTCTATGTTTACCGCTTCCGATGTAGTTGTTATAAGCGCCGGAGAAGGACGCAAGCTCAACAACACAAACATTATGAAAGCTCTCCGTTATGCCGGAATTGAGTACTGCACCATAGAATCACCGGTATATACTCATGTTCTTTTGAAAGAAAGCATGATGGACGAAATGTGGTTGAACTATTCCATGGTTTACTCCGGCGGAGAAGGTCGCAGTCTTGGCGAAAATATGCCCGGATTTACACACCTTGAACACCCTCACGGTGAGTTGATTACCTTACAAATGCACTCTCCTGCTTTCCTCTATGCCAGATTTAAAATGCATTTGGGTTTGGTTGCACCTGAATTGGCGATGAAGTAATTTTTTTGATATAAATATTAGAAGCCGCTTTTCGTTTAGAGAAGCGGCTTTTTTGATGATTAAGCAGTAGGAGCAATTGTGCTATTATTGCATAACTCGACAATTCCTGATATTATGTTAAAAAGAGGAAGGTGTGACGGTTATCAGTTATCAAAGGTATTTCGAACTAAACGACAGTATGGTGAATATAATAAAAAACACAGATTTGTCCAATCCGGATAAAGTAGGACGACTTAATAAATACTTAGATTGGAAGATTAGGCATGATCATTTTTATGTGAAGGAAGTATCGAATTTAGATATACCTGATAGTTTATTCAATAAGCAGATGAATCCCTTTGAGTACACCTGCAACGAAAAAATTGCAGCTAAGTACTATTACAGGTGCAAAAGCAGAAATTACAACAGAAATAAAGTCATTATGCAGCAGAATGATAAAGATGAACTTTTAAAACATTATATATTAGGAAAAGGAAAAGTGGTTTGGATAGAATTTGGATAGAATTTGGATAGAATTTGGATTTAATGTGGGTTGTGAGTTTGGTGGTAGACATGTTGCAGTGATACTAAAGCATGTGGGCGAATGTGTAGTTGTTGCACCGCTTACATCAGGTACGGCCGATTCCGAAAATCACAATCAAATAGATATTGACTATATTTTTAACTTTAATTTAAAAAAATGTTACACTGACATCACAAGAGTTACCCCGGTTAGTCTGCATAGGATTGATTTGAATGATCAAATAGGTAAGTTAAAAAATATTATGTTTTCCAAAATAATTTCTTCAGTTAAAGACAGTTGGTAAAGATTCGGCGTTTAATTTTCGTTTGACAATACATAATAATTATGGTACACTTTTGTGTATCAATATAATATAATAATAGAGCAATTACTGCGGTAATTGTGCATGCATTTTTTAATAGAAAACCACCTAAGGGTGGTTTTCGTCGTTTCTATATCTTTTGAACTCATATCGAGCTATGAATCCGCTATTCCGCTCTTTTATTCCTAAAATATCCTATAGCACAGAAAATAATCGAAATAAAAACTATTATACCTACTGCTATTGCATCCCAAGCTTTAAGGAATTGGCCACCTGTATACTTTGATGTTATGTAATTTATCAGTATACTTAGGGGTGCTGTTAACGCTATTGCAACAGATGAGGCAAGCCATCTTTGATTTCTCATTTTTCTGAATAAGAAATAAATCAACCAAAAGTAAGCCAGTGACAACATTGTTATGGGCAAGCCCAAAGGAAAAAGCCAATATGTTGAACGTCCCAATTGTTCCAAGAAAAACAAAAACGGAACGGTAAAAATACTTACGGAGAGCAGAGCCATTAATATTTTGTTTTTTTGAAACAAAAACAGGGGCATTATAATCAGCCAGGCGTAGCCTATACTTAATATTGGATATAAAGACCAGGTTAAGCCACCTGACACGGCTAAATCGCATATTACGCAAACAAGCACAGCCAGCGCAAATGCAGCGGTGATTATAAATTGCATTATATTACGGGCAGTTTTGTTCTTGGTCATAGTTGCCTTTTCTGCATACTGTAAGGTGTTTTGAACGATAATTTCGGCCTTAGGCACAGGCGCTTCATCTCGGCTGCCTTTTAACAATTCGTTGGTTGTTACGCCCAAAATCTCTGCCAAGCCGGCAATAATCGTAATATCAGGGTAGCCCAAGCCTCGTTCCCATTTGGAAACTGCTTTGTCTGTTATGTTTAGTTGTTGGGCCAATTGCTTCTGTGTTAAATTCTTGGCCTTTCTTAACTCACAGATAAAATTAGCCATATTTTCATTAGTCATCAGTACACCGTCCTTTCATGCTTAGTTTAACAGCCAGATGCCCAAAAATCAACCGACCGGCAGTAGAATCGGGTGAGTAAACCGGTGGTAGAGTTCACCAGGGGTTATAAAAGGCTTATTTTATCGGATTTGTGAACATACAAAAAAGCCGACCGATTTTTCAGGTCGGTCGGGTTAAAGATTAATTTAAGTATATTATTTGAATAATCAATTTAATTTTTATGCCCATCTTTTCAATTTCGGGAAAAACGCCTGCATATTTTCCAAGGCTTCCTTTTCGTTGAAATCGGGGTTGTCCTTAAATAATTGTTTCATATGTTGTAAACTTATTTCTATCATTTCGTCCATGCTTACATCTTGGGTAAAGGCTCCGTCTTTGTAGCAATAAACACAATAATCATCGATCTTTACACCGTCTGTGCCGGTGCCCATTACCTCGTCATTTTCAAGCGGCATGCCACAGCTTTGGCAAAATAACTTTTCCATTATACACCTGCTTTCATGTTACCGGCTAAATTGTAAGCCGGAGTTTATTTTTTTCTGCAATTTTCCACAGCAGCCAAATCCGGCATAGAAGGAATAGCACCTATAGCCGTGGTGGAGAGACTTCCTGCGGCGTTTGCAAAATCCAAAACATCGTCCAAAAATTCTTTGCTCAATTGGGAGATTTCGCTTGCCTTTAAATCTTTCAGGCGGTATAAAACCGAACCCAAAAAGGAATCTCCTGCTCCGGTGGTGTCTACTGTTTTTACATCATAGGTAGGCAGAGTGTTTTGGGCTTGTGCTGTGCTGTAGAAAGCACCGTCCGGTCCCAAAGAAACCAAAATAAGCGAAGGCCCTTTTAATTTCTCGACGGCCTTTGCCGGGTCACTTTCTCCGAATAAAAATTCAGTTTCTTCGTGGGATACTTTCAGAATATCGGCAAAGGGTATGGCACTTAAAATTTCAGCCTTTGCTCGTTCCGGGCTGTCCCAGAGTAAGGGTCTGTAGTTGGGGTCGTAACTGATTATTTTGCCCTGCTCTTTTGCATAACGAACTGCAGCAAGGGTGGCACTGCGGCAGGGTTCGCTTGTTAAGGATACAGAACCAAAGTGGAAAATTTTCGTGTTGTCTATGACTCCTTTTTTTATGTCACCCTCGGTAAACATAATATCGGCACCGTTTTTTCTGTAAAAACTAAAGGAGCGATCGCCCTTGCTGTCCAGTTGAACAAAGGCAAGAGTGGTAAGGTAATCTCCGTCGGTAATCAACCCCGACACATCAACATGGGCTTCTTCTAGGGTAGACTTCAAAAATTGTCCGAAGGAATCATTGCCCACTTTACCCATAAAAGCCGCCTTTGCTCCCAAACGGGCAACCATAGCCGCAACATTAGCCGGGGCGCCGCCGGGATTTCTTGAAAAAAGTTCTGCTCCCTGTTCATTTTTTCCGGCAGGGGTAAAATCTATAAGCAGTTCTCCCATTGCTGTTACATCGTACATATTAAACTCCGTTCCGGCATTAATTAAATAACATACGAAGATATTCGCAGGTATTTAATAATAAGCCCTTTATTATTTCGTCTAAATTAAGCGATCAGATTTGAGTTAACTAGAGTGCGTCTTCAAAGACAAATCTTGTGTAAATAATACACAAAATGTAT
>CAYMOU010000035.1:0-24265 GCA_964392115.1 uncultured Defluviitaleaceae bacterium | reverse complement strand
AATCCCTCCTTACATTTATCATATGCAAAATATAAACTACTGTCAATGTTTTTTATGAATCGTTAATAATAATGTAACAGTAAATTAGTATATATTTCACCAAAATTTACTAATTGGCAGAGCGAATTTTAGATATAGCAGTACAAACGGCGAAGATTTGCTCTATCCTTGTACAATTTTAACGACAGAATAAAAAGTGTGTTCAATTTACGGTCAGCAGACAGCTTGTCACACAAAAACCGTAGGCTGCATATCATAAAGAAGAAGGAGGTGAAAAAAGTGAGAAATCATCAAGAAATTTACGAAGAAATATACCCAAATGCTATCGGCAATGAAGAAGCTCAAGGTTTGCTCGAGGAAGAATCCGACGATGATGCGGCTGAATCAAGACGTTGTCATCACCGTGGGCAAAGACATACCCATGAATACCTTGGCAGTGTAAAAATAGCCGAAATACAAGAAGATCCTCATAACCACCGTTTTGCCGGCGTAACAGGACAAGCTATTAATTCAAGACACGGCAATCATTATCATTTGCTTGAAGGCAATACAGATTTTTATGAAGATCATTTTCATATAGTATCAGACAGAACAGGCCCGGCAATTGATGTTGGCGACGGACGTCATGTGCATTTTGTTTGCGGACATACCACAATCAGCGACAGACATCGCCATAAGTTCCAATTTGCTACCTTAATCGAAAACCCCATCGGCGACTAATTTGCCGAGGAATAAAACAGGCTGTTTAAAGTCTCTACATAATATGAAATAGAAGATTTATGCAATCAGAGGACAACCTTGGAGGCAAAAATCCCCGGGGATGTTTTGGGTATGGATAAATTGACTTAATGACGCAATTCGAGACTTTAAACGGGAATAAGAAAACGGCAGAAGTAAGGTTTCTGCCGTTTTTTTCGTTGAAAGGTATATTTACCGGGCTGTATCGCAATGCACCGGGGTAGCCTTTTGCTTTGTTTATTATCTATTTTAAATTCATACTGATTCCATATTTATCTACTGTTTTAAATGGATTTAGTATCATTACATTGCTATTCTTTCTAAGATTAAGTTGCTGCGTTCCATAAATTTGGTCATAGCTTCTGCATCTAGGGGTTTATGGCTTAACATTGCAAGGTCATAGATTTGTTCACAAATAAGCTTAATATCGTCTGAGCGTTGGGAGTCGTCCTTGATTTGCGCTAATTTTTTAACCAGATTGTTGTTGGCGTTTAATACCAGGCTTTCTTCACCGGCAAACATATTATCCATATTACCGAACATTATGCTCATTTCCTGCATACGACGTGCCTGTTCGGAAAGAAGAATAACGGCACAAACTTTGTCGGATTTCAGGTTCTCGGTCTTGACGTTAAGTTTTTCTTTGGCAAGCACGGTGCGGAACAGTTCCTGCATTTTTTCCGTGTCAATTTCGCTTTCCTTGTTGTCCTTTAAAGCCTCGGTAATGTCAGCATCAATACGTTTGAATTGAGCTGCGTTCTTGCCGATTTCATAGGATTCAACGTAGGAAATAAAGGGATTGTCCAGCTTTGTTGTAAGCACAACGGCTTCAAGGCTGTTTTCCTTAAACATGGAAATATACTGTGCCTGTTGCTGTTCGTTGGACACGTAGAATACGGTTTTATCGGTTTTTTCTTTGTTGCGTTCAAGGAACTCCGGTAAGGTGGCGTAATCTCCGGCTGTAGTTTTGTAAAGTATGCTGTCCTTGATTTTGTCGTAGAAATCACGGTCTTTAATACAGCCGTATTTGATAAAGGGAGCGATGTCGTCCCAGTAGCCGTTAAAGCCTTCACGGTCTTTGTTAAACAGTGAGTTTAACTTGTCAGCAACTTTTTTGGTGATATAACCGGACAATTTAGTTACATATTGGTCGTTTTGCAGGAAACTGCGGGAAACGTTAAGGGGTAAATCAGGGCAGTCCAGGGTACCTTTAAGCAACAATAAGAATTCGGGGATAACTTCTTTAATGTTGTCGGCTATAAATACTTGGTTGTTAAACAGCTTTACTTGACCCTCTATGGACTCCAACTCGTGCTTGAGTTTAGGGAAGTAAAGTATGCCTTTCAGTCTGAAAGGATAGTCCATGTTCAGATGTATCCAGAATAAAGGCTCGTTAAAGTCCATGAATACTTTATGATAGAAAGCCTTGTATTCTTCGTCTGTGCAGTCTTTTGCCTGTTTAATCCACAGAGGATTGGGGTCGTTTATGGGGATTTCTTTGGGCTCTTCGGCGGCTTCCGCACTTTCGGCTTCGATGTTTTCGCCAAGGTCTATAACATCGTCCTTATCTTCCGGCTTGTCCTGGGTTTTCTCCGGCTTAACCGTTTCAAAATAAATTTCCACAGGCATAAAGCTGCAATATTTTCTTAAAATATTGTTGAGTTTGTATTCGTCCAAAAATTCCTTGCCGTGTTCGCCCACATAAAGGGTGATGGTAGTACCTACGCTGTCTTTCTCGGAGTCATACAATTCAAATTCCACGCCGCCTTCACAAATCCAGCGGGCGGCTTTTGCACCCTCAACATAGGACAAAGAGTCGATTTGAACCTTATCCGCCACCATAAATGTAGAATAAAAGCCCAAGCCGAAATGCCCTATAATTTCGCCGGCGGTGCTGTTTTGGTCGGCGTATTTATTAACAAACTCGTTTGCACCCGAAAAGGCTATTTCGTTAATATATTTTTTGATTTCATCGGCTGTCATACCTATGCCGTTGTCTGTAACCTTGACTATGCTGTTTTCCTTATCCAAAATCACACGGATTTCAAATTTTTTGCTGTCCTCGCCTTGCAAAACCTTGAGTTTTGTAATAGCGTCGGTTGCGTTGGATACCAATTCTCTTAAAAATATATCGGTATCGGAATACAGCCATTTTTTTATAATTGGTAAGATATTGTCAGAGTTAATGGATAAGTTGCCTTTTTCCACAGTCATACCTCCCGTAAAGTTTAGATTAAGTAAAAGATTAAGACCTTGAGGAGAACTTTTTCTGAAAAAAAGTTTACCCCAAACCCCTTTCAAAAAGACTTTAATATCGAAAAGGGTTAGGTTGGATAAAGCATCATCAACCTACATTATTTTTAACAAATTCAGTATAATAAGGTTCAAAACAAAAGTCAAGAGAATTTTAGCACTCATTAATCAAGAGTGCTAATAATAATGTTGTGCTTCTTAAAAAATTCTTTTATATACTCTATCCAGCGTAATTCTACGGTTTTATCCATGGAAAAACTCTTTTCTGTGGCTGTAGCCGTAAATTGAATTTGATTCCCTTCATATAAAATGTTCAAAAAACAGGCGGTGGCGTTTGGGTGGATTTTTTCAAGGTTTTCGCCGGCTAGTGATAATACTGTTTTTAACGATTTTGGTCTCTTATAGCTTTTAATCAAATGAAATACAAAGGGCCGCATTTCTTCCCAGGTGCAAAATCTTCTTGCGCCGGCTTCTTCGAAATATTCTTTTTGTATGGCTCCCGAGATTTCAAACTTGGTGTAGCTGATTAGTTCTATACCTCTTACTTGAAAGCTGTCAAATACAGTATCTTTCAGCAACTTATTCATAAAATCCTTAACTTGGGTTTCGTCTATTTTACAGGCTAACATAAATGCTCCTTTTTCGTTGGAAATTTCAATAAACATATTATACACCCACAGCCGGAAAGGGCAAATAAAATCTTTCGAGCAATGTAAGGCTTTACGCCTTTAATATTTAAGTCTTGTTGAAAAGAGTTTGGGAAAGATTTTTGCTTCAGAAAAAGTTTTCATTAAGGTTTTAAACGCTTTTTCCAACCAAGCCTGCGTTTATAGTTGAAAAAAAAGCTCTGCCGGTATATAATTTTACTCAAAAATAAACGTGAGGTATAAAATGGATATATTACAAAATATCATGTCTGTTTTGAACTCTGCCCAAGGTTTTACGTCCACAAGAAACTCCTACTACGAAAACCATGACTGCAACGCCCAAGGAAAAGTTGTGAAAGTAGATTTAAAATATAAATTTAAAGACAATAATTCCGATAAGGTGGTATTGTTCGGAGCCTGTCCGTACTGCAACACCGTGTTTTACCACGAAGATTACGAAAATTCCCGAATATAATTAAGGAGCTGTATTATGAATTCAGAAAACGAATCACTGAGTGCAACCGGTAATTTTATTCATGCATATATTAATGAAGACCTTAAAGGCCGGCTTAACAAAATCCATACCCGTTTTCCTCCGGAACCCAACGGATTTTTGCATATAGGCCATGCCAAAAGTATCTGCTTTAATTTTGGCGTAGCAAAAATGTATGGCGGTAAATGTAACCTGCGTTTTGACGACACCAACCCGGTTAAGGAAGACGTTATGTACGTCAACTCCATAATCGAGGATATAAAATGGCTGGGTTTCGATTGGGAGGACAGGCTTTATTATGCCTCCGATTATTTTGACGCCATTTACCGGTGTGCCGTTAAGCTTATCGAAAAAGGCAAGGCTTTTGTCTGCGATTTAAGCCCGGAGCAAGTACGTGAATACAGGGGTACTTTAAACAAACCCGGTACTCCAAGCCCTTACCGTGACCGTTCCGTAGAAGAAAACTTAGACCTTTTCACCCGTATGAAAAACGGAGAATTTCCCGACGGAAGCCGTACCCTGCGTGCTAAAATAGACATGGCTTCGCCCAACATCAATATGCGTGATCCGGTAATATACCGAATTTCTCGTGCAATACACCACAATACCAAGGATAAATGGTGCATTTACCCCATGTATGACTTTGCACATCCTCTGGAGGACGCCATTGAAGGCATTACCCATTCACTTTGCACCTTGGAATTTGAAGACCACAGGCCCTTCTATGATTGGGCAGTTAAAGAGACCGAATTTGCAAATCCTCCGAGGCAAATTGAGTTTGCAAAGCTATCTCTTACCAACACAATTATGGGCAAACGCTACATCAAAGAATTGGTAGACAGCGGAGAAGCAGACGGTTGGGACGACCCAAGGTTGGTAACCCTTGCAGGTATACGCCGCCGTGGCGTAACCCCGGAAGCCATACGCAAATTCTGCGAATTAATCGGCGTTTCCAAGGCGCACAGCAAGGTAGACTTGGCACAATTTGAGTTCTGCGTAAGAGAGGATTTAAAGCTTAAATCCAACGTGGTAATGGCTGTGCTTGACCCTATTAAACTGGTTATCACAAACTACCCCAAAGACCAAGAAGAAATGTTAATTATAGAGAACAACCCGGAAAATCCCGAAATGGGAGAAAGAGAAATACCCTTCTCCGGAGAACTGTACATCGAACGTGACGACTTTATGGAGGACGCACCCAAGAAGTTCCATAGGCTTTCGCCGGGTAAAGAGGTGCGTTTAAAAGGTGCCTACTTTGTAACCTGTACCGATGTTATCAAAGACGAAAACGGTAACGTTACCGAAATCCACGCAACCTACGACCCTCTGACAAAAAGCGGTTCCGGCTTTACCGAACGCAAAGTCAAGGGTACTATACACTGGGTTTCCGCAAAACACGCAATTCCCATACAAGCCCGTTTATACGAAACCTTTATTATAGACGACGAAGCAGAAGAAAGCGGATTCAAAAAGAACCCCAATTCTCTGCAAATTATGGAAACTGCCTACGCCGAGCCCTGCTTAAAAGATGCTGACTTAACCGATCGTTTTCAATTTATGCGTTTGGGTTATTTCTGCTTGGACAGCAAGTACACAACAAAAGAACTGCCTGTGTTTAACAGGATAGTTTCTTTAAAGAGTTCGTTTAAGGGATAATGGTTAAATCCCAAAAAAAGGACTGTATCGCAACGTTTAAGTTGTGAACAGTCCTTTTTGCATATTATTCATTTTCCAAATCTTTTATCATTTGCACACGAATGGCGTGTCTGCCGCCTTGGGGCTTTGCTGTTAACCAGCTGCTTATTATAAGTTTAGCCAAATCCGCACCCAAAACTCTGGCTCCCAGGCAAAGTACGTTTGTCTCGTTATGCTCACGGGAAGCTATGGCTGAAAATGGGTCGGAGCAAACTACCGCACGTATTCCGGCTACTTTGTTTGCAATTATGCTCATTCCCACACCGGTGCCGCAAACCAAAATTCCTAAATCATAAGCACCGTCTTTAATTGCCTTGGTTACAGCCTTGCCTATTAAGGGATAATCCACAGAATCTTTGGAATAGCAACCGAAATCCATTGCTTCATGCCCCAGGGATTGTATATATTCTGTAAGTTCGTTTTTCATCTCAAAGCCTGCGTGGTCACTGCCTATAGCTATGCGAAATTTATTCATGGAATCTCTCCTTAAGCTGTTGTTATTTACCGATATTATGTACTCTTGCATAGTGGAACAGATATTGCTGTGCAAACCCGGCTTTGTCGCCAAACATTTCTTCGGCGGCTTTGGCTATGTCGTTTAAGGTAGCGGAGTCGCTTAAATAAAGTTCGCTCATAATCCGCTTTACCCATACATCCGTGGGAAAAACCTCGTGTCTGGAGCAGGAAAACAGCAAAATACAATCCGCAACCTTAGAGCCTATGCCGTAAATGCTCATCAGTTCCTTTTTCAGTTCCGGGGTTTGTTTGGCTTTAAAGCCCGGCAAATGAACGGAACCCTCTGAAATTCTCCCTACAGCATCCATTATATATTTTCCTCGAAAACCGGTTTTACATTCACAAATTTCCTCCAAACTTCGCTCGGAAAACTGTTGTAAGGTAGGAAAAGCATAATCTTCGGAAAGTTTGTCACCAAATTTACGGGACAAATTGTCGATTACTTTTTTAATCATAGGTATACGGTTGTTTTGTGAAATTATAAAGGAAATTATGGTTTCGAAAGGGTCTTGGTTTAATATGCGTATGCCGCCGGCAAACTCTATGGCCTTGGATAAAACAGGGTCATTTTCAGCAAGCCCTTGTTTTATTTGGGAATAATCCCGCTCAAGGTCAAAATAATGTAGCCACAAGGCCTTAAATTCCTCAAGGTTTGTGGGGTAAAATTCTGTCACGCCGTCATGTTGATATATATACAACTCCTTGGCATGGGCTATAATTTTATAGTGCTTTTCGCCGATTTTAAAGAACCTAAAACACTGACCGCATTCAAGGGTTTCTTCTATATCAAAGCTGTCGTATTGACTGAGAATTACTCTGTCTGCGTAAACTTCTGTTTTCATATATTCACTTTCCTATGGGCTTTTCTCTATTTTACAATTTTATTGACCCCTTGTCGATATATTGCTATAATTTAAAATTATCCCAATATTTAAGGAAGGATTAGTTTTATCTCTTTTGCCCGGTGAATGTTAGATTGAGCAGCCAAGCGACAAAAACATGTATATTATTCAACGGAGAGCGCCTACGCTGTTGTATATTTGTACGCCGAACATGGGATTATTTTGCTGTGATTTTTACATTACAAAATCAGAAAAATATTTCCAACGGGCAGGGATAAAATGGGTATATGTATGAAGAAAATATTAATGTTGTTATGCTTGGTTTTTTTGTTTACCGGCTGTAATACTCCGGCTGATATTCCAAAACCCCAGCCGGAACCAAGGGAAACTCCGGCACAAACTGCACCCTCCTCAACGCCTACGCCCTCCCAGCCGCCCAAAGAACCTATAAAGGTAACCGTATTAAAGGGAGCAACCGGGCTAGGAATGTTGGGCCTTATGGAGAAAAACGAAATTGCAGGCGGTGCGGATTACAGCTTCAACATAGTCGGTGCGGCTGACCAAATCTCCACCGACATCATTAAAGGCGACACGGACATAGCCGCCGTACCCTGCAACTTGGCCTCGGTTTTGTATAACAAAAGCAAGGGCAAGGTAAAAGTAGCGGCTGTTAACACCTTGGGCGTGCTTTATATGTTGGAAAACGGCAGCACGGTTAACTCCATAGAGGATTTAAAAGGAAAAACCGTTGAAACCGTGGGAAAAGGAACTACTCCAGAGTACACCTTAAAGCACATACTTCAAGCAAACGGCTTGGACGCTGACGTAAACGTAGAATTTAAAAGCGAAGCCACAGAACTGGCAAGCTTGTTGGTTGCCGGTCAATCCAAGTTGGCTATGTTGCCGGAGCCTTTTGTTACAACAGTACTTTCCAAGAACCCGGACATGAGAATCGCCTTGGATATGACAGAGGAATGGAACAAAGTAAGCGAAAATCCCTTGGTGACAGGCGTGGTTATTTTTAGAGATTCCTTACCCAAAGAAACCGTGGATGCCTTCTTAAAGGAATACGAAAATTCCATAAACTCAGTAACCGCAGACCCGGAAAATGCCTCTTTGTTATCCGAAAAATTTGATATTATGCCTGCGGCCGTAGTAAAAAAAGCCTTACAACGCTGCAACATAGTGTTTGTTGCCGGTCAAGAAATGAAAGACTATATCTCAAATTACTTGACCGTACTTTTCCAAGCGGATTCCGCATCGGTAGGAGGAGCCTTGCCGGATGAAGGATTCTATTACATCAATTAGTCCTGTGAAAAAAATAGCCATAGGAGCAGTCTGGCTGATCTTATGGCAGATTGTGGCTATGTTGCTGGATAACGAGGTTTTTCTGCCCACGCCCGGAGCTGTGGCGGTTCGCCTGTTTGAACTGTTCGCCCTGCCAAGCTTTTGGCCGGCCTTGTTTAACTCTATGTGGAAGATTATCTTGGGGTTTCTGGGTGCAATAATTGCGGCGGTAATTCTTGCGGCGTTGGCATCTGTGTATTCCTTTGTTTTTCATTTTTTAAACCCGGCCATGAACGTTATCAAGTCTATACCGGTGGCATCTTTTATAATTTTGGCACTGGTTTTTGTTAAAAGCTATTGGTTATCCGTCTTGGCGTCATTTGTAATGGTTTTGCCCATGGTATATTACGGGGTTTACAGCGGCATAATCAATGTGGATAAAAAGCTGCTTGAAATGGCAGAGGTATTTAAAGTGCCGGTTTTTAAACGTATTAAAAATATTTACGTGCCGTCGGTAATGCCCCATTTTTTGTCCGCCGCTACGGTGGGTTTGGGTTTCGCATGGAAATCGGGCATAGCCGCCGAGATTATCGGCTTACCCAACGATTCCATAGGAATTAACATCTACAACGCCAAAATCAATCTGCTGATACCCGATCTTTTCGCCTGGACGGTAATACTTATACTACTAAGTATTTTGGTTGAAAAGGGCTTTAAGATGCTGATAGGAGCGGTTAGTCGTGGCTATTGAGATTAAAAACCTGTGCAAAAAATTCGGCGACAATTCCGTTTTGAGGGATTTTACCGCATCAGTGCAGACCAAGGGCATAACCGCATTTTACGGCAAATCCGGTTGCGGTAAGTCTACCTTGCTTAATATAATTTTGGGGATTGTAGAGCCGGATAGCGGAACCGTTACAGGACATGAGCATTTATCCAAAGCCGCCGTGTTTCAAGAGGATAGGCTACTGAATTGGGCTACAGCCTTGGATAATCTCCTTCTTGTTCGGGACAACAAAGAAGCGGCAAGGGAAGTTTTAAGTAAGCTGGCTTTAAACGACTGTATCAATACTAAGGTTAAAAGTTTAAGCGGCGGTATGAAACGAAGGGTAGCACTGGCACGTGCCTTGGTTGTAAACAGACAGCTTCTGGTACTGGACGAACCCTTCAACGGTCTGGACGCAAAAATACGCCTAACAGCCATGGATATAATTAAGGATTATGCGAAAAATAACTGCGTAATCCTTGTTACTCACGATTCGGCTGAAATAGACTATCTTGCAGACAGGCTAATTGAAGTGCCGAGGGTAAATTCCCAAGAAAGCGGAGAGGTGTAACTTGAACAGACTGACCCATGAATTTTATAGACAAAATGTACTCGAAGCCGCACCGGCTCTGTTGGGAAAGCTGATTTGCCGTAATATAGACGGCGAAATCATAAAACTACGCATTACCGAAACCGAAGCCTATTTCGGCCCGGACGATACCGCTTGTCATGCCCACAAGGGCAAAACCCCACGCACCACGGTCATGTTCGAAAGCGGCGGTTTTGCCTATGTTTATCTGTGTTACGGCATACATCATCTGCTAAACGTGGTTACGGGTGAAGAAGGATTTCCCGAAGCCGTACTGATCAGAGGCGTGGAAGGCTACAACGGCCCCGGAAAGCTCACCAAGGCCCTTAAAATAGACAAAGCCCTAAACTATGAAAACCTTATCACCTCCAACCAACTCTGGCTTGAAGATGACGGCTATATCTGTGTTTACCGCACCGACAAACGAGTAGGCATAGACTACGCCACCCCGGAATACAGAGATAAAATGTGGAGGTATATAAAACTATAAATCCTTGCTATGTAGGGTCGTGGCTCTGCTCTCATCGCTCTGCAACCATACAAAATCTATACCTTTACACCAAAAAGGACTGTTGATTTCACCCAACAGTCCTTTCTCTATTTCTGCTTACTGTATCTTGAAATATTTAACGCCACACCCATTAGGAACATATTTACCAGCAGAGACGTTCCTCCGTAACTGATAAACGGCATGGTAATACCGGTGTTGGGAATGGTGTTGGTAACAACCGCCACGTTTATTATAACTTGGCTGGCTATCATCAGCGCTATGCCGGAGGCTATCAAAGCGCCAAACACGTCAGAGGCGTTTATTGCTATATGTATAAGCCGCCAAATCAATATGCCGAACAGGGTAAGCACCAGAGCGGCACCCACAAAGCCCAGCTCTTCGCATATTATGGCGAAAATAAAGTCGTTATGGGCATCGGGTAAAAAGCTTGCCTGGCGGCTTTGGCCTATACCCAAGCCGAATGCACCGCCGGAAGCAACGGCATAAAGGGATTGGACTATTTGGTATCCGCCGTCCAGTAAGTAAGCGAAGGGGTCCAGCCATGCATTAACACGATTGGAGCGGAACTTGGAAAAGAACGTGATAAATACATATACAGCCGTTATGCCCATACCGCCGGCCACCACAAACCGCAAAATATGCGGGCTTGCTATGAATACTACCCCAAACCCTATAATGGCAACGATAATGGCCGAGCTTAAACTGCCCAAAATAACCAACGCCACGGTGATTCCCACTATGCCTGTTACAAACAGGAAGCCGGGCCATTTTTTCAATATATCCTTACGTTTGTATATTAAATAGGCTACCAGTAACAGAACCGAAATTTTCGCAAGCTCCGACGGCTGGAACTGACCGATTATGGGTAAGTCTATCCACCGCTGGGCGCCTTTTTTCTCACGACCCACAAACCGAACAGCTATAAGCAGCGCATTTGTAATGAAATACATGGGCACAACGAATTTCATCAGGTATTTATAGTTGAAATTCGCCATGAAAATCATGATACAAATGCCCATGACCGCAAATATACCCTGTCTTTTCAAGAAGAAAAACGCATCGTTATACTCGACCCGAGCATTATACGAACCGGCGGAAAAGACCATAATCACACCTATCAATACCAGCAGGAAGATTACCAAAAAAGACGTGTAATCTATGCTGCCCACGTGGATTACCGATTCTTCGGTATGACGCTTACCGGCATTTGAGAAAGGTCTGCGATGTAATTTTTTTGAGTGGTCTTTTGTTGCCGGTATACCCATGGCTGTTCACCTCGTTTCTAACCGCCGAAACCGATCCGGCGTGTACTTTATAATATTATTCGGGTCAAATGTGAATTATACTCAATCTCGTACCGATAAAGGTGCGGAAGGGCAAGTGCAAAAGAATTAAAGACCTTGAGGGAAACTTTTTCTGAAGAAAAAGTTTCCCTCATACCAATTCGCTTAAAAGTTATTCCTTCTGAATATGAAAATGCGAATTGGTATGGTGTGACGTTGCAACTAAAAATAAATAAATTTATATTTTATTGCAACCGGAAGTCAAACTCCCTTTAAAAAGACTTTAATATGCGTTATTTTTATATCTTTATTATTTATTTAAGTCTCCAAACCAAATCCTTGAAGACCCTGCCTCTTTGCTCAAAGTTTTGGAACATATCAAAGCTGGCACAGGCAGGTGAAAGAAGAACGCAGTCCCCGCTGTATGCTTTTCTGCAAGCCGCATCTACCGCTTCTTCAAAGGTATTTGCAAAGGAATAGTCAGTAAAGTTAAGTGCGTCACAGGCTTGTTTGATTTGGTTGCTTACCTCGCCTATAATAACCAAATGTCTAACTTTATTTGGAAAAAGTCTGACCCAATCGCTGTAGTCGGAGCCTTTGTCGCTGCCGCCGGCTATAAGGACTATGGGTTGGTTAAATGCTTCCAGTGCTTTTATGGCGGAATCAGGATTTGTGGCTTTGGAATCGTTGTAGAAGGACACGCCTTTTAATTCCCTTACAAATTCAATTCTGTGTTCAACACCGGAGAAATTGCAAAGGGTTTGGCGGATAATATCTAAAGGAACGCCGGCACAAACGGCAATTGCCACTGCCGCCAGAGCGTTTTCCAGATTGTGTTTGCCCGGAATTTGAAGGTCATTTATATGTATAACCTGTTCGTTTATCCAAGGCAATTTTACTTGAATATTTCCCAAACCGTCCACGAAAACACCTTCTTGCAAGAGGGTAAGACGGCTGAAATAAACCGTGCCCGATTCTGTATAGTTATACATGGTTGCGGTTATTGGATTGTCGTAATTTAAAATGAGGAAGTCGTCTTTTTGTTGGTTGCCGAAAATACGGCTTTTCATGTAGATGTAGTTTTCCATGGTTTTGTGGCGGTTTAAGTGATCGGTAGTGATATTTAAAACCGCAGCAATGTTCGGTCGGAAATTATGTACGGTTTCCAGTTGAAAACTGCTGATTTCCGCCACTACAAGGTCGTGGTGTTGTAAGCCGGCTACCTTGTCGCAAAAGGGCACACCGATGTTGCCCACAACCTCTGTGCCGTTGTTGTAGGCACGCATAATTTCGCCAACCAAAGCGGTAGTGGTGGTTTTGCCGTTGGTGCCTGTTATGGCAATAATGCCGCAGGGGCATAAAGAGTAAGCCAACTCGATTTCGCCCCAGACAGGTATATTTCTGTTTTGGGCTTCGTTTAAAAAGGGTAAGTCGCAGGGTATGCCCGGGCTTAACACTATTAAGTTTGTCCGGCTTAACAGAGCCTCCGGGGTACGGCCAAGATAGAGGTTTATACCTTCGTTTTGGAGCATATCAGCCGTTTCCGGGAAGCTTTCATAAGGTTTTATATCGTTTAAGGTAACATGGGAGCCTAATTTTTTAAGCAGACGGGCCGAAGAAATACCGCTCATACCCATGCCGCAGACCAAGACGTTCAAGTCGTTAAAATTCATACATCACCGCCGGTAGTTTTTTGTAAGGACGTAGAAAAGAGAAAAACCTTGAGGGAAACTTTTTCAAATGAAGAAAAAGTCTCCCTCAAACTCCCTTCAAAAGGACTTTAATATTATGAGTATCTAAATCATCATAAATTTGTCCGTTAATACTTAAAAATTTTGCACTGTTTAAGAAAACAGTGCTTTATTTGCTTTAAATAATATGAGAAGCCGCCAAAAAGCCGATAAGGCAGGCCAGGGTAGTCAAAATACAGAAAAAGGTTACAACCTTTGTTTCAGACCAACCGGAAAGCTCGAAGCTGTGGTGAATGGGAGCCATTTTAAAGAAGCGTTTGCCGGTTTTTTTGAAGTAAAGCACCTGAATAATAACGGAGCAGGCTTCTACCACGTATACTATGCCAACAATAAGCAAGAACACGGGCAGTCTTAAAATTATGGCAACGGCCGCAATAAAACCGCCCAGTGCAAGTGAGCCGGTATCACCCATAAACACCTTTGCAGGATAGGAGTTGAAAAGCAAGAAGCCCAGCAAACTGCCTGCAACGGCGGCGGTAACGGGCAAAATTTCCGAATTCATAGCCCAAGCCATAATAATGAAGAAGGTTGAGACCAAAACGGTTACACCGGAAGCCAAGCCGTCCAAGCCGTCTGTAAGGTTTACGGCGTTGACCGAGCCTATAACAACAAGGAAAACAAAGGGAATCCACCATAAGCCCAGATTAATTTCCGCACCGTCTGTAAATGGGATAATAATTTTGGTTAAGGGTGAATTAAAGAAATCCACATTGTTCAGCATTAAATATGCTATGAAAACAGCGGTAACCAGTAATTGTCCTATAATTTTTTGATAGGCTTTAAGGCCCAACGAGCGTTTCTTTATGACCTTTATGTAGTCGTCAAAAAAGCCTATAATGCCGAAGCCTAAGGTCAGAAACAGTACGATTATACCGTCGTTGTTTTGGCGAAGGAAGAACAAAGACGTAAGCAAGGCGCTTGTTAAAATAATAATGCCGCCCATGGACGGAGTGCCCGCCTTTGAAAGATGGGACTGTGGCCCGTCGCTTCGAACGTTTTGGCCCAATTTCAGCTTAACCAAAAAGGGTATAACCAAGGGGCTTAACACTATACTTAAAATACAAGCAATAATTACCGCATAGGTCGCTACGGTCAATCTAATATCCATGGTTCACCTCAACCAATTTTTCTACTGTCTTTTCCAATTGTACACCCCGTGAAGCCTTAACCAAAATTGTGTCATTAGGTTTGATTAGTTCCGGCAAAACCCGGTGCAGTGCCTCTTGCGTTGGGAAAAAGTGGGCGTTACGATGGTTGCTTAAAGCCCGGCTGAAGGCCTTGTATTTGCCTACATATATAATGCAGTCCGGGTTCAGCCCGGCACAGTATTCGCCCAGACTGTAATGCATTTCCTCTGCGTGTTCTCCCAATTCGTTCATATCACCCAGTATACAGACCTTTCGGCCGTGGGCACCCATGAGAACGTCCAAAGCCGAACGCATGGAGGACGGATTGGCGTTGTAGGTATCGTTGATAATGGTAATATTGTTGGTATTTATAATATTCATTCGCATTTTCGGCGGCACAAAGCTTTCTAAGCCGGTTTTAATTTCTTGGGACGAAAGCCCCATTGCATAGCCCACCGCAGCGGCGGCCAAGGCGTTTTGCACCGTATGCCTGCCGGGAGACGGAATATGAACGGTGAATTTCTCGTTTTTATAATTTATGGTGCAACCTATACCGGTCAGACCCTTGTATTCTATTTCAGTGGCAAAAACATCGTTTCCGGGACCCAAACCGAAATATAAGCAGGGTGATATTTTCAGCCGGCGCAGCATTTTATCGTCGCCGTTTAAAACCGCCATGCCTTTTTGTTTCATATGTGTAAATATTTCGGCTTTTGCCTTTAGAATTCCTTCTTGGTTCTCGAAATTTTCTATATGAGCATAGCCTATGTTTGTGATTAAGCAGATGTCCGGCTTTGCAACCTTGCTTAAACGTTCCATTTCGCCGTAGTGGTTCATGCCCATTTCAAGTACTGCACAGTTAAATTTACGGTCTAAATTAAAAACAGTTAAGGGTAGGCCGATTTCGTTGTTGTAATTGCCGTCTGTTTTAAGGACGGAAAAACGCCGGCCCAGCACGGCGGCTGTCATTTCTTTGACGGTAGTTTTCCCCGAGCTGCCTGTTACGGCGATTACGGGTAGCTTAAACTTGCTTAAATAATATTCGGCAAGCCGCATAAGAGCCGTATGTGTGGAGCGGACCAAAATCAGCGGTACGTTCTCCAGGTCGTGGCGTATGTCCGGTGCTTCTTCGGACAAAGAGCAGACCGCACCTTTTTCGTGGGCGTCGGAGATAAAGTCATGCCCGTCGAAACGCTCGCCTCGCAGTGGGATAAAAAGGCAACCTCTGGGGCAGGCTCGGCTGTCTGTACTTACAGAGCTAATCCGAAAATTGCCCAGGTCCTTTCCGTAATATTTACCGTCAACTGCTTTTAATAATTCCCATAAAGAAATATCTTCCATAAATCCCCCTAGTAAAGGAAACTTTTCAGTTTAAGTTCAAAAGATAAGACCTTGAGGGAAACTTTTTCTGAAGAAAAAGTTTCCCTCATACCAATTCGCTTAAAAGTTATTCCTTCTGAATATGAAAATGCGAATTGGTATGGTATGACGTTGCAACTAAAAATAAATAAATTTATTTTTGATTGCAACCGGGAGTCAAACTCCCTTCAAAAAGACTTTAATATAAAAAAATTATCGAATTCGTTACTTTTCGTTATTTTGGTTCAGAAATTCTAACGCTATTTCAAAATCATCGAAATGTACTGTTTTGTCTGCAAATATTTGATAATTTTCATGACCCTTACCTGCAATTATAACCGAATCCTCCGGTTTGGCAATACTTATTGCGTGGCGGATGGCTTCCTTGCGGTCTACAACTTTTGAATAAGGGCAATTTGTTTTTTGGGTGGCCGGTTCTATTTGATCTATAATTTTTTGAGGGTCTTCGGTTCTTGGGTTATCTGAGGTAATTACGCAGTAATCGGACAATCTGCCGGCTATTTCGCCCATAATCGGGCGTTTTGTGGGGTCTCTGTCGCCGCCGCAACCGAAAATTGTGATAACACGGCCTTTGGTAAAGTCTCGGACGGATTTTACTATATTTTCCAAGCCGTCAGGCGTATGGGCATAGTCCACAATAACGTTAAAGCCTTTGTCGTTTGGCACTGATTGTATACGGCCCGGGACGCCTTTCATATGTTTCAGCCCGTGCTTTATTACTTCCGCAGGTATTCCCATTACACTTGCACAGGAGATAACACCCAAGGCGTTATAAACCGTAAATTGCCCTGCTACGGGTATTTGGAATCGAACGGTTTCACCTTTAATCTCAAGGTCAAAGGCAACCCCTGAATTGAGGTATTCGATATTTTTGGCTTGAAAATCCGAAGGGTTGTTTATGCTGAAAGTTGAAATTTTGCAGGTAGCGTTGTTTATTATATATTGGGAAGCAGGGTCGTCGGCGTTAACAAAGCCCAGAGTACACATTCTGAACAGTTTTGCCTTCTCTTTCAGATAACTTTCCATGTCGCCGTGTAAATCCAGATGGTCTTGGGTAAGGTTGGTGAAAATGGCGGCGTGAAAGTTAATGCCGTCTACCTTATTTAGAGCAAGGGCGTGGGAGCTTACCTCCATAATAACATGTTTTGCACGCTCCTGCTTCATTTTTGCCAAGACTTCGTGAAGTTCTATAGCATCCGGAGTGGTGGTGCCGGTGGTGTGAATGTCTGATTTTTCGCCGCCTATACGGGTATCAACGGTGCCGATTACGCCGGTTTTTAAGGCGTGGCTTTCCAACACGGCCTCCATAAAATATGTAGTCGAGGTCTTTCCGTTTGTGCCTGTTACGCCTAAAAGGGTCAGAAAATCAGCCGGATTGCCGCAGAAATTTGCCGCAATTGTAGCCATTGCCTTTCTGCAATTTTCTACTTGAATTACGGTTACGTGTTCCGGTACTTGGGGTACGTCCTCTACCAAGAGGGCTACACAGCCTTGTTTTATAGCCGAATCTATATATTTGTGGCCGTCTGTTCTGAATCCTTTAATGCAAATAAATAATGAATCCTTTTGTACTTGTCGTGAATCTATTGTAATCTGCTTAATATCTTTATCAAGATCCGATTGCAGAAGATTAAATTTTGTGTCGTGCATTAATTCCAATAGTTTCATGCTTCACCTCTGTTTCGTCGTCGGTTCACGGTTGTTGGTATAATGTTACAAAGCTTTACCGGTGGGAACCGGTCTGTTTTAACTACCTTCCTTAATAACGGAATGTCAGGCGGTTAAACAAATTATTAATCTTCAAGGTAAAGAACCACGGTGGTGTCCTTGTTTACAAGCTCTCCGGCCAAAGGGAATTGACTTTTTACGTATTCGCCTTCTCCTCGGTAAAAAGGCTCCAATTCCAGTTCTTTAAACATCATTTCGGTTTCCTTTTTGGAACGACCCACAAAATCAGGCAGCGAAATCATGCCTACCTTTGGCATTTGTTGCTCCGCATCGGAATATATGGGTTCTATATTCAGGTAGGGCAAAGTATTTTCGAACAATTTCTTCATAATGGGGCCGGCCACTTGACCGCCGAAATATGTACCTTGGGGTTCATCTATAAGCACCAGTGCTATAACTTGTGGGTTTTCTGCCGGTGCAAAGGCAAGGAAGGATGCTATGTACTTACCGCTTCGTCTGGGTAGCTTTTCGCTGGTGGCTGTTTTGCCGCCCACACGGTAACCGGGCAGATAGGTTTTGTTACCTGTACCTGTATAAACAACGCCCTCCAAAATCTCACGCATGGTTGCAGAGGTTTCTTGGGATATTACCTGCTTACCTTTATTATAATCAAATGTCTCAACTATGTTCCCTTGAGCATCTATAAATTTCGTTGCGAAATGAGGAGTAACCAAGTATCCGCCGTTAACTACCGCAGAGCCGGCACGCATAAGCTGGATTGGAGTAATCTGAAAGGATTGCCCAAAACTCATGGTAGCCAATTCCACCGGGCCGATTTTATCGGGTTTGTGGAGTATACCTGCGGCTTCGCCGGGTACGTCTATACCTGTTTTTTCGTCAAAGCCGAATTCATCCAGAAAATAATAAAATTCTTGGGCGCCCAAACGCTCTGCCACTTCCATAAACACCGGGTTACAGGAGTTATAAACGCCTTGTGCAAAGTTTTGGCCGCCGTGGCTTCTGGGAGAACGCCAGCATTTAATCTGTCTGCCGGCAACTACCCTGGAGCCGGAGCAGAAGAATTGGTCGTTAACGTGTACTACGCCTTTTTCCAAGCCTGCCGCCGAGGTAAATATTTTAAAGGTAGAACCCGGCTCGTAGGAGTCATTTATGCTGAAGTTACGCCACATTTGGTTTAAATAGTTATTTTGCTCTTGGGGAGTAAAATAATCCCATGTTGCCTCCAAGGCAGGGTTATTTATTTTAAAGGGTTCATTCAAATCAAAGTCCGGCTTGTTTGCCAGAGCGTAAATTTCGCCGTTTTGGGGATTCATCAGCACGATAACGCCCCGTTTTGCATTTTTGGCTTCTATTATTTTCGCCAAGGTTTGCTCGGCGTATTGTTGCAGAACAACATCCAAGCTTGTAACAAGGTTATAGCCCTGCTGCGGCTCTACTCTGTATTCTCTGGCACCGGCTTTTTCTCGGCCGGCTACGTCTGTTTCTACCAGTATTTTACCGGGTTTACCCTGTAAATAACTGTCATATTTTGCTTCCAGCCCAATAATTCCTTGATTATCTTTTCCGACAAAACCTATAACTTGGGATGCTAAAGTGGAGTAGGGATAAACTCGTTTGATGCCTTCGTCCACAAGCACGCCTTTTAAATTCATATCACGGATTTCATCGGCTAGTTCTTTGGGAACCTTGGTTTGTATACGCTCAAGGGCTACCTTTTTGCTTACTTTTTCAAAAACCTTGTCGTAGTCCATATTAAGCTTTTCCGAAAGCACCTTTGCTACTTCTTCCTTATCCTTTACTTGATTGTGGATAACGGAGATTGAAGCCACGGTTTCGGTTTTTGCTATGCCTACCATGTTTCTGTCCAAGATAGAGCCACGCTCCGGAGAAATAAGCCGCTCTCTGGTTTGTTGGTAAAAGGCCTTTTCCTGAAATGGCTCTCCCTGAAAATATTGTATATAAAAAACCCTTATACCCAAAAAAGCCAAGGCACAGACGCAGAACGTCAGAAAGAACAACAGCTTTTTTTTAGTGAGAATCGTAAGATTAGACATATATATTCTCTCCATTTTTGCATTGTATAAACAGCTATACTCAAATGCTTCCGCAATTTAGAGTATATGGGAGAATACCCTTCCGATTAAACGAAAGGGTATCGGATATACAATACGTCCGAGTGATTTAATTAATTAATTTTTACCTATTGAGAGGAATAACCTAAAAATATCGGTTTTTAACTCCTACAAACAGGTATAGCCAATTGCAGATAAGGTAGTAACAAAAATCTATTCTCCATAAACGGTTCGCTTACTGTGTTTCAAGAAACACCACGTCACTCACCATTTCGAATGGACGATTTTGGTTACTTAAATAAACACAATTGACAATATTTATAAAATTAATTTACTATATATGTTTATTAAAGCTGTAAATTCTCTATGACTTGTTTTTTGGGCTTTTAGCCGAATACTGCTTTAGGTGAAGTTGCAATAATACAACCTTGTAAAGACTTTAATAAAAACTACTTTGACCTTTTCGTGGGCAAACCCTTAGAAACTAGGCTTTTTCGCACAAAAAGGTCGTATAAATTAATCCGTCATATTATCTTGGGTGTTTGATTAATACTAATTCCATTTAAAACAGTATATAAAAATTTGCAATTAGACAAAGATTCAAGGATAATTTTCAAATTTTTATCCTTCATTAAATATGGAATTAGTATAAAGGCTGTCTTACTCCAAAATTAAAGTAATTTCCGCACCGCTCGGAAGTTTGGTGTTGGGTTGAGGAATTTGGTCTACAACGTTTCTCAAGCTGTCTTCTTCCGGGGTTCCTTCCGAAGTTTGTGAATCTTCTTCGGTTTGTTGGGATTGACTTGCAGGAGGTTTTTCGCTTTCTTTAACGAAAACGCCCAAGTCCAATTCGGTAAGCATGGTAGTTGCATCAGCCAGAGTAAGCCCGGTAAGGTCCGGAACGGTGGTATAGGGAACTTCTTCTCCGCCGGAACCTATATTTAAGATAATTTTAGTATCCGACGTAATAACCGTACCGCCTATAGGCACTTGATTGGTAACAACATCACCATCGCCCACAACTTCATACTTCAAATCCAGCCGGTTTAAATCCCGGAAGGCTTCATTAACGTTTTTGCCTATATAATCGGGCAAATCTATGGTGTTTACGTTATCGAAGTAAATATTGTCCTCGGGAGCGGTTTCACTGCTGGGTTTTATACCCTTGCTTTTTATAATCTTCATCAGCAGTTTCCTTAAAATAGGTGCCGCTGTAGTGGAGCCTTGCATATATTCTTTGTAGTCCTTGGGTCTGTCTATAAGTGCAATTGCAATGTATTCCGGCTTTTCAACGGTTAAGTAGGCTATAAAGGAAACAACGTGGGTTTTGCCGTCACGTTTTCCCTGTTCGCCCGTACCCGTTTTACCGCCTATGTTGTATCCTTTGATAACGGCTTTTTTACCGGTGCCCTCGGCAGAAACTACATCTTTAAGCATATTTCTCATGAAATTCGAGGTATCTTCCGAAATAACCTTTTTGCTGATAGTTTCGGTGTTTTCCATGACTATGCGCTTGTTGGAATCTACCACTTGAGACACTACGTAGGGTTTCATAAGCTTTCCGCCGTTGATAACCGTGGCAAAGGCATTTATGGACTGTATGGCGGTGCAGTTAAAGCTTTGCCCCATGCCGCTTGTAGCCAATTCAACGGGATTAAGTCTGTCCACAGTGTACATAACCGCCGGAGAACCGGAATTCTCTTCACCGGGTAAGTCTATACCTGTGTTTTCACCATAGCCAAAATCATGCTGGTATTTATAGAATTTTTCTCTGCCCATTTTTAAGGCTATTTCCATAGCCGCAACGTTACAGGAGTTTGCCAAGAATTGGGATAGGGTTTGTGTACCGTGACCCTGTGTGTACCAACAGCCTATTTCCCTGTCGGCAACCTGTTTTTTGCCGGTGCAAGTAAAGGTTGAGTTGGGTGTAATAACCCCTTCCTCCAAGGCAGCGGCTACCAATATGGGCTTAAATATGGAACCCGGCTCAAAGGTGCTGGAAATATTATAATTGGTCCAAGTTCTGAAATATTGTTTCATTTTATCTTCTTCGGTCATGGCTTCCATTTGCTCTTTGGCATAATCCGTACCCAAAAAGTCCAAATTCATAGGGTCGTTGGGATTAAAAGAAGGGTATTGAGCCATGGCGAGAATTTCGCCGGTGTTGGGGTTCATGACTATAACGGCGGAATTTTTCGGCAGGAATTCCGTGCCGGCTTCACGGACGGCTTCTTCGGCAAACTGCTGAATATCCAAATCCAAGGTTGTAATAATGGAATAGCCTTCCTTTGCCGGGATTTGATTAAGCACTATGTTGTTGTTTGCGTCATACACCTTGCTTATTCTTCCGGCCACACCGGACATATGTACGTTATATTGCTTCTCTAAGCCCGATAAGCTGTCACCACGTTTAAAACCCAGTACAGATGCACCTAAAATATCGAAAACGTATTGCCGCATGGAATCATCTTCGAAATAAATGCAGGGCAACTCCCGGGATTTTATTTCCAACATCAGGTTCTGTGGGATTTTTCGGGCTATAAGCAGCCAGTTGGTGTCGTATTTCAGTTTGTCTTGGGATTCCATAGAGATATAATCATTAAGCTTTTCAAAAGGAATATCCAACAACTCGTTTAGACCCTTTAAGGTATCGTCTATTATCTCTTGTTTTCTTTCCACCAAGGCTCTTACATCCAGCCGAACATTATAAACCGTGTAACTTATGGCAAGGCTTTTTTGGTTTCGGTCAAAAATACTGCCCCTGTTTGGGTTAATGATAGTCTCGGTATTTTTGTGGTTTAGCTGTTGTTCTTTGGATTTTCGCTCGTATTCTTCGCCGTTAATTTGTTTTTGAAAAATTACAACAAAAAGTAAGCCTACCAACATAAGACTTACCACGTTGCCAATAAACAAGAGACGATTCTTTCGGCTTTTGGCTTGCCGCATCTCTCGGGTTTTACGAAGTTTCGGCTTTGGTTTATGCATTACACTCACCTATTGCAAGAGGATTTTGTCGGCTTGTTTTTGACAAAACCCCGAAGTTGCAGAATATTCTATAAGAATTAGTCAAGCTTATTTGGATTTCATTACCACATAGTCCTGCTTGGGAACTGTGATATAAGCTATTTGGTGCGGTTTGGGTCTGTCCATTCCCAGCCTGCCTATGGCTATTTGTTCTATTTCTTTCAGGTCGCAACCTTGGGCAATTTGGGCTTGGGTAATAAGGTTGGCTTCCTGCAATTTTTTATGCAGATTACTTAGCCCGGAAATTTCCGACTGTTTTTCCGAAATCATAGTGAAAAACGAAGCTACGGACAACAGCCCGGAAAAAATAAGAATTACCGTTAACATAGCCAACAGGCTGATTTTTTTGCCCTCGTTTACAAGCTTGTAACGAACGATTTTTGCACGTCTGGGCAGCGGTCGCCTTCTTGGGCGCAACTCCTCCGGTTGTACCGGGTCAACGGCAAAGGCTTCTGAAGTCCTTGAATAATAGGGTAGACTGCGCCTTTGTACACCTTTTTTGTTATAGTTTCGGGTTGCCATAGTTCTGTTCCACCTCACTTAATTTTATTCAACCGTCCGGGTTAATCAACGGGGATTGCTTAGTAAATTAATCAAATTAAGTATTACTCTTCTTCAATTCTTTCGGCTACACGTAGCTTTGCAGACCTTGCCCGGTGATTGTTTTCCAATTCGGTTTCTCCGGGGATTAAGGGCTTGCCTGTGATAACCTTAACTTTGGGTGTTCTGCCGCATTGGCAAACGTTAAGTTCCAACGGACAAATACAAGGGTTAGCCATGGTTCTGAAAGTATTTTTAACCACTCTGTCCTCCAGCGAATGGAAGGAGATAACGCAAATTCTGCCCTTGGTATCCAAATACTCTGTCATATCTGTCAAGGCTTGGCTTAAAATGCTTAATTCTCCGTTTACCTCTATTCTTATGGCTTGAAAGGTACGCTTTGCCGGATGAGGGCCGTCAAATCTGGCACCGGCCGGAATGGCTTTTTTTATAACGCTGACCAGCTCAAAAGTAGTCTCTATGGGCTTGTCCTTGCGCTCGGCAACTATAAATTTTGCTATGCGTTTCGCCCAGCGTTCTTCGCCGTAGTCAAAAATGATTTTATTCAGTTGATTTTCGGTATATTCGTTAACAACGCTGTAGGCAGATGTATCTTTTCGCACATCCATCCTCATATCCAGCGGAGCGTCAGCCATATAAGAAAAACCTCTGCTTGCCTCGTCCAGTTGATGTGAGGATACTCCAAGGTCGTATAAGGCACCGTTTATTTTAGTTATGCCTCGTGGCTTTAAGTCCTCCATAATCTTGTTAATATTCGAAAAATTATCGTTCACATAGATTACGTTTGGATAATCCGCCAAGACGGTTTTTGCCTTGTTTATTGCGTTTATATCTTGGTCTATACCTATAAGCAAGCCGTTTTTCAAACGCTTGCAAATCTCCAGGGAATGACCGGCACCGCCAAGTGTTGCATCAATATAAATACCGTCCGGGTTAATATTTAAGCCCTCTATACATTCGTCAAGCAACACCGACACATGATTAAAATTCAAAAGCACACCTACTTTTTTATGTTTGAGTACGCAAATTTTTGTAAAAAAT
>CAYMOU010000034.1:0-24467 GCA_964392115.1 uncultured Defluviitaleaceae bacterium | reverse complement strand
AAATTTATTTTAAATTTTTTTGGAATATTTCAGCAAAGAATGAAAACCTACTGTAATATCAAGAAAAAGCCTGCCTTTATACAAGCAAGCTTTCTCCTTTAGGGGTGTTTTCCAATACATATTGCGTGATTTTATCATGCATACGGGTTAATTCTTCTGCGCCGTTAGCCAACATTCTTACACAAAGCAAATTTCCGCTTACGGAACAACCGCCGGTGATTTGAGTATTTTCGCTTATATAATTACGAATGCCGGACATAAGGCTTTCATTGTCATTAAAATTAACGATAATCATATTTGAAAGGTGGGTATAACCTTCAAACATACAAAAGCCCTCAAGATTAGCCTTAGACGGTACAAATTGTGCGTTATCATAATAAATAGGCTCATCGCCTTGATATACCTTGGTTAGGGCTTTATAAAAACGATACAAAAATTTTTCGTCCATACCTACCCTACCGCAACTGATAACTTCTCCGTAAATCAGCTTCGAGGTAGTATCGGTGAGGTAAATATCCGTATCGGTTTTAAAGGCCGAATCCGCAAAGGGTATAGTGGGCAGAGGGTTATAAATCAGCATACCGCCTTCTTTTACAGTCAGTTTCGTATGACGGCTTGCACTGCCGGTTTTCATACGGTGGATTTTTTCGAAGGATTGAGAAGTTATTTCAGCTCGGGCATTTTCGCCTACTTCTATTTCTATTTCTTGGCTGTCGCCTTCCATAATACCGGCGGATATGCTGAGCATCATAATTTTCATGTTGTTTTCGGCATCGTAAAAAGGCTTGGTGATTTTAAAAGGAGCGGTAAATTTTACGTCCTCTAAAAAATCACCGTCAGTGCCGTGTTTAATTTTCAGCCTTAATTCGGACAGGCGACGGTATTGATTTTGGTTCAAAGCAATCACATACCTTCCAACAAGACGTTTTTCTTAATCCAGCCGATAATATCTTCTACGCCTTCTTTGCCACGGATATTGGTAAACAAGAAGGGTTTGTCGCCACGCATGGCTTTTGAGTCTCTTTCCATGACCTCAAGGCTGGCGCCCACGTAAGGAGCAAGGTCGATTTTGTTTATAACCAGCAAGTCGGAACGTGTGATACCGGGGCCGCCTTTTCTGGGTATTTTATCGCCTTCTGCAACGTCGATAACGAAGATTGTTGCATCAACCAGTTCCGGGCTGAAAGTAGCCGAAAGGTTGTCGCCACCGCTTTCTATAAAGATAATTTCCACGTCCGGGAAGCGGTTTGCCAGTTCTTCAACGGCTTCAAGGTTCATGGAAGCGTCCTCACGAATGGCGGTATGAGGGCATCCGCCGGTTTCCACGCCCATGATTCTGTCCTTGTCCATAACGCTGTTGTTAATCAAAAATTGAGCGTCTTCTTTGGTATAAATATCGTTGGTAACAACGCAAATGCTGTACTTGCCGGCCAATTCACGGGTTAAGGCTTCGATAAGGGCGGTTTTGCCGGAGCCAACCGGGCCTGCCACGCCGATTTTTACGTATGACATATAGATTTCCTCCAAAATTGAAAATCAAGACCTTGAGGGAAACTTTTTCTGAAGAAAAAGTTTCCCTCAAACTCCCTTCAAAAAGACTTTAATATTAGTTACTGAAATATTGTGAATTTTTCAAGTGTATTCAATATAGGTATAATGTTTATTAAGACATATAAAGTCTGGAATACAAAACTTCGTGCTGCATGGCACGTATATCCAGCCCGGGAGCAGAGGCACAAAGCTCGTCCTCGGTCAATATTTTAACTTCGCCCAACAGTTGTGAAAACAAAGCACCGCAACCGGAAAGAATTTGCTGGCCCACGGTTTGGCTTAGGGGTATAAGCTTAACCATATTTGTGACGGCAGAAGAAGTTTGGGAGTATAAATAAGCCGAAAGGGTTTCGTCCTTATCCATATCCGCACAGGCACAAAATACGCCGTAAGCCACCGAATGGGATATGCCTACCGGGTTACATTTATTGTAATATTCTTCATAGAATTTTTTATTGTAGTCTATATTTAAGGATAAAACCGTCTTTATGAAGCGACTGCCCAATTTGCTTGATGCGGAACGTAATTCGGAAGGTGTACGGGATGCCTTGGCGATTTGTTCCAGGCGGAATATTTTATCTGATTCACCGTTTTTGGCGTATTCGTAAGCCAACCGTGCCGCAAGCAATTCGCTGTGCAAAAAGCTTGTTTTCAGATTCTGTTCCAAGAGAAGCAGGGCGCTTTCTTTGTCTTTTACCGAGCCTTGCTGAATATAGGTTTCAAGCCCGTAGGATTGGGTATAGCTACCTATTGGAAACAAGGCGTCGTTTATTTGCAATAGTAAGAAAAATTTATCTTTCACCGAAATTCTCTCATTTCGTAGCGGATTAATGGGAATGGCCGTGACTGTGACCGGGTGTTGATGAAATACTTTTGTCAAGATCCAATTTTACATCTTTAATTTCTGTTTTAATATTTAATTTTTCTATCATGATTTGTATGGTTTTATCGTAAGGGATAACGAATTGGTTGGGTTTTTCGCCGTTAAAAAAGGGTGCATGGCGGTTGCCTATTTCATAACAAAATTTTGGGAGAATATTAGTATCTTCTATATTTATAACAAGGCATTCTGCCGGTAAGATATTTACGGCGATTATACCGGTTTCGGTTTGTGCCAAAACATCGTCTTGTTTTAGGCCGTGGGTGGCTGTGTGTTCATCCAAGCGCAGGCCGATTTCAGTGCCTTTTTGGGTAAATAAGCGGTTTATTTTCTTTTGACAGTTATACCATTCGATGTCCAAATAATCTATTTCCGCACCGCTGAATTGAGGGTCGGATATTCTGCCGATTACATTGTTTACTATCATGGTTTGTTCCTTTCCTTTTGAGAAATGAATCTGAAAATCCAATATTTTAATTTTATCGCAGAACGCCTTATCCTAATACAAATATCGTTCAATTAAATTGAAGGGGTTGTGATAGTTTGGGTAGGAATTCGAAACATTCTGCGATAAAAATTACTGAATATTCAAATTTATGTAGGTACGCCGGGTTTATCAGTTCCACATACCTCTTAACAATAAGAAACCGGGAATCCAAGCTGTGACAATACCTTCGAAAATAGCCAAGTAGGGAACAAATTTGCCAAGGTTTTTTTTCAGTGTACCTTCCAAGAAACCTGTGAACCACAGTATACCCCAAAGTATCCAGATAACGGCCATTTTCCAATCGCCTTCTTGATAGGTGATAATGGCACAGGGTACGGTGTTGATAGCAACAAAAAGGCTGTAAACGCCGAAAGGCAGGGGATTTAATTTCCAGATATTGTTTGCGGCGGCGAACAGGTAAGTAAAGCCGAACAAAAGGCCGGTACCTGCCGCATAGAAATCGCCTTGAATCAATGCAAGAACATTGATAACCATGGACAGCAAGCCTGTAAACACATTCATAACAGCGGCTGATTTACCGTCTATATTGCACAGGCGGCAGACCCCGTTATTAATTAAAACTATACCAACGTATAAAAGACATACTCCTAACATATTAACCTCCTGATTAAAATTATGCTGAATCTATGTCAACGAACCGGGTCGGAAAGGGCTTAAAAGCGTGAAAGATTAAAACCTTGAGGGAAACTTTTTCTTTAGAATAAGTTTCCCTCATACCAATTCGCTTAAAAATGTTTTTTATCCATCTTACAATGCGAATTGGTAGGGTGTGGGTGTTGCAACTAAAAATCAATAAATTTATTTTTGATTGCAACCGTGTATCAAACTCCCTTAAAAAAGACTTTAGCATGGCTTAGGGAGTATTTTGGTTTTTTCACGTACAAGTCTCTTTTAGAATAAGTTATAGAGTTGAGCCATAGGAAGAACGGTAGCCGGTTCACAGGTTACTTGTTCGCCGTCTACTTTTACTTCATAGGTTTCGGGGTCTACTTCGATAACAGGGGTGTTGTCGTTGTATTTCATGTCGTGTTTGGTGATGGTACGGCATTTTTCTACCGGAAGAACGGTCTTTTTCAAGCCCAGGTTTTCTTTTACGCCGGCTTCGATTGCTGCTTTGGACATGAAGGTAATGCAGGTTTCGTATTTAGCCATACCTTCCGCACCGAACATATTACGGTAGAATACCGGTTCGGGAGTAGGGATAGATGCATTGGGATCACCCATTTTTGCAGCAACTATCATGCCGCCTTTGATGATTAAGTCCGGTTTAACGCCGAAGAAAGCCGGGCTCCAGATAACCAAGTCTGCAAATTTGCCTACCTCAACGGAACCTACGTATTGAGAGATACCGTGGGTAGTTGCAGGATTGATGGTGTATTTGGAGATGTAGCGTTTAATACGGAAGTTATCGTTGCCGGAATTATCGCCTTTAATTGCGCCACGTTGTTTTTTCATTTTGTCGGCTGTTTGCCAAGTACGGGTTACAACTTCGCCTACACGGCCCATTGCTTGAGAGTCGGAACTCATCATGCTGAAAACGCCCATGTCGTGCAATACGTCTTCTGCGGCAATGGTTTCCGGACGAATACGAGAATCGGCGAAAGCCACGTCTTCGGGTATTTTGCTGTCAAGGTGATGGCAGACCATTAACATATCCAAGTGTTCGTCCAAGGTGTTAACGGTAAAAGGCATAGTGGGATTGGTGGAAGAAGGCAGAACGTTGAGAGCAGCCGCTGCTTTAATAATGTCAGGGGCATGACCGCCGCCGGCACCTTCTGTATGGTAGGTGTGTATGGTACGTCCGCCGATGGCATTTAAAGTATCTTCTACACAACCGCCTTCGTTTAAGGTGTCTGTGTGGATAGCTACTTGAACGTCGAAACGGTCAGCAACATTTAAAGCTGTGTCAATAGCCGCCGGAGTTGAACCCCAGTCTTCGTGGATTTTTAAGCCTATAGCACCTGCTTTAATTTGTTCAACAAGGGGTTCTTCGGCGGAGCAGTTGCCTTTGCCCAAGAAGCCTAAGTTTATTGGGTATTCTTCCGCAGCCTTAAGCATCATTTTCATGTTCCAAGGGCCCGGTGTGCAAGTTGTTGCGTTGGTTCCGTCCGCAGGGCCGGTACCGCCGCCTATCATAGTGGTTACACCGCTATGTAAAGCAGTGTTGATTTGTTGAGGACAAATAAAGTGTATATGTGTATCTATACCGCCGGCTGTAACGATTAATCCTTCGCCTGCAATAGCTTCGGTAGAAGCACCTACTACCATGCCGGGAGTTACTCCGTCCATAATATCGGGGTTACCTGCTTTGCCCAGTCCTGCGATTTTACCGTTTTTAATACCTATATCGGCTTTGTAAATACCGGTATAGTCCATAACTACGGCATTGGTAATAACCAAGTCCAAATCTCCGTCTGCGCTTGTGGTATTTACGGATTGACCCATACCGTCACGGATGGTTTTGCCGCCGCCGAATTTAATTTCGTCGCCGTAAACCGTATAGTCTTTTTCTATTTCAGCAAACAATTCTGTGTCTGCAAGTCTGATTTTATCGCCTGTTGTAGGGCCAAACATCATTGCGTAGTCTTTGCCTGAAATTTTGTGGCTCATAGTCGTCCTCCTCCTTTCTTATTTTATAAAACCGTTTAATTCTGCTTTATTTAAAGAAGATTTCAAAGTAGCTTCGTTTACTTGACCGCAGGTCAGGTTGTTAAGCCCGAACATACGCTTAGAGCCGCCAACTTCTACCACTTGAACGGTTTTGGTTTCGCCCGGCTCAAAACGAACGGAAGTGCCGGACGGAATGTCCAAACGCATACCGTAGGCTTGTGCTCTGTCAAAAGAAAGCAACTTGTTTACTTCGAAAAAATGATAGTGAGAGCCAACCTGTATGGGTCTGTCTCCTGTGTTTACAACCGCTATTGTTTCGGTTCTTCTGTTTTCGTTCAAGATTATGTCTCTTGCCGCTGTAATAACTTCTCCGGGTTTCATGCTTAACCTCCTTACTTTGGTTGGATAGGATCGTGAACGGTAACCAATTTTGTTCCGTCCGGAAATGTAGCTTCTATTTGCACGTCATGTATCATAGCGGCTACGCCGTCCATAACGTCGTCTGTTGTGAGGATTTTTTTGCCAAGCTCCATCAGCTCTGTAACTTTTTTGCCGTCACGTGCCATTTCCAAAAGCTCGGAACAAATCAAAGCAACCGCTTCCGGATGATTAAGCTTCAGTCCTCGTGCCTTACGCTCCTTAGCCAAGTTTCCGGCACAATGCAATAACAGCTTTTCTGTTTCTTTTCCTGTCAGTCTCATATCACACCTCCTAAGGTAAACTAAACCGGTTTGAGAAAATATAGTCGTTCTGCTTTAAACAAGATTCAAACCTTTGTGAAAACTCTTTCTGAGAGAAAAGGCTTTCCCCAAACCCCTTTCAAAAAATAAAATTTTTTAAGGGTATCCGGTTAAAGTTGATAAACTATAATTCTGTCAAACTTTGATAAAGTGGTACATTTTTTAGTACAGGCAACAAAAAAGCACCGTAATAAAATCATATTTTGCCCCAAAAGAACAAAAGTATGATTATTACAGCGCCTTTGCTGTGTGATAATTTTAGCACGACTACGCTTTGTTTTCAATATTGAAATCCTAAAATAAACCCGGGATAATTATGGTTTCGGCGGGAAATTGTTAAAAGTATATTCTTTTTATTATATTGCACTGACAAAATGTTAATACTGTATTTAAGATGAAGTTTCATTAAGCATTAATATACAAATTAGATCAGGTTGATTGGTAAAATTTCGTTATCCGTAACAAATGCTTGCCCTGTATACCAACATAATTAAAAAATAAATTTAAGAGGAAGTTACCGTATTTTTCAGGAAACCAAAGGCCACGAAAAATATAATGTTGTACAAACCCGTAGCCAAACCCAACTTTAACATTTCGTAAATCAGCACAGAATTAAACAAGCGGGTATGAAACATAACAAAATAACAAAGCAGAGAACTTAATATTATGTAAACCGTATTTGATGATATAAAAATAAGTTTGCTTTTGTATAGGTATTTATAGACAAATCCGGAGAAAATCAAAGAAAATACAAGATAAAGGTTTCTGTACAAAAACATAAATATATCATATAATATAAATGCGTCATAAGTTTTGGAAAGGATATCTCTGATAGCCTTTTGCAATTCCAAACCCAAAAAGCAATACAATATCAGGATTAAAATTAAAGCAAAAAATGACGAAATAAATACCGTGAATTTCATTGTGGATTTTAAATTCATAATATCACCTTTTTTCCTAAAGACTATGTTATGTTATAATAACATAAATATCCGGTTATTTAAACAAATCCGGTAAAAATAAGGAGTGAATTCCATGAAAAAATTTATTCCCCGAGAAAAGTTAAGCAAAAAAGCTCGGAAGGAAGCAGACAAGAAAAACAGAATAACCTGGGGCGTGTTAAATCCCATAACAAGAACAAGTAAAAACCCTAAGATTTATAACAGAAAAAAGGTTCAAAAAGGAAGTTTCGACGATTCCGATTTGAACCTTTTTTATTTTGCAAAAATCGGCTTTTAATCCTTCAGAAAAAGGCTGTTTTCACCGAATTCTCTATAATTCAACACTTTAACAGTGTGAGGTTGTAATCTATAATAATTATTATTTGATATATGTTAAATTTCAACAAAAAATAGCCGATATTTCTTTTGTAACCATTTGATTTTTTAGAATATATTCTATATAATATTAATATTACATAATTAATAGAAAAAGAGTAGGTGTATATTTATCATGAAGAAATGGATCATATACCAAAGAGAACGCTTTCCCTTATTAATATATATTCCAATGTCGTTTGTATTGGGAGCAGGTGCTTTATGTTATTCAAGGCACCTACCGGTGTCGTTGAAAACCGTTCAAAACCCCGGTATCTTTCAATATGTGGTTTCGGTTTTAAGTACGCTCATGTTCTTTATGCTGCTTATAATAGGAGATGAACATAGGGATTATGAAAAGTATGTTAGTTACTATCCCCACAGACCGCTGCAAAGGGGTTTAATTACCCTTAGGGAGTTGCGTAGGGTTGGGACATTCTTAATAATACTTCAAATGGCTATGAATATTTTTCTCGATCCAAGCCTTTTGGGCTTATTATCTATAGTGTATATTTGGTTTATTTTAATGTCTATAAAGTTTTTTATACCCGAACTTTTAAAAAAACAGCCAACGTTGTACCTTATGGTACATATGCTGATTATACCCATGATGGTTTTACACGCCACAGCAATAGAATGGTTGCCCAGATTGGGTAACTTTAGTTTTGGGATATCTATGTTTATTTTATCAGCTTATTGCAACGGAATGATTATTGAAATAGGCAAGAAATTGGTTTACAAAGAAGGCCACACTGCTGAAAATGATACATACGCCCGAATATGGGGCACAAAACGGGCCATGATAATCTGGATGTCAAGCTTGGTTGTGTCCTATATAAGTTCTGTTTTGGCCGCATATCCGGTTAAGGCTTTATCGGAGCTTTTACCGGTACTTTCCGTAATGTTATGTTTTGCGGTTTTTTATACCCTGCGTTTCCTAAAAAATCCAAGCGACAAAACCGCAAGGGTGTTCAGAAGATTTCCCTGGCTATGGAACGGTTCTATATATTTGATTTTGTCTATAGTGCCGTTTTTTAAAAAGATTTAGAAGGGTATATAATTTTTTAAATACCACTTACGCAAAAAGCCGAGCTTACTCTATAACGGAGTAAACTCGGCTTTTTTAGTCAGTATTCTCGGATTTAAACAGCTGTATATTTACTAAAACAGTGTCAGTTTATTCTCCAAGCCCGCCGTACTTAACGTTTATAACAATTTCATCGCTGATATTTGCACCGTAAAATGCCCAAGTATCCGTATTATAGTACGTTGAGGCGAAAGGAGCATCAACATATACATTTTGGTCGCCGGCAAGGGTTGATATTACTGTATCAGTCATCAGGTCTATAAGCCTTACAGTTATTTTTACATTCTTGCGGTCTTTAAGCTCATCCTCCAAAAGGTTAATTGCTATTAAGTAGTTGTCCTGATCATTGCCATCCGACTGAATTGACGGCAGTGAATATGCTTTTGGGGTTCTTCCCTCGGCCGGATTCTCATCATTAAGAGGCAATCCGGCGCCCATATCATAGAGCGCTGTAATCATTTCCCATTTGTCGTTTGGCACGCCGTCTACCTCGACATTGTAAACAGCACCGATATAGTGATTACCCATAAGCAGAGGCCCATTACCATAGTCAAAAAGAGCTTGTGTTATGTCTTTGTCATGCAAAAGGGTAAGTCCATCGTCCTTTACATAGAAGCCGGTAAACCACCTTGCTTTGTCATGACCGGTTAGTTCTGCTAATTCCCTGATATCTTTTTCGGTGTAGATGGACTCCCAGGTGTTTCCGGATTTCTTTACCGTGTTTTCAATGCCTTTTGTTGCGTAAGGTGCCTCATCGTCTATATAAATTGGGAAGGACCCGGTTGTATCGTAAGCCGGTATGCCTTCGGAGTCAAGATATTCTGCTACTATTTTTATATTGTATAACCCTGTAAGCAAGTTAGTGGGATTCGAGTTTTCTGAAATACGGCCGCTATTGTCGTATGCGTAGTATTTGCCTGTAATTAGTTGGTTTGCAGAGTATAGAGCCTCAGGCATTATGTTAGAAGTATCCAATTTGACGCCAAGTTCGCCAAGTTCATTATTCTCCTCGTCGGTAACTATAAAGTACAGTGATTCAAGTTTGCGGGCTTGTACCCAATAGAAATCGGAGGCGTATGAGGTTACACCGGCTTTCGACTCTTTTATTTGAGCCTTATGGCTACCGTATACGGGAAGAAGCGGGCGGATAGCCTCTGCAAGTGCAAATGCCGGCGGAGCTTCCCTAAATCTGAAAGAATACGGAATTTTATAGGCTGCATCCTTGTATGTATCCGGAACGGTTAAAATCCTACCTTGTATCCAATTCTCGGGGTTGCCGCCGGCAGGAATAATCCATACATAGCCCTCATAGCTTCCCAAAGAGGAAAGATCCTGTGCTTTAAGTGCTTCATTTATCATACCTTCGGTTATGATTTTACCGTCTCCGCCGTTTGTAAGTTTAAATGTAAGCGAACCTGAAGCATCGGACGAAACAGTTGCGTAATTTGAATAAACGGTATCGGCATTGTTTATAAAGGGTATAAGCGGAACAGGGGTTCCGTTATAGTCTATAAACGGCTGTTTAACCTCTACGGCATTAGTATTGGGTTCCGCAACCACATAGTAGCTTTTGCCGCTACCCAAGCCGGAAAGATTGACCTCCAATTCCGTGGATATAAACCTATCGCCTAATTGATAAAAACCGAAGCAGGCGGATGATAAACTCCCTGAATCCGGTAAAGAGGCACTATTAGGAATGTTGTCTGAATAAGGTATGTCTACTGTAATGCCTTGGTGAACTGCCCGGTAAGCATCTGCAAAGCCTGTGCCTATTTCATGAACACTGTATTCTTTATAACCGGAATCTGTTGGCGGAGCCATATCCTTTGCTGTAGACATAAGCCTTGATTTTATTTCCTGTGCATTCCAACGGACGTGGTTTTCTCTACTGTATTCAACCATTAAAGCCGCAACACCGGCGATATGTGGGCTTGCCATTGAAGTTCCCGTATACGATTGGTAGGCATAGTCATACCTGTTAGGGTTGTTTTCCTCAAGGGTTTTATCAACAATAAAATACGGTACTGTTGAAAGAACACCGGTTCCCGGGCCTACCAAGTCGGGCTTAATGTCGTCTGTTGCCCCTACAGGGCCTCGAGAGCTTGACTGATTTAGGAAAACGCCTTCGTTGTTACCGATTTCGGTAATCTTGAAAAAACCTTCGTTTTTCTGTGCCTCCGCAAAAAATTCAAGTCCTTCTTGATTATCGGGGATAGTAAACATGGGCAAATAGTCGGTTCCGTAGCCCCGGAATTCACCCAATGACGCCGGGTCGCTATGCCCGTCTTGTATAAGAAGTACCGCTCCGGCACCGGCTTGAATTGCGTTTTTCATTGTATCTTCAAAATAGTTACCTCTTAGCACAACAGCTACGTTTCCGGCAACGGCTGATTTGACTTCATCTGTAAATTCAGTACTATAGCCATAACCTACCGGGTTACCGTTATCATCAAGTGCCGTTGCAACAAGCTTCATTTGACCGTCTGTGTTGTTGAGATGAGTATAGTTGCTTACATAAGCACCGGTTCCGTCAGGCTGGAATTTGCTTACCCAGTCTGTGAAAAACTTGTTCAGCACCACTGTTTTTTCGCCGCTAACAGCAGTAAATCTTCCGCCTGTTACAGGTGTTGTTCCGTTACCCACGGTTATAGCTAAAGGCGAAACAGCAGGAGAACCCAGGGTTCTAAGATTGGGCCCCGAGTTACCGGCTGCAACACAAAATACTATATCGGAATCCATCAGCATTACGTTGTTAACCGCAATTGAATTTGGATCAAGAGGGTCGTCTGACGGAACACCAAGGGACAAATTTACAACATCTATATCTACATTGTAATTGGGTATTTTGTCTAGTGCAGAAACAATCCATGAAGTTTCACCGGAGCCATAAGGGCCCAAGGCACGGAAAACATACAGGTCTACCTTTGGAGCTACACCCAAGGCAGAAACAGGGCTGTTTTCGCCGGTTGCCGCAATTATGCCGGCAACATGTGTTCCGTGGCTTGTGTAGAATGTTAAGTCATTTACGGTTTCCTCCGGACGGTCATAATCCGGGATATTAAGCCAGTCCTTGTAAGTGGTTTCCATTGGGTCGTCTTCTGCTCTTTGCAAGGGTGGATAGTTTACAAAGTTAAGGCCGCCCTTATAAACATGTTTTAGATCGGGGTGGTTATAATCTATGCCTGTATCAATTACCAAAACACTAACCCCTTCGCCGGATAAACCCTGCCCGTGAAGGCGATCGACACCAAGCTGTTCTCTTGTGTCGTCCATGCCCATTGTTACGCCCGGGCCGGTTCCGGGTGTTGCAAACAGGTTTGGCCTAAGTAATTCTTTAGGCTCCTGCACCTTGTCCTTTTCGGGTTGGTCGCCCTGTTCTTCATCAAGCTCTTCATCCCGATTTTCCTCTTCCGATTCGTCAAGCTCTTCGTCTGAATTTTCGTCCGACCTTTCATTTGTATTTTCCTCCGGCGGAGTATTTTCAGCTCCGTCGGTTATGGTAGGGTTTTCGCTAACGCTTTCGTCTGTAGTATCGCTTACAGACACTATACGATCGGGATAAATAGCTTTTACTGCCGGGCTTTTTGCAAGCTCTTCCACGGCAAAGGCAGGCAGAGTAACGGCAACACCGTTAATTGCCGTACTCCAGTCAGCCGTAACCTCATAGGAGCCTGAACCGTTCATAGGCATAGGCAAAATACGGTCAAGGTCCTCGTAAAAACGAAATTTATCTTCTTTTGCCGCATTATCCAGCGAACTGTATGTAACCGGCCTGTTTTCATACGCCGCATATGCAGCGGCTACCTCTGCAGGCGGATGAGCAAGTTCTACAATGATTTTCACGGTTTTATTCGGGTTGTTAAGCTCATATTCACCTGTAAAGCCTACAAGCCCGCCTGCTGTTTGCCGGGATTTTTGTTGTTTAATCAACTCTCGTTGTTTGTCTGTTAGAAAACTTTTGGTTTGTTCAACCGTTCCGCCGCTTTCCCCGGCGAAACCGGACGTCCGTGTATTGTTAAAAGTCTTTAAAACGTCATCGGTCGGTGTAGCCGTTGCTCTTTGAGCGGTATACGGAGCGTATTTGTTTAAAACCGGTGCGGCGATTGTCTGCACGGGCAAAAGAGCAAACGCAAGAACAAGCGCAAGCAGTAAACCCATAAAGCTTCTGTTTCTTTTGAACATAAATTACCCTCCTACCTTAATAATGCGTCTATATAATTAAGAAAAATTGCCGCAACTTGCGCACGGGTTGCATTGTCCTTAGGTGCAAATTTGTTGTTATCACCCACTATTATTCTGTAGCTTTGAAGTGACTCAACGCCTTTTTTTGCCCAAGGGCTGATAACTTCAATGTCGTCAAAGGGCTTCATTTGGGTTTTATCAATATATATGCCCTTGTACCTGATGTAGCTGTCCAGCATAACTGCCATTTCTTCACGGGTGATTTTTGCATCGGGAGCAAATTTTCCTTGGCTGACGCCGGATACAATTTTGTTTGCCGCCGCCCAAGCTATGGGTTTTGCATAGTATTTAACCGGGTCAACATCGCTGAAAATGTTGGGATAGGACGAATCCGAAGCCTTGCCCTCAAGATTTGCAAGAACCGTTACAAACATTCCTCTTGTCATAGTGGTTTCCGGGGAAAAGGTTCCGTCGCCCATTCCTGCAAACAAACCGTGAGAGGTAACAAAGTCCACCGGTGTGGCGTACCATTGGTTGTTGATGTCGGTAAAGGTAAGCGGGTTGCTGCCGATAGAGTACATGGAAAAATGGTTGGTGATAAATTTAATCGTGTTCTCCGTATCGATGAACTTAGACTCCTTAACCACAGTCAAATTACCGCTGTTGCTGACATAATTTACAACAATATTACTCCAAGCTTCACCGTTCTTTAAAACGTAAGGCAAAGTAATTTTTGCTCTTCCTTTGCCCAAACTTGTTATGTTTTTGCCTTGACTTTTGATGGTAAAGTCATAAACAGGGCTGTCTTTTAAGGTGTTTTTAAGAGCGTCGGAAAGCTCATTGTTGTTAATTAACTTGACAGTGAAAATAACCTCTGTGCCGGAATTTGCACATATTTCTTCAAGTGCCTTGCTATCTAAGGAAGTGGTTGCTATAGGTGTTTTTAATTCAAGCTCTCCGGCTTTACCTGCTTCGTAAAGCTTTTTAAGGGATGCTGTAGGCAGTATGAATTCAAATTCTTTTATATCGCTGACTTTTGTCTCGTTGCTGTCGGTGGCATTAATTGTAATTTTGATTGGTGCGTCTGATTTACCCCGGTCTGAAAAGGCTTTATCAATGGCGGTATTAAGCGTATTCGAATTAACCGTAACCTTTGCAATACCGTTTGATATTTCAACCTTGGTTTCAATGGTTGTGCTAACAGGTTTTGGGGTGTTTGCAGGATTTGCTGTTGATCCTCCGGGCGTAGTGTTTGAGCTGTTGTTATTACCGCTAGTGATTATTATGGTCTTTATACCGCTTGTTTCGGAAGCAATTTGGTTGCCTGAAGCAAATTTGTTGTAATTCGAAGCTACAGCATAATAATAGAAGGTTCCTTGGGTGTCGGAAGGCGGTGTGTATGACCGGGCGGTTGCACCCTCTATGGCCGTAGCGCCTGCTGTGCCGGCTATTGTGTTTTTATACCACTGATAGCTTATTTGCCCGTAATCCGGTGCGTATGCAAATATTTTAAGTTCGGGGACAGTAGCGTTTTTTGCATAAGATGCACTGCCCGAAATATTGTCTCTTATAACGGGAGCAGCCGCATTTATTGCATCTGTAACCTTAACCTCTATAACGCTGCTTGTTGCGGATGCGGTTTTTGTGGTTGGTGCTTCGGAATTGTTGTTTGTTGCAACAACATAGTAGTAAAAAGTTCCCGTTTGGGAAGTTGAAGGCAGGTATGAAATATTTGTTGCTTCGGCAAGGGCTGTTCCGCCCGAATTGCTTTTGGCGGTGTTCCTGTACCATTGGTAGGTAATTGTACCACCGTCGGAAACTTCTGCCGGGAAACGCAAAACGTCCGGTACTTGGCCCTTTGTTACGGTGACAGAGCCTTCAGGGCTTTGTACAAATACAGGTATTTCAGCCGATGTTGCAGAAACAAAGTTAGCAGAAACATTTGTGTTTGAACTGCCCATTGTGAAAAGGGTTGTCGGGGAATATGCGTTCTCAAAATTACCGCCGCTTGTGTTGCTCCAGCCGGCAAACTTATAGCCCGGTAATGCTTGGGCACGTACAGTAATTTTTTCACCGGGTGCATAATTGCCGGAAACACCACCAACTATTAAGCCTCCGCTACCGGCAGTTAACGTCAAATTATATGTACCGGGCAAATTATCGGTGGAATACTCTTCTGCCGGATAACCCTTCCACTTACCGTCTTTAAGATTAAAGGTTGTGTTGCCGGTGGGGTAGTATACCTTAAAGCCGGGTGCTGCACCGTAAAAAGCATTCACGCCATTAATTCCCCACGACGGAGCATTTCCCGTGAAATAAACTTCAGTCAGAGAACTGTTCCACGCAAATGCACGGTCATCTATTGTTACAACGGTCTCCGGAATGTATACCTTCTCCAAGGCTGCAAGAGATGAGAAAATGCCTATAGGAAGATATTGAATATTGCTTTGGATACTGATATTTTTAAGGTTTTTACATACTGCAAAGCTGTTTGCCCCAACTTCCGAGACTTTATCCGTCAAATTCACACGCTCAAGACCGGAGGAAGCAAAAGCAAGCTCATCAATAACAATAGATTGTGTAGAGTCAAAATCAATACCGGTTAAAGACGGCGTATACGAAAAGGCACCAATCCAAATTTCAAGTTTTGTGGAAGGCAGGCTCACAAGGGTTAAATCCTGACAATGGGAAAAAGCATTGGGGCCTATTTTCGTAACGCTTGGTGGTATTTTTACCGTTCTTAATCCCGAAGAACGGAAGGTTCCTTCTTCAATGGAGGTTAAACCTGTTGGTAGGGTTACACTCCTAAGTGCCTTTGTTTCCGTAAAGGCGAAGGAACCTATAGCTGTTGTTGAGTTACCTTCCCACGATATTTTGTTTAGGCTTACGCAACCCTTAAAAGCATAATCGCCTATGATTCTCACCGAATTTGGAATTTTTATTGTTTCCAGAGAAAGTGCACCTTCAAATGCAGATGAGCCGATTTCCGTAAGTCCGGCGGGAAAGGTTACCGATGTAAGAATCTGACAGCCTTGGAAGGTGCGACTGGGTAGAGTAGACAGTGAGTTTTCATAAACAACTCTTTCCAAGGAGCGTGAATCTTTAAACAAGCTATCTCCTATTGATGTTACCGTTGCAGGGATGGTAATTTGTTTAAGGTATTTGCTTCCGGCAAAGGCTTCCGTAGCAATTTCAATGGTAGTTGCCGGGATTGTGTATGTAGTTGTTGTTTTTGATGCCGGATAGTATAAAAGCTGTTCAGGACTGTTATTTTTGCTGAAAAGTACGCCATCCACAGATTTAAAATCTGTACCATCCGGAATGTTTATCTCTTCTAATGATGAAAGGCCGCTTAAGGCATTTTCTGAGATTTGTGCTATTGATGAAGGTAGGTTTAGCGCCTTAATCTCTTTCTGTAAAGCAGCGCTGAAAAGTGATACCGGTTGCAAATTGCCACCCAATATTTCGTATCCCAAAAATTTAACGGGTTTTCCTCCCAATTCGCTGGGAACCGTAACTATTCCGTCACCGGGTATATCTCCGGCGTATTTCTCAACAATCGCATAGGTATTTTGTGTGTCTGTTTTGTAACGCCAGCCGTTTTCTATAGCCGAAGAGCCGGTTGCCGTTAGGGGTTCATTTGCTGCAAAGGCAAGTTGCGGTGTAAGTGTAATCAGCAATGCGCATATGCAGATCCAAGCAATTAATTTACCCATAGTCTTTCTCCTTTCCTGTTCCATAATAATAGTTTATTTGACTACCGGTCAACACCGGTTATTTCAACAAACGGTACGATTACTTCATCCAAAGACATTCCTCCGTGAGTAAATACGGATAACCCCTCTTTGTCAAAGGAAAACCCGGGCTTACACAAGAAATATGTGTACTTTTCGTCAAGATAATAAGGCGGATATTTAATCAGGTTAGCATTTGCCCAAAGGCTTCGGTCTAATTCTGCATTATTTGATAGAATAATTTTCTTTGATTTCGTTTCTATATGTACACCTACCCGGTATTCGCCCAAACCTATGGCTTCTGTATTGCCGTGGTCGGCTGTTAAATACACCTTAAAACCCTTGCCGGTCAGTTGCGAAATTAAGGCTTGCAACCTACCCGACCGGGCATAGGAGTAAATTTCCTTTACTTGAGCCTGCATACCGCCGGTTTGATTATGCAGGGTGTCGTCAAAGTCCTTTAAAATAACCGCCGCAAACTTGGTTTCGGGATGTATTTGTGGGTTATATTCCTTTGAGTATAAGATTTCCCGGGAATGGTAGCCTAGTTTTTGAAGAACTTCTCTAAACAGTTCCTCTTCTTGTTTCAGACTAAATGGCTCGTCCAAATCTTTGGGGTATTTTCCGCTTAAAAGGCATTGCCTTGATACCGGTGTAAGGGTAGGTATTACGGCAAAAGATTTACTGTAGTTGTAGGTTATACCTTTAAAATAAAGCTTAATTATTTCAAAATCAAACAGGGACATTCCGTCCAAAACAATTAAAGCGGTTTTTTCGTATTTTCCGGCAATATGTTTAATTACTTTGGGTAGCATTAAGGGATAACCTTCCTCGTGCTTCTCGGAAAGATTTCCGTATTCATCCAAAAGAAATTTTTGAAACTTATCTTCCGCAACGGAAAAGTCGTAGGTACGGTTGCTTTGCAATGAAGCAACCCTTATTTTTGCTTTCAATTCCGCAAACTCAAACCAATCCTCGTAGCCTATTGTTTCTTTTTTTAAACCGTCACTTAATTTTACAAAGAGTTCTTCGCAATAATTCTCATTGATATTCGAATCTTTATTCAATTTTCAGCACCCTTTTCCGAGAATCAAGAATTTTTCAACTTTGATAATACAGCTAAAAACTCCCGGGCAGGTTTGGCACCGGAAAGGGTAAATTTTTTATCAAACACAAAATATGGAACGGAATGTATGCCCAAGGCGGCACTTTCTTTTAAATCGCTTAAAACCTCCGAGGTATAGAAGTTGCTCGTGAATATTTCCCTTACTTTTTCCTTGTCTAAGCCTACTTCTTCCGCTAAGGTTACCAAAACTTCCGGCTCACTTATATCCAGAGATTCTGTGAAATATGCTTTTAGCAGTCTTTCAGCGGTTTTCTGTTCTTTATCCACTCTTCGGGCATAAAGTGTAAGACGGTGGGCGTTCATGGTATTTGCGTGGATTATGCTGTCAAGGTTAAAAACCAAGCCAACGCTTGCGGCATATTGAGTCATTTGTTCTACGGTGAATTTTGCTTCATCCAAGGGCATTGAGTATTTTTTTGCAATCAGCTCCGCATAACTTACTCCGCTGATTTTTTGCCCGTTAGGGTTTAATTGAAAACATCTGTATACCACGTTGATTTTATCCCTATCTTCAAATTCCTCCAAGGCCTTTTCCAGCATACGCTTTCCTATATAACAAAAAGGACAGGCAAAATCCGACCATATTTCTATTTTCATTCCAAAACCGCCTCTCAATAAAATTTGTTATGTAATGCATATATTTACTAACAATATACCGGAAGTTAACTGTAATAACAAGATAAAACCGTGTTGGTTTTGGTTTAATTTCACAAAAAAGGCCACGAAAATTTCGTGACCTTTATTGCTCGGGATTACATACTTACAAATGTTACGTTAACAACAGTGTCTTCGGTAATATTAAATGTAAATTGGTCACCGGTTAAGGTTTCGGGTACACCGTTTACTTCGAAAGTATCTACTTGGAAACCCATATCCGGGATGGCGGTTACGGTAACCGCAGTATTGTATGAATATTTACCGGTGTCAAATATACCGTTGGGCATTGTTGCATCAACAGTGCCGTCTGTAACGCCGGTGGGTAGGGTAAGTGAGTATTCTTCCGGCAGGAAGGTAAAGGTTCTGCTTACTACCGAGGAAGTAGCTGTATCGGAAACCGCAACGGCTTTTAATACCACTGTTTCGCCGGCTAAGTTTGTTGTGCTGAAAGTCAAGGTACGGTTAGTTTCGTCGGTTGTTATTTCTGTACCGTTTGTTGCGGTTGGTTGAGAGCTGTCGGTGGTATAGAATACAGATTCGGCGGAGGCTCCGAACTCAACAGATACAACGGCGGTATTGGCTATAGGTTGACCGTTTGTATAAGCAAGACCATCAACTGTTACAGTCATTTGAGGTGCCGGAACGGTTGCGGTATTATCTGCAACGGTAAATGTTACAGTAGCAGCGGCAATTCTTCTGCTCTTGGTGTCGTTTGTATAAGCTGTGGCTGTAAATTTATGAGAGCCCGGGGTTATATCAGCCGGTACTGCAACCCCAATTCTGAGACCGGGTGATTTGAATTCGGTTATTTCCGCTTCTGTAAGGGTTCTTTGTAATACAACGCTTTCTGTGCCGCCAACAACTAGGGTAGATTCTATATAAATTTCGGTGCCTCTGTAGTTAGTTAATCTAAACAAAGCTTCCAAGGCATCACCGGGCATAACTGTTAAGGGAGTTGTAGCCGCTACATTGTTAACGGTGTATGCGGAAGGACTGATTCTTGGGCTGCTGCTTTCGGTGTCGGTAGTGTTGTTTGTAGTACCGCCGGAACCGCCGGTGCTGTTACCGGTTGTTGTGCCGGGTGTAGTACCGCTTATGGTAGTACCATGAGTTTTGGCATCTACCTTTGTGATAGTACCGTTATTAACAATGGAGGTAGCTGCATTTGCGGTTACTAAGCCGATTCTTCCTTTGGCTTCTACTCTGATGGTAGCACCGACAGAGCTTAAACCGGCTATGAGAGTATCGACTCTTGCATCGCTGACTACTTGAATGGCAGTATTTTTGCCTTCAGTTTCCAGTGTTGTAACAGTACCTTCAACCACAAGGTTTACAGCATCGGTTTCTTTGGTTACCGCCAGAGTATCTACGGTTGAGCCTTTGCCTACTGTTACGCTTGCCTTGCCTGTAACGTCCATATTTTTAATATTTGCAGAAACCGCTGCAAAAACAGCATTTCCCGAAATATTTACGGTGTCGGCTGTACCTTGAAGGTTGGCCTTGCCACCCAAAACATTCACTTTTGCCACGTTTGCGGTTTTGTCGATTTTTAAGGATACGGCATTACCGGCTTTTTTAATGTTAATGTTTTTTAATTTGCTTTTACCGGTAATTATAACGGATTTAGTGCCGCCGCCACGTACAAAGGTATTACCCGTAACAACTACGTTGTCAAGAGTAACCGCACCTTCGCCAAGGCCTTCGGCTATAATCAAGTCTCCGGTAACAGTAAGGTCTCGCAAAGTAACATCGGGGCAAGCTATTACCACAGTGCCGTTAATGTCTTGGGAAACTGTAGTGGGTATGTTGCAATAACCTTTAATGGCTTTGCTTAATACAGTTACAACTTCCGCACGGGTAATGTCTGCCTTGGGGTCAAACATTTTTCCGGGGCGTCCGGTCATATAACCGGCATGTAACATAGCATAAACCGCAGGTTTTGCATAATCGGAAATTTCCCCGTTGTCTGCATATTCTTCGTTTGAAGTAGCTGCATTTTCCAAATGCAAGGCTCTTGCGAATATGGTTGCTGCATCTTGTCTGGTAAGTTTTTGACCGGCGCTTATGGTTTTTGTGTCAGAACCGTTCAAAACACCTGCAGCTACAGCTTTGAGGACGGATTCGGTGTAGAAGCCTTCTTCCAAATCGGTGAATTTTTCGGTTGAAACTTCTTTATACCCGAACACTCTGTCAAGAACAACAGCAAGTTCTCCTCGGGTCATGGGGTCATTGGGACGAAATTGCCCGTTAGAACCGGTTAGAACGTTATGTTCGCTCCATTTGTAAATGTTCTCTTTTGCCCAATGATTGCCTGTATCAGCATATTCGGCGGCAGATACAAACCCGGCAAAGCTAAAGGTCAAAATCAAAGCTGTCAGTAAAGCAATAGTCTTTTTCAGCATACTCTTACTCCTTCTTTAAATTCAATTCTTTCAAAACCCGAGAAACATAATTAATACAATAATTCCATATTTAATGAAGGATAAAAATTTGCAAATTATCCTTGAATCTTTGTCTAAATTGCAAAATTTTATCTACTGTTTTAAATGGAATCAGTATTAAACGATGGCAATACCTATAAAATTATGCAGGGGTATGATTTTAACCGGAGAACAAAAGTAACACACCGCTGATTTATAAAGTTACCTTTTCGTGTAAAAAATACTTGTCCGGGTTTGAAAGAATTTTTAACATAGTCAATGCTTACTTACTTACACAATTTCTTTAAAAGTTGAAAAAAGCCTTTACGTCGGTATAAACCGACAATTTTATTATTACAGAATTTATGAAATTTATGTAAAATATAATATTTTGGTTGACATGGTAAATATTTAATAGTATAGTAATTCAAACAAATATTTGCGTTATTTGATTAATTTTATAGTTAAATATACCAAAACGAAGAATACGGGGTGGGCTATGAATTTTGAACCTATACAAAATAAGAAGAATTATCAGAATATTATAGAGCAATTTGTCAGATTGATAACAGAGGGCAAAGTCAAACCCGGTGACAAACTACCCCCGGAACGCATTATGGCAGAAAATCTAAGAGTCAGCAGGAGTTCTTTAAGAGAAGCATTAAGTGTGATGGAGGCCTTAGGCTTGGTGGAAATAAAATCCGGCGAAGGTTCATTTATTACCAATGTTAATTTCATGCCCTTTGTAAATCTTATAGTACCCATAATTTTGGGAAACCAAATACTTGAAGAAGAGATTTTTGTAATGCGAAAATTATTCGGCACTTTCTGTGCAAAAGCGGCGGCAAAGAATTCTGCAAAGATGCCCGAAAAGATGCTAAAACTAAAGGGAATTTTAAAGTCCATGCAAACCGAAAAGGATATAGATGCAAGAACAAAATTGGACGCAAGCTTTCATAAAACCGTTTGTGACATGGCTGAAAATTCTTTAATCAGTGCATTTCGGGAATGCATAGAATCATTGCTGTACCAATCCATACGCCTATCACAAGAAGAGGGATCAAAAGATTTGAGGGTATTCAAATGCCTTCACGACCAACACTGCATGATATATCAAGCCTTGTATGAAAGAGACGAAAAAAAGGCCGGTGAGGCTATGGATAAACATTTGCTGTATACTAAGGATTTAAGGGAGAAAAGAAACAAACCGGTTGTCTTGAATAAGGAACGTTATTCCAATGCTGAAGAACTAACAGAAAAAGACGTGATATATTAACCGATGCAGGGTTTACCCCTGTTTTTTTATTGCCTTGTTTACGTGATGTATATTTCTTAGGAAATGTTCTGCAATCCCTATATCTCCGGTTTGTATAAATTCGGCAGTTTTACATCAAAATAAATTCACCGAAAATTTAAGGAGAATATAGATGGAAAGCAAGGAATCATTTATCGGAATGGGTAAGAACCCAAATCCGGGTGCTCCGGATATACCGGTGGGTTTTGGGTTGGAACTTATGAACAATGCCCCGGCACGCTCAAATTATGACAGTTTAAGCAATCCGGATAAATCAAGGCTGATTGCATATATTCAAGGCGGAACTACCGGAGACGAGGCCGTAAGACGTATTAATTATTCCATAGAACGGCTAAACCAAGGGGATTTTACTTTTTTTAGGTAGGGAGGTGGCCGGCATAAATCTGTACAAGGATCTAAAGGCAAATATAGGCGCAATCAAACAGCGTTTGCCCATAGACGAAAGCTTTGATTTAATAGGCCGTGATATAAGGGTAGGCGAAAGAGACGGCTACTTAATTTTTGCGGATGGTTTTGCAAAGGATCAAGTTATGTATTTTGTGGTGGACCATCTGCAACACATGAAGTATGAGCCGCAAAGTCAAGACTATATTAAAGAATTGATAAAGAGTAAAATAGCTTATATCGAAACAAATCCCTTTACCACCTTTGAGGAGCTGGAAACGGCGGTTCTTTCCGGCTCTGTCATTTTGCTGGTAGAGGGCGAAGAAGAAGGCATAATCATAGATGCAAGGGAATACCCGGCCAGAGGCCCGGAGGAATCGGAGAATGAAAAGGTAACCGGTGCTTCGAAGGACGGCTTTGTTGAGACCATTGTTTTCAACTCTGCATTAATACGCAGACGGGTAAGAAGCCCCAAGCTGGTCTTCGAAATGAAGGCTGTGGGTACTGACTCTAAAACCGACGTTTGTTTGGCGTATATAAAGGGCAGTGTTGACGAAAATTTGCTGAACAATCTAAGGAAGAAAATAGATTCCATAAAAATACAATCTCTGGTAATGCCGGAAAAAAGCTTGGACGAACTGCTGCTAAAGAAGAAATGGTACAATCCTCTGCCCCAGATAAAGTACACCCAAAGGCCGGATATAGCCGCTTCTTATTTATTTGAAGGCCATATTCTTATTTTGGCTGATACTTCTCCCGGGGTAATGATAACACCAACAACTTTGTTTTATTTCACCCAATTTGCCGAAGATTATTACCAAAATCCTCTGGTGGGAACGTATTACCGATTTATAAGGTTTATCACTATGTTCGTATCCTTGTTTTTATCGCCCTTGTGGCTGCTTCTGGCGGAAAACCAAAAGTATCTGCCCAAGTTTCTGAGTGTTATCGGTGCAAAGGAAAAATCATCTATACCCCTGTTTGTGCAGTTCTTAATTTTGGAATTCGGCTTTGATTTGCTCAGAATGTCATCACTGCATACACCCAATTATTTGGGCGGTGCCTTTGGTATTATAGGAGGCTTGCTTTTGGGTGAATTTGCCATAAAGGTAGGTTTTTTCGTACCGGAAACCATTTTCTATATGGCGCTGTCCGCCGTATCTTTATATTGCATACCCAATATAGAATTCAGTTCAGCCATGCGTATATTTAGACTGTTTTTATTGATTTTAACTGGATTTTTCGGACTGTGGGGTTTTTTGGCCGGTATTTTGGTCATATTTATTATAACAATCACCACAGAAACCCTGGATAAACGCCGTAAATACTTATGGCCGCTTATTCCCTTCGACGGCAAGGCCCTTGCCCGTCTTATTTTCAGAAAATCCGTGTCGTCTCAATCAAATTTAAAGGATTAAGAGCCAACATATTTTGAGAAATAAAATACCACCTATCACAAAGCTTAATGATAGGCGGTATTTTATTTTGCTGTCCGTTATGAAATTTTTTTCGGACGTACAGTCTGATTAAATATTAAATCAACAAAGTTCCGTTATTCACTAACGGGATTATGTACATAATTTTGTTGTACTGTTATCTGTAAAATCGCATCATTGAGCCGAAATAGGCACCCAATGCCCCGCTTACCACCGTTAAAGCCAAACCCACAATACACATTACCAAACCGGCAGTTGCCTTTCCGGAGGGCTGTTTCTTTTTGGCAGAAACCGCAAGGCAAAGCCCCACAATATTTATGGGCAACCCAAAAAGCGGAACAACCCAAAATACTAAACCAATAATACCTAAAACCATTGAAGCCGTGTCCATATCAGTTGTCACTTCCTCTTGAAGTATTTTATACTGATTCCATATTTAATGAAGGATAAAAATTTACAAATTATTCTTGAATCTTTGTCTAAATTGCAAATTTTTATCTACTGTTTTAAATGGAATTAGT
>CAYMOU010000033.1:0-24821 GCA_964392115.1 uncultured Defluviitaleaceae bacterium | reverse complement strand
ATCAAAATTGAACAAAACAATGATGCATATAGATACCTTAATGTTAAATACTTAACCATCTTCACCATGCATTTTTTATTTATTGTTAACAATTTATCCAATTTTATGTATACATCATTAGTTAAATATTTTAACATAACTATTTATATCTGAGAAATTTCCGGCAATTATGTTAAATTACTCTATACAAATTCTACAAAACTGTTGGCATGATAAATTTTTAACCTATTATCTAAATTTGTTAACAAATTAATAACATTATGTTATGCTTTAATTAGTAAAATATTTAACATATTATTAATGTGTTGACATATTCGTTGTAAATTATTATAATTTATCTTGGTTATTTTATAAACAGTAACCAAAAAGAAAATTTCGGTCCTTAAAGTTATGTTAACTTTCTGTTCGCCGGGTTTTCAAAGCCACAAAAACTTGGAGCTTATTGTTATTCTTTTTGATAAATCAATGAAAATATGATTAATAAGGTATTTCCCGGCATACATATTAGCTTACATAAAACTTGAGGGTAAAGTTACCCCGGTTTACCTGTATAAATATTTACCGGAAATTTTTCCTAATTATAGTATCGTTGTATCATAAAATAACAATACGCCCCGGAAAAGGAGGACGTTTTATGGGCACTAAACAAGTTTTGACTACTTGCCCTTACTGCGGTGCCGGATGCCAACTTTATCTTAATGTAGAAAACGATAAAATTATAAGCGCAACCCCGGCTAACGGCAGAACCAACGAAGGTAATCTCTGCCTTAAAGGTCATTACGGTTGGGATTTCTTAAACGACCCACAAATTTTGACCAAAAGGCTCACCAAGCCCATGATTTGCAAAGACGGAGTTTTGACAGAGGTAGAATGGGACGAGGCCATTAAATACACTGCAAAACGTCTCAGCGAAATCAAGAAAAAATTCGGTGCCGATTCTATTATGGGTACCGGCTCTGCCCGTGGCCCGGGTAACGAAGCCAACTATATCATGCAAAAATTTATGCGTGCATGTATAGGTACCAACAATGTGGACCACTGCGCCCGTGTTTGACACGCTCCATCAGTAGCGGGTCTACTGTATTCATTGGGAAGCGGTGCAATGTCTATGAGTCTGCCGGAAATTGAGGATGCAAAGCTGCTGTTTATATTCGGTTATAACGGAGCCGACTCTCATCCTATAGTTGCCGCCAGAATCGTTAAGGCAAAACAAAAAGGCGCCAAAATTATTGTTTGTGACCCCAGAGTTACGGAATCCGCAAGGATTGCGGACATACATCTGCAACTCAAAGGCGGCTCAAACATGGCATTGGTCAATGCCATAGGAAACGTCATTATTTCAGAAGGTCTTCAAGACCAAAAATTTATTGACGATAACACTCTTAATTTTGAAGAATACAAACAAATTGTTGAAAAATATACTCCCGAATACGCCGAAACCATCTGCAAAGTTCCGGCCGATGTTATTCGTGAAGCCGCAAGAGCCTATGCAAAATCCGAAACTTCCATGATACTTTACGGAATGGGCGTATGCCAGTTTGCCCAAGCTGTAGACGTGGTTAAAGGTCTTGCAAGCCTTGCTCTTATGACAGGCAACTTCGGTAAACCCAATTGCGGTATAGGACCGGTACGTGGGCAAAACAACGTACAGGGAGCCTGCGACATGGGTGCCTTGCCCAACTGTTATCCCGGTTATCAAAGCGTAACCGACGATGCCGTAAGGGAAAAATTCGAAAAGGCTTGGGGCGTTCCCTTGTCCGACAAGGTAGGAAGCCCTATTACCCACGTTCCTCGCCGTGTACTTGAGGAAAAAGACGTAAACAAACAAATACATGCTTACTATATTTTCGGCGAAGACCCGGCTCAATCCGACCCCGATCTTCACGAAATCAGAGAAACCCTTGACAAAATCGACTTTGTCATAGTTCAAGATATTTACATGAACAAAACCGCCTTACACGCAGATGTAATCTTACCCTCAACCTCTTGGGGTGAACACGAAGGAATTTACTCCTGTGCTGACCGTGGCTTCCAAAGAGTACGCAAAGCCGTAGAACCCAAGGGCGACGTAAAAACCGACTGGGAAATCATCTGCGAAATTTCCACAGCCATGGGTTATCCCATGAAATATAACGATACCAAAGAAATATGGGACGAAATGCGTAGCCTTACACCTTCTTTCAAAGGAGCAACCTACGAAAAAATCGAGGCTCAAGGCTGTGTACAATGGCCCTGCCGTGACGAATCCCCGGAAGACAAGGGCACAAAATTCCTCCACAAAGACGGCAAATTCGCCACTGCAAACGGCAAGGCCAATTTCTTTGCCGCCGAATGGCGTCCTCCTTGTGAAACGGAAAACGACCAATATCCCTATACTTTATCAACCGTAAGGGAAGTTGGCCATTATTCCGTACGTACCATGACCGGTAACTGTCGTGCCTTGTCTAAACTGGAAGACGAACCCGGCTGGATTCAAATGAACCCCGAAGACTGCGAAAAAATGGGCGTTAAACAGGGCGAACTCATAAAGGTTGTTTCCAAACGAGGAAGCACCATAACCAGAGTTATGCCTACAGAACGTGTTAAGCAAGGTGCAACCTATATGACCTATCAATGGTGGATAGGAGCCTGCAACGAGCTTACCACAGCCTATTTGGACCCTGTCAGCAATACTCCCGAATACAAGTACTGTGCCGTAAGACTTGAAAAAATCCAAGACCAAGCTTGGGCTGAAAAATACGTCAAGGAATCTTACGAGGACATCAGAAAAAATATGGGCATTAAAAAGACCAAAGGGGGTGTAGAAGTATGACTCGCTTTGTAAAAGGTAATCCGGATTTATGCATAGGTTGCAGAACCTGCATGATAGGATGCGTTATTGCACATGAGGGTACCAAAATCTTCTACATGGATCCCGACGAATATGTTTTTAATCCCAAACTTGACGTAGTAAAAACCCTTACTATCTCCGTTCCGGTACAATGCAAGCACTGCGAAAACGCCGCTTGTATGAACGCTTGCCCAACGGCGGCCATTTCCAAGACCGACGATGCGGTTATTATCAATACAGACAAATGCATAGGCTGCAAAACCTGTATGATAGCCTGTCCTTACGGTGCCATAGATATGGTTGAATCAAGCAAGGGCGAAAAACAAGCTGATAACAGCGAGCGTATAGTTGCCAATAAATGCGACCTTTGCAAAGGTGTAGAAGGCGGCCCGGCCTGTGTTAAAGTATGCCCAACTTCATGCTTAACTCTGGTGACAGAAGAAGCCATCCAAAACTCCGTTGCAAGCAAACGTACCGCTGCTGCCATGTCTTTATCTCAATTAAAATAACAGGGCTATCCGGCTTTGAGGAAACCTCCAAGTTTCCTCAAAGCTTTTAAACAATGACGGTATTGAGTTGCAACGGTCTGATACCGATTGTTCGATACGGTCATAATTTTTACCAAAGCTATAAAATTTAAATTTTCCGGAACCATATAATCCTTTCCGGAAAAAACCGACTCTGACTGCTCTTGTGACATAATTTATATTCCAAAATAAAGGAGAGTAGACAATGGCTGTATCAGAACCTTTTATTACAAAAAGGCTTATAAAAGTAAACGGAGAACAAGTTAAGACAGAAGACGATATTTTAATAGTTGAGCATCAAATCAACGTTTATATAAACAACGAATTTTTTACTTCTTTATACGCTACACCTCTGTATCTGAAAGAATTATGTATAGGTCATTTGGTTAACAAGGAAAAAATCACCTGCAAAGAGGATATAGTTTCCGTGGAGTTAACCCCGGACCAAAAAGACGCATATATACAACTTTCGGATAATCCCGTAAAAAAAGAATTACCACCCCTTGAAAAACAACTGCTCGTAAAAATACCCACCATCTATGAAATTATGGATAAACATTTGCAACCCTCCGAGCTGTTTACGCAAACCGGCGGAGTGCATTCCGTAGGGATTTTTGACCATGATAATCCGGTTGTGGTTATGCAGGACGTAGCAAGGCATAATGCCGTAGACAAGGCGGTAGGACACTGTTTACTTACCGGTATAGACTTTAGGGATAAAATCTTGGTGGTAAGCGGCAGATTTTCTTACGATATGCTTTCCAAAGCAAGTACGGCAGGCATTCCTATGGTTCTGTGCAAGTCGGCTCCTTCAAGTTTAAGCGTGGAAAAAGCCGAAAAAGCCGGTATGACCTTGGTGGGCTTTATCAGAGGCGAAAGAATGAATGTCTACACCCATCCGGGACGTGTGGATTTAGGTGAGGAAGTATATAAGGAAGAAGTAAAAAAAAAAGACTGAACCATGCTTCGGCTATTAACCCATATTTGCCATAAAGAGTACAACCTTTCAAAGGATTTTTTGTTTTCGCCTTACAAGTACCGAATTTGTATTGGAGGAATAGTATGAATAACCAATTAGGTTCCTTTGTTGCGGCTTACAAAAGCGGTTGCACAGGATGCAGAGCCTGTGAACTGGCTTGCTTTGCAGTACATAACAAAGACAATAAAGTAGGCTACACTATAGGAACGGTTGAAATTCCGGTTACCCCAAGACTGTACCTTACTCGCTTGGAAGAGGCTTGTATGCCTGTTCAATGTAAACATTGCGAAGATGCACCCTGTTTAAACTCCTGTTCGGCCAAAGTTATCTCCAAAACCGACGGCACAGTTACAGTAAACGAAGAACTGTGCATAGGGTGTAAAAACTGTATGATGGCCTGTCCCTTCGGTGCCATAGAACTCTTACCCATAGCAAAAAAAGGCAAGCCTGTTATGCAATTAAATTGCGACGAAGAAAGAAAAGCTGCCTTTAAATGTGACCTTTGTTCCGGAACGGAAGGCGGTCCGGCCTGTGTTAAAGCCTGTCCTCATGAGGTTCTTAAATTAATCGACCTTGCGGAAGACCGCAAGCAAAAAAATCTCAAGGCTGCCATGGCTTTAACGCTTACTGCCGGCGTGTAATTAATTACGTAAAGGTTCAAAGGAGGAGTTATCTGTGATTATCAACATAGACAAGGATATTTGTACCGGTTGCAGAGAATGCGCCGAAATTTGTCCGGCTTATGCAATAAACGGAGAACAGGGCAAGCCCCAAGAAATAGATTACGACAAATGCGTAATGTGCGGTCAATGCGTGCAAAAATGCAAATCCTACTTATCACTTATAGAGCAAGGCCCGGAAGCTTACAACAAAAAAAGAGCAGAAAGAAACCTTCCCGAAACCGTGAAAGAGCCTTTGTTTGCTGCATACAACAATTGCAATTTAAACAAGGTAAAAGCTGCCTTGGCTGACAAGAATGTTTTCACCGTGGTTCAATGCGCCCCGGCTGTCAGAGTAGGCATAGCAGAAGATTTCGGCAATCAATTGGGTAGTTTGGCGGCAAAAAAACTGGCGGCGTCTTTACGAAGATTGGGATTTGACAGAGTTTACGATACTAACTTCACCGCCGACCTTACCATTATGGAAGAAGGCACGGAGTTAATCCAAAGAATTACCCAAAACAAAGGCAAACTGCCTATGTTTACATCCTGCTGTCCGGCTTGGGTAAGCTTTTTGGAAAGAAATTATCCCGAATTAAAAGACCACCTTTCAAGCTGTAAGTCTCCTCAACAAATGGGTGCTGTTTTTAAAACCTACGGTGCCAAAATTGACAACGTAGAGCCTTCCAAAATGTACGTGGTCTCTGTAATGCCCTGCACCTGTAAGGAATTTGAATGTAACAGAGAAGAAATGAAAGACAGCGGTTTCAAAGACGTGGACGTTGCAATCACCACCAGAGAATTGGCTTATCTGCTGAAAGAAATGAACATAGACTTTAATTCCCTGCCGGACGAAGATTATGACCAACCCATGGGCATCTACACCGGTGCCGGAACTATCTTCGGTGCAACCGGCGGCGTTATGGAAGCGGCAATCCGCACAGGTTACGAACTTATTACAGGCAAACCTGTACCGGAAATTGATATTACTGCAGTCCGAGGCGGCGAAGGTTTCCGTACCGCTACCTTAAAAGTGGGCGATTTGGAACTAAAAGTTGGCATAGTTTCGGGCTTGAAAAACGTGGTTCCGGTCTTGGATGCGTTGCAAGAAGGTAATTTGGACTTGCATTTTATAGAAGTAATGACCTGTCCCGTAGGTTGCGTAAGCGGCGGCGGTCAACCGAAACTGCTTTTAGACAGCGACAAACCGGCCGCATACCAATCAAGAACCAAGGCTACCTACGACCATGACAAGGAGTTGCCTCTCAGAAAATCACACGAAAATCCTGCAATTACTAAAATCTATGAAGATTACTTAGGCAAGCCCAACGGCGAAATTTCTCATCACATTTTACACACTAAATATTGTACAGGTGCCAACAATCATCAAAAATAAGCACCCGTAATAAATAGGCGATAAACGGGGTGGTATACAAACCACCCTTTAAAGTTTGGAATAAAAATACGGGAGAATAAGATGAAATTATTTGACGCAAAAGGCATGGAATGTCCCAAGCCGGTTATCGAGACTAAAAAAATACTTATTAAATATCCCGGCGAAAGCGTTGTTACCGTGGTAGACAACCAAACTTCAGCCGAGAACCTTAAAAAATTGGCCCAAAGTATGGGGTATAATTCGAAATGCACCGAAAAGGAAAAGGGAATATTTGAGGTTTTGTTTACAAAAGGAGAAAATCAAGAAAATATTCAAGATACAGATGAAGATAAACTAAAGATACAGCCGACAAATGATACTCTTACAATTGTAATAACCTCAAATTTATTGGGCACAGGCGCCGATGAACTGGGTGCTACCCTTATGAAATCGTATATTTACGCTTTAACGGAAACCGACAAAAAGCCCTCAAGTTTAATATTTATAAACAGCGGTGTTTTTTTTACCGTGAAGGATTCACCGGTGCTTACCTGTTTGGAGGAACTGGCGTCGTCCGGAACAGAAATATTATCCTGTGGAGCTTGTTTGAATTTTTATAATCTTACGGAGAGTTTAGCGGTAGGTAGTGTAACGAACATGTATGCTATAGCGGAAAAAATGAATAATTCGTCAAATACCATAAAGATTTAGCCATGAAAGAAAGAAGATTATTAATAATAAAATGCAAAAAAGGATATTTCGCCGGCTTGGGAAATATCCCTTTTAATTCAATATAATGTGTTTTTCTCGTAATGGAACAACCTGACCTACTATTTCGGCACAGATACAGGTTTCTTTCAGCATAGAAAGCAATTCTTTAGATCGGTTTTCCGGTACAGAAATAAGCAGGCCGCCGGCGGTTTGAGGGTCACAGAGTACGTCGGATAAATCGGCAGGTAATCTACCCCAGTCAATAAATTCCTTTAAATAGCTGTTATTTGCGTATGCTCCTGCAGGAACAAAACCCTGCCTTGCCAAGTCCAATGCTTTGGGGATAATAGGTACATTGTCGGTAAACAGTTCAAATGAACAACCGCTACCTACCGCCATTTCATAGGCATGACCCAAAAATCCGAAGCCTGTAATATCCGTACAGGCGTTGGGTTTATTTTTTTGCATAACCTCGCCGGCGTATTTGCTCAGGGTGGTCATTACTTCTATGCTAAATTTATATTCGGAAGGGTTAAGTTCCCCGGCCTTTGCTCCCAGATTTAAAATGCCGGTTCCCAAAGGCTTGGTCAAAATAAGTAAATCTCCGGGTTTTGCACCGGAATTGGTAAGTATTTTTTCAGGATGCACATGACCGTTTACGGATAAGCCGTATTTAAGGCTTTCATCATCTATGGTATGACCTCCGCAGAGTACAGCGCCGGCTTCACGAACCTTATCATGTCCGCCGGCCAAAACCGCTCTGATAATTTCCAAATCCATACATTTTGGAAAGCACAGCAAATTTACGGCCGTCACCGGATAACCGCCCATGGCGTAAACATCGCTTAATGCATTAACGGCGGCAATTTGCCCGAAGGTGTAAGGGTCGTCAACCATAGGCGGAAAAAAATCCACCGTTTGAATTACAGCCAAAGAATCGCTGATTCGATACACAGCCGCATCATCGTCCGTATCAAAGCCCACCAAAAGGTTGTCATCTTGAATTTTGGGTAAATCCGAAAGAATATTTTTAAGGACACCCGGCCCTATTTTTGAGGCTCATCCGCCGCCTTTTACAAGCTCTGTGAGTTTGACCGCCTTATTCATGATTTCACCCTCTTTCCCACAAGCCAATGTAAAAACTTATTATGTTAACTCAAAATCCGCCTATCCGGCAACTTTTTGGTTATCTTTATCTTATCAAAATACTCAAGCAAAGCAACCGCATATTTTCTTGTAACGCCCAACAGTTCCCTATATTCAGACGGAGTGATGCCGCCGTTCTTGGCTATAAAATCTTTCAATAAATCCAAGGCTTTTTGGCAATGAACCTTATGCATACAGTATTGCCCGTCCAGATCCACTAAAATTCCGGAAGTCTTCATTAAAGAAAGCACACCGTTAAACTGCTGCTTGCAGGAGGCATATTTTTTTGCCGCATCCTCCGTTAAAGGCGGTGCAAAGCCTGCATCTATGTATATTTTCTCCAGTTCCGCCATTATTTTATTGTCAGAAGTATTTTGCGTAACTTTAAAATTCGGCAGACTGATAAAGCCCTCTTGACTTTTAATGACCTTTTTACCTACAAATAAATTTACCAGACAATCAGCGGCTTCTGTTTTATCCTTTTTAGCCAACTTTGTGCGGACTTCTTCCCTATTCATACCTTTTTTCAAAGGATAAAGCTTGTGAAATTCCGTAAGTGCGGCGACTAACATTTTTTGCAGGCTGTCTGCATATTCAGCCGAGATAAATAAGTTGTCATTCAGCCGTATTATGGATTTTTCAAGGGTTAATTCATTAAGCTCGGCATCTGTATTTTCGCTGCCTATGCTTCGTTTTATAAATTCAACATCTTTGAAATGCTTGCTCCATTCCGTTATTACCTGCATAACCTTTTGTTTTGTCGTGCCGCTTTCCCTTATTTCCAATCCCTTGATAACTTCCGGGCGGTTGCGTTTGTGTTTCACGGGATTTGCGTCCAAAACCTTTCCGCCGCCTATGGTTTCCAAGGGTGAATAAAAACGTATTACAAACGGGTCACCGGGTTTTACGGCAAGTGGGTTTTCCAAACGAAGTTGAGCAAAACCGTTTTCGCCGGGTTTAAGCTCGTCACGGTCTAGGAGTATAATTTTGCACAAAGTCTGACTTGTTCCGTGGAATAAATGCACCCGACAGGAATTCTTAACGGTTCGCTCCGTGTCTGTGGGGATTTTCAGCTTAACATCCAACAGACCGGTGTTTTTCATACTGTTAACCGCCGCCAGGCAATGCCCCTTAATTACGGCGTGTTTTTTTATACCCGAAATGTTAACGGCAACCCGTTGACCGGCGTATGCGGTTTGGGTAGCCTCACCATGTACCTGCAAGCTTCTTACCTTGGCACGTTCTAAGGAAGGATACAGCATTACATCTTGTTTTTCTTTTATAAAGCCCTGTGTCAATGTGCCGGTAACCACCGTACCGAAGCCGTCCACGGAAAATACCCTGTCTATGGGTAGCCGGAAAGGAGTTGTGGTCTTTTTTCCCTCCACTTTCAAGGCCATAGCAGACAGAGCGTGTTTTAGCTCCTCCAAACCACGCCCGGAATAAGCCGAAACAGGAATAATTGGCGCACCTGCCAAAAAGCTTGTCTTGAACCTATCCCTTATTTCCTCCGTAAGCATTTCCAGCCAATCATCGTCTACCAAGTCTGTTTTGGTTATTACCACAATCCCGTGCTTAACTTCCAATAAAGACAGTATGCTTAAATGCTCGGTAGTCTGGGGCATTATGCCCTCGTCAGCGGCAATAACAGCCATGGCTATGTCTATTCCGTTGGCTCCGCACAGCATATTATGGATAAAACGTTCGTGGCCCGGCACGTCAACTATACCCATTCTGTTGCCGCAGGGTAAATCAAGATAGGCAAAACCCGGTTCTATGGTTATTCCCCGTTTTTTTTCCTCTTTCAGCCTGTCCGTGTCTATTCCGGTCAAGGCCTTTATTAAGCTGGTTTTGCCGTGGTCTATATGCCCTGCCGTACCTAAAATTACGTTCATATCCACCTCTGTCTATTCAAAAATCTGCTTGAAAGTTTCGCAAATATATTCAAAGTCCTTTTCTTCAACACAGCGTACATCCAATAAGTACCGTTCCTTGCTGATTCTTCCTATTATAGGGACGTTGCTTAGACGTAGCTTTTCGTCTAGTTTATTCAGCGAAATAAAGGGGCTTGTTACAGCAACGCAAACAGCCGCTATTTCTTGAGTAGGCATGGAACCGCCGCCTACTTGGGCTGTGTCCTCTATAATTTCCGTGCTGATTTTGGGGTTTTTTGAAAGTCCTACTTGTAGGGATTCAGCCTTTTTGTAAAGCTCCTCTTTGCTTTGGGTTAGCATTTTTAAGGTAGGAATTTGCTTTATTGCCTGCTGCGGGTCAAGGTAGGTCAGCAGGGTTGCCTCCAATGCTGCTAAGGTCATTTTGTCTACCCTTAAAGCCCTTGCCAAAGGATGGCTTTTCATGGCATCTATATATTTTTTCTTGCCTGCTATAATTCCTGCTTGTGGTCCACCCAGCAATTTGTCTCCGCTGAAACAAACGATGTCAGCACCGCAGCCTATGCTATCACGTATATTCGGTTCATACTCCAAGCCCGATTCCTCGGTATCAAAAAATGCACCGCTGCCAAGGTCGTAAATTACGGGGACATTTCGTTCCCTTCCAATTTCGACTAAGCGGCTTAGGCTTACTTCTTCAGTGAAACCCAAAATTTTGTAATTGCTGGTGTGTACCTTTAAAAAAGCCGCTGTTTTTTCCGGGTTTATGGCGTTAATATAGTCGTAAGAATGGGTTTTGTTGGTGGTTCCGACTTCTGACAAATAAGCACCGCTTAAACTCATTATTTCCGGTATACGAAACGAGCCGCCTATTTCTACAAGTTCACCTCTGGAAACTATAACCTCTCTATCCTTAGCCACGGCGCTTAACACCAAAAGCATAGCCGCCGCATTGTTGTTTACCACACAAACACTTTCGCAACCGCAGAGTTTCTGCAAAAGTTTGCCTACATGGCTTAAACGGCTGCCCCGTTCACCTTTTTCGCAATCATATTCAAGGTTGCTGTAATTCTTCGCAACCTCGTAAGCCGCCTTTGCAGCCCGGTCACTTAAAACGGCACGCCCTAAATTTGTGTGAAGGACTATACCTGTAGCGTTAATTACCGGTTTCAAATTCATTCTTGTTCGTTTTTGTAAAGTTGCTATAACTTTTTCGGCAACGACGTCTATGTGACATACTTCAGTAATCCTACCCTCAAGAATGCCCTTTCGCAATTCTTCCGTAACCTCTCTTGCACATTCCGTCACAAGCAAGTTTCCGTACTTTTCTTTGTAAGGAATAACAGAAGTATGGCTGATAATCAAGTCCGTTTTGGGTATGCTTCTTAATAAATCATTTTGCATAAATTGCCCCGTTTCTTGCCAAATCTACGGAAAAATCACGCCTCCGCATGGATAAAATCGCCTTCCGTAAGTATACCGCCCATTAAAACCTTGCAAAATACGATTTTGTCAGATATAAGACAGGTTCCTTCCCGGTCAAAACCGTCACATTCCACACCTATTTGTGTTAATTCAAACAGCACATCACCGCTTCTGAATTGTGTTCCCACCGGAAACTTTTCCGGCCAAAGACCGTCAATTATTAGATTCTCTCCGAAATAGCCTTCCGAAATATCTCCGGCCTTTTCTTTTTGGCTGTTTATATGCTCTATAGCTAGTAAACTCACCTGTTTATGAGTTTGGGTGCTTGCATGAATATCGCCCTCAATGCCAAAGTTTTTAACCAAACTTGCCTGATGGACGTTTCGTTTTGGCTTGCTCTTTTCGGAACCGCTGCATATAGCAAGAATCTTTCCCTTTTCAGACATTCCCTGCCTCCTTATCATTTTTAATTATCCAATAATATAAAAATTTACCTATATTCTCTATATCATTTAGCCCGAACACAGGAACGTTGTTAAAGGCTAACGGCAAATCCGTAACCAATCCCAAAAGCGTTTCCGGGTCACAAACGCCGCTTTGGGAAACATCACTTCGAATTATTTCAAGCTTGGGATACAATGAATGTTTAAAGCCCTCCAACAAAATCAAATCTGCCTCGGGAAAAAGCCCTGCCAAAAATTCCGCCGAACAACTATCCGTATCTTTAACAACCATAAATTTAGAGGACGAAAAAACCGCTGTTCCATAGGCCCCTGCTGATTTATGCAAAAAAGAATCCGTCCCGGGAACATCAGCCTCAAAGTCATGTCCGTCATGCTTTATAGTAGCGACTTTTAAGCCGTATCCGGTTAATTGAGGAATCAATTTAACAATTAATGTAGTCTTGCCGGAGTTTTTTACACCGCTGATTGCTAGGCATTTAGGCTTCAAGAAATCGCTCCTTTCCAAGTTATGCCATCAAGTCAACTACAGGAGCATTACCCTTACTTCATCACCCGGGTGCAAACCTTTGTTGCCCGGCTCTATTCTGACCAAACAATTGCAGCCCTTCATAGACCTAATCACCCCGGAGGAATGCCCGGTTTCCGGAATTGTTACGTTTCCTTTGTCAAAGCGACCCCGAATAAACCTTAATCCCTTGCTTTCTTTTGGAAAGGAGTTATACATTCGGCTGCAAACTTCTTCCGCAATTAAAGAATTGTCTCCCGACAACTTGGCTAAAACCGGTCTTGCAAAAAGTTCGAATGTTGCAGAAGCCGCAAAAGGATTGCCGGATAGGCTTAGTATAGGCGTACCTTCGTACACGGAAAAAATAAGCGGCGTTCCGGGTTTTAAGTTCACCCTCCAAAAAATCATTTCCGCATTAATATCCGGCAAAACCTTATGAAATAAGTCCTTTTGACCCACAGATACGCCGCCGGTGGTAATTACGACATCAGCAACAGAGGCAGCTTTTTTAAGCTTTCTTGAAATTTCACAAATATCATCGCCGGCACTTTCTATGAATACCGGCGTAAAAGAAAGTTCTTTCAGCCTTGCTACTATTAAATATAAGTTGCTGTTGTATATTTTACCCTCAGTGAGTTTTTCGCCGGGATTAATCAACTCGTCTCCGGTAACCAAAACCGCTACTCGGGGCTTCTTATATACGCTAACCTGCGAAATCCCCATGGAGGCCAACAGGGCTATATGCACATAATCAAGCTTTTCACCCTTCTTGATTAACAAATCGCCCTTTTTATAATCTTCACCGCTGAAGCAATAATTTTCGTAGGGCTTTAAACTTTCGTAGATATTTACGTACTCCTCGCCGCCGTCGGTACGTTCCTGTCTGATTACACAATCAGCACCTTGTGGAATGGCAGCCCCGGTCATTATTCTTACGGCACAGCCTTTTTCAAGGGTTGCTCCGGTACTGTCACCGGCAAAAAGCCGGTTAACAACGTGTAATTTCACGGGTTGACTTTTCGTAGCCCCAATACTATCCTCTGCACGCAAAGCATAGCCATCCAACGGCGATTTATTAAAAGGAGGGTTGTCCAAGGGAGCAAATATATCTTGAGAAATCACTAGTCCCAAAGCATCAAGTATTTCTGTATATTCGCTTTCCGTCTGTGGATTAATCTTATCGCCTAAAATTTCCAATGCCCGCTCATAAGAAATATCTGTCAGCATGGCCAACCTCCTTTCCCGAAACCGCAGTTGGGATATGTACATTGGCTGCAACTTAAACACATTCCGCCGTGCCCCAATTGAGCAATGTCCGCTTTAGTCACAACCAACCCTGCGGCAATTCTCGGCAATATTAAATCGAGCACGGTTATTTTGGCAAACATAACACAGCCGGGAAGCCCCATTACCGGCGTATTGTCCTCAAAATACCCCAACATAAACATAGAACCGGGCAAAACCGGGGCTCCGTAGGAAACTATCCTTGCACCGCTGTCTTTTATGGCTCCGGGCGTGCGGTCATCCGGGTCTACGCTCATACCACCGGTGCATAATATGATTTCTACCCCACGGGATTTAAGTTCCCTTATTGCGGCGGTTATATTTTCCTTGTTATCATCCACGATTATATGCTCCGTGGCTGAAATGTTAAATTGAGCCAATTTTTCTGCTACCACAGGCGTAAAAGTATCGTTAATTCTGTTATGAAAAACCTCCGAGCCGGTTGTAACTATGCCTGCCTTCATGTGCTTATAAGGCAATAGCGAAAGCAAGGGCGTAGTACCGGCATATTCCTTAGCCCTTTGCAAATTTTTTTCTTCCGTAAGCAAGGGTATAACTCTGGTTCCGGCAAGTTTGTCTCCTTTTTTTACGGGAGTATTGTTGTGCCTTGTGGCAATAATTATTTCGTCCAAGGAATTAACAGCATTCAGGCGGTTTATGTCCACCGTAAACAATCCGTCTATGTCGGCAATCAATTCTATTTTTCCTTCGTTTACCGGGCCGGAACTCATATTATCATTTATGCACAAACCGCATAAAAACTCCGCAGCCTCGTTTTCATGAACATACCCGGGCTTGTTTTCCCATATGTATAAATGCTCCTTGCCCAGGGACAAAAGCACAGGTATGTCCTCGTCCCGAACAATATGACCCTTTTTAAAAGGCGTGTCTTTTCTGTCGTCCTTTATAATTCTTGTAATGTCATGGCAAATTATATGGCCGACAGCTTCTGTAGTGGGAATTTGCTTCATGCGTTTCCTCCTAATCGGTTGTATACCTGTCCTACTGATATTAACTGCAAGGATAGGTATATAGTCAAATGACAATTAAAGAGTAACAAAAGCGTATATTCGTAGTGGTGAGTGACCGGTGGTTTTCTTTGAAAAACACATGAGCGAACCGTTCACCAAGAATAGCTTGTGTTACTATTCCTTATTCATTTGAGTATAATTCCCGGGAATCACCCTAGGAAATTAGGGTTTAAAACAAAATGCCCCTGCCTTAAATCCCATGGGGAAAGAAGACAGGGTGCAAAAAACACGCACTTTAATACACATTTCCGAAATATGCTCCGTTTGCAGACAACAAAACTTTTTTTTACTAATTCCATATTTAATGAAGGATAAAAATTTGCAATTTATCCTTGAATCTTTGTCTAAATTACAAATCTTTATCTACTGTTTTAAATGGAATTAGTATTAGCCAATAAAGCGTATGAGAAACCTTATTCCGAAAAAGTTTCCAAAAGTTTGTTGTTATCAAACAGGCACATTTTCTGAAAATATGTTGCTCTTTCCTCCTTCTCAAACATGGAGGGCTATGCAGTTTCCCACATAACCTGAAAGCTCTGGGCTTTAGCGCAGCACCATAGACCAATCCTTAGGCACTTTTGCTCCGGAGATTTATTGTCCGCCGGGACATTTTCCTACAATTATAACAACGATTTTTTTCACTGTCAATTTGTAATTGAATTGTATTGATTATGGGGATTACAAGCCGTCAACATCTACAAAATTCATAGCCCTAATTTCGTTTTCCGTAACGAAACAATCCAAAGCCATAATATTTACACCGGCCTTTTTAGCCAAACGTAACGCATCACCAAAGGCCCTATGTGTTATATCATTGGGAATAAACCGCTCTACACCGCTCATTTGAATTATAAATACGGCATAGGCTTCATAACCCAAAGAAATACAGCGGCAAAGCTCCGTCAAATGCTTAAGGCCTCTTTCGGTGGGTGCATCGGGAAACATAGCAACCCCATTTTCCTCCAAGGTTACGCCTTTTACCTCTACAAATATTTTTCTGCCTTCCGCTTCTATATAAAAATCAAAACGGGAATTTTCCCATTTCACTTCCGGCCTAATTAAATCCGGTTTTCCTATCAAATTACCCTTTTCTACCCATTCGGCAAAAACCTTATTGGGCACTTGACTATCCATATTTATAAGTTTATCGCCCTTGTAAACCGAAATAAGGTCAAACTTGGTCTTGCGATGAGGCAAGTCAAACTCCTGCACGAATACCGTAGCCCCCGGAATTAAAAGCTCCTTACAACGCCCGGTGTTTTTTACATGGGCAATGTGTTCTGTGCCGTCTATTTCTATCCGGGCAATAAAACGGTTGGGTCTGGATATGAATTTAGCTGTTAATATTCTGTCGTAATGCATATAATTTTCCTTATTTTTATAGCCAATTGCAAATAAGACAGTAACAAAAATCTATTCTCCGTAAACGGTTCGTTTCCTGTGTTTCAAGAAACACTGACACTCACCATTGAGAACGGTCGATTGTTAAAGAAAAAAAGCAATTGACAATATTTTATTAGCCTTATAATCTTAGATTTTATCATACAAAAACCAAAAGCAACAGCATCGAATTTTTGTTTCGGATACCGTTGCTTTAAAGTTAATCTATTTCCGGTGGTATATCTTGTTTTTCCAGCAAATATTCCAATTCGTGTATGGGCATGGGTCTGGCATACAAAAAGCCTTGAACCATGTCGCAACCCAAATCTTTAAGCAATTTCTCTTGCGCCCGGGTTTCCACACCCTCGGTCACGGTAAGCATATTCAGCTCTTTTGCCAATCTTATTATGTTGGCAAGCACCGATATACCACGCTGGTTTTCCTCCGAGTGTTGAAGAAACTCCCTGTCTATTTTCAAAACATTTGCATGAATTTCCTTTAACATATTAAGAGAAGAATAACCGCTGCCAAAATCGTCTATGGAAATAACAAAGCCGTAGTCGTTTAATTCCTTAATAATGTGAATTAAAACCTCTATGTTATCGTGCATAACGGTTTCGGTGAGTTCCAGCTCTATCAAATCCGGCGGCAGGTTGTATTTTTTTACTATTCCCTTAACATGCTTTACATAGTTTTCGTCACTTATATGTAATTTTGATTGATTTACGGAAATAGGAACAGGCTTTATTCCCTTATCCAAAAGATAACGCTGAAACTTACAGGTTTCTTCCAGCATATAATTGTCTATGTTGATTACAAAGCCGTTCTTTTCAAATATGGGTATAAATTCAGTAGGCGATATAACACCCATATCTAAATTTTTCCATCTAACCAGAGACTCGGCTCCGCCGATTGTTAAATCGCTCAAAAAATACTTGGGCTGAACGTATACAACAAATTCTCCGAACTCCAAGGCTCTGACCATAGTATTCTCTATCTCTTTAGTGCGTATTTCCTTGTCTCTGATACTGTCGTTGTAAAAAACATAAGAGTTGCTTGTAAGCAGCTTTGCGGTTTTGTGGGCAAGGGTAACCCTGTCAATCATTTTGGTAATATCCTTGTCATCACCGGCTATTCTGTATATACCCATAGAAAAATCCAACTTATAGCCGAATTGGTTTAGGCCGTGTATATCGTTGAATTTTCTTATGAACATATCTTTTCTGGCGACCAGCTCACCATCCGATATATAATTTATCATAACGATGAAGTCATCCTTCATCATTCGTGCAATTATTTCTCCGTCATACAGGGTATCCGACATGGCAGAGACTATATTTTTCAGAATTTTATTTCCCGTATCAAAACCGAACATCTCGTTGATAATTCTAAACTTATCCACGTCGAAGCGTATAAGCGCCCATTTTCTGTCCGTATAGGTTCTTATAATCTTAGCGGCATCCAGCTTAAATTTGTTTAGGTTTCTCACATTGGTAAGCTGGTCATAAAAGGCCAGCCTTTCGATTTTTTTGATGGTTCTGTAATCCGCACAAGTCAAATAAACCGAGAAAATAATCATTCCCACTATCATAAAAAAGAACAAATACAACATGGAATTTAAGATGGCTCCTGCATTAGCCGAGCGTACATATTCGGGGATAATCATGCATAAAAAGCGATCCCTAACATTGGCAATGGGAGCATAACTTATGACAGAGGTCTTTGTTCCGTTTGTAAAGGTAATGCTGTTAATTCTTTTTATGGCAAAATCTGTTTTCATTAATTCCGCTTCGGCTTCGGGTATCCAAGAGTTAAATATGTTATCCTTGGTATTTTCATAGGCCGAATCAGAAGAGACCAAAACCTCGCCGTCATGGCAGACTACCAAGGAATATCCTTTGCCCTCATAAAAATAATCGGTCAACTGAGAGGTAAGTTTATTAAAAAAAATACATCCGGTAATGGCATAGACCGGTCTCCCGTCTTTAAAAACAGGCGACGAAAAGCTTAATAAATATTCGTCCGGAAAACGGGTGCCGGTTGGTATATTGGAAATATCCGAATAGCCCAATTTTAATTTAACATATGTAAAGGTATCCTTTATACTTACGGCTTTATCTTCCGTATTATAGGCCATGCCTGTATCTATGTCACAATACATAAACAACAGAAAGTTTTCCTTTTGATAAGACTTTAATAATTCTAAAATCTCGTCTTTGTCATAATCAAGCAAACCAAGGCTCTTAGCCAAAGTTTTAATTTCCGTAACATAATCGTTCAATCTTAATTCTATAATTTTTGAATTACTTTTGGTATCGTTGACTATTCTGTTGATTACCTCATCAAACAAGCGAGCCGACATACCGTTCATATAGTTGGTGGCCAAAACCATACCGGTAGCTAGAATTATCAAGAAGATTATGGCACTCGACATAATCCGGTTACTCATTTTTACTTTCATCAACAACACCCTATCCAATTAAAAAAGACGCCAAGGTTGTCTAATTTCCATTGACGCTTACCCGGGTTTCGGCAATCGTAGAACTAGTAAATTTATAGAATTTTTACTATATTAAATTCCACCTTCTGCATAATAATCGCAATTAATATAACATAGATTAAATCCTCTGTCAACAGAATAGGTAAAAAACCCTAAATTTCTTCTTAAATTACCCATAATTTTATATACAGTCGATAAGAAACACCTGTAAAAAATCACTAAAGGTGCATAATTACTAATAATTAATACCGATTTTTCTTCATTTACTATCCAATTAAAGTCATAATAACCAAAAAGTATTGCATGGTAACATTTGGCTATGAAGTATATATATGCATCCGAAACTCAAATAAAAACTTGTCAAATTGTATAAGGCTGTTTGTAAAACTCCCTGTTTGTAAGCCTTCGTTTATAGATCTTAAATTATATCTTTTTTAGCAATTATCTATATCAACCCATAACCTTAGTTCATAAAATAATACAAGCAAAATTAAGGGGTATGACTATGAAAACAGGTGATATAGTAGGAAGAAAATCTTACGGCAGCGATATATTGTTTAAAGTCAGCGAAATTTTCGAGGACGGCAGTTGCTGCTTAACAGGAGTAAATTTCCGATTAAAAATATATACAACCTTAGATGATTTGGACCCTGCCGGCATAGAACGTGTTTTGGAATTACGTAAGGATTTCTTGGTTGAAGCCAACAGAAAAATCAAGAAAATCCTTTCCAACCGAACCTATAACGACAAACATTACAGACCGGGCAAGGTTCTCCATATAGATTCGGACGAAGAATATTTAACCATATGCTTGGGGTATTATAAAAAACTGGCCATTCCGGCCGTGGGCATAAAAATAAAGGAATCGGAACAACCCGGAAACATAACTCACTTACTCCAAGAACATTTACCGGATATTTTAATAATAACCGGTCATGATTCCCTAAAAAATTCCCTTAATCCCGGCTGTATTGAAAATTACCGCAGTTCCGAATATTTTATTGAAACCGTAAAGGCCGCCAGACGTTACAATCCTTCAAAGGACAGTCTGGTTATAATAGCCGGAGCCTGTCAATCCTATTTCGAGGGTATCATCATGGCAGAGGCCAACATAGCCGCCAGCCCTGCACGGATTCTTATTCATGCCCTGGACCCTGTCTTTGCCGCAGAGCGTATAGCCTATACCGGTATAGACCGGGTACTGTCTATAGAAGAAATTCTGGAAAACAACATAACCGGCACCTCCGGAATGGGTGGCTACGAAACCAGAGGCGTATTGCGAAAGGGCTTCGGAATGAGTACCTTTTAATGAGTACCTTTTAATGAGTACCTTTTAATATAGTAGAAAAAGTTCAAACTCCGTCAACCGTACATTACCTAATTTAAACCGGCTAAATGTTGGGTCGGGGCTCTGCTCCGACCGCTCTACAATCACCCAAACCCTACAACAAAACTATACAATATTAAATCCCGATTTAATGTATAATTAAACTTCACAACCAAGAAATTTTAACGATTGCACCGGCAACTTAATTAATCTATCTGGCTATGTTAATAAAAATATGTTAAACTGTTATTTAATTATCTAATACATTTAATCCACAACAAAATAAAAGTAAGTAGGAAGGTAATATGAGAGACAATTTAAAAGACTGCAAAAGAATCATTATTAAAGTAGGAACTTCAACCCTCACCTATCCCAACGGACGTTTAAATTTAAAGCGTATAGAAAATATAGCCTGGGTGTTGGCGGACTTACATAACAGAGGTAAGGAAGTGATTTTGGTTTCCTCCGGTGCTATAGCCGTTGGAACAGTTAGGCTTAATTTAGAATCAAGACCCACATCCACAGCCATGAAACAGGCTGTATCTGCCGTTGGACAGGCTGCACTTATGCAAATTTACGAAAACTTCTTCGGTATTTACAACCAAACCATAGCCCAAGTTCTGTTAACCAAAGACGTTATAGACTGTTCAAACAGAGCCTTAAACGCAAGAAATACATTTTTCGCACTGCTTAATATGGGCGTAATACCCGTAGTAAACGAAAACGACACTGTCTCCACAGACGAGTTGGAATTCAGTGACAATGATACCCTATCAGCCTATGTAGCCTGTTTGCTGGAGGCCGATTGTTTAATAATTTTATCCGATATACAGGGCCTTTTTGACAGCGACCCCAACGTAAACCCCAACGCAAAGATTATTCAAACAGTTTCTGAAATTAACGATGATTTACGCTCCATAGCCGGCGGTTCACTTAGCGGTCTGGGCACAGGCGGTATGTCTACAAAAATAACCGCCGCAGAAATGGCAACCGACAAAGGTATACACACGGTCATTGCCTCCGGAGAAAAGCCGGAAATCTTATTTGATATTATAGAAGGAAAGGAAGTAGGCACAATATTTATAGGAAAACAGGCTTAATAATTTTAATAGTATTAACGGCATTATTATGCTCCTGCAAGGGAAATGAATTAAATGAATACACCGAAAAACAATTCATGTTAAATACCCTTATTTCCGTTACCCTCTATACTGAAAATGACGGTGAACAACTTTTAAAGGATGTATTTAATGAATGCGGGCGCTACGAAAACCTGTTCAGCGTAAACATCGAAAATTCCGATGTTTGGCGTATTAATAATTCCGACAGCAAGCCCGTAGAAGTTGACCCGGAAACCCTAAAACTCATTGAATATTCAAATGAATTCGCCGAATTATCCCAAGGAGCCTTTGATATAACCGTAAAACCCCTTAGCGACCTTTGGGATTACAACAACCCAAATCCACAAATCCCGGATGACCGGGCTATACAAGCCGCCTTAAAATCGGTGGGATACAAAAACATAGAAATCCAAGACAACAAAATCCTTATGAAAAACAACGCCAAGTTGGAATTGGGCGGTATAGCAAAGGGTTATATAGCCGATAAACTGGTCGATATGCTAAAAAGCAAAGGCGTAAAACACGGCTTAATAAACCTTGGTGGCAATATAGCGGTTATAGGTACAAAACCCGACGGTTCTCCGTGGAAACTGGGCATACAAAAACCCTTCGGTACAAATACAGAAATAATGGAAGTTATGGAGCTTACTAAAGGCTCTCTGGTAACCTCGGGCATTTATCAGCGTAATTTCCAAATAGACGAAAAAATTTACCATCATATTATAGACCCATTTACCGGATATCCCACAGAAAACAACTTATACAGCGTAACTATTCTGTCGGATGAATCCCTCCGTTGCGACGCTTTAAGCACTGTATGCTTAATACTGGGCTTGGAAAAAGGCAAAGAACTTATAGAAACACTACCCGGCACAGAAGCTGTATTTGTAACCCATAACTACGAACTTATCAAAACAAGCGGATTAAACTAGCTTAATTAATCTTAAAATTCTCAAACTTATGTATATCAGACAAATAATTCAATACTTTTTGGAAGGTAGTTATTCATACTGCCTTCTTTTATTTTGCACAAGTTTGCATCCCTCGTTTAGTGCAATATTAACAAATACACGTATTACTTAAATCCTATTTTAGTTTTCGGGTTTTATTACGGGCAATGGTTTCTATTTAACTATGCTATGCTTTAAACCCTTAAATTACGCCATTTTCTATTCATGTAATGACAATTGTAATTAATAATAATGACATGAATCCGCCGAAAGTAGTGATATTAAGAATTTGTCGATTTCAACACCCATTGTTAGAATGTATTACACAATAACACCGAATCAATATTAAAAATTTACTAACCCAAAGCTAACCAATACCGAATAATTGTAAATCTTGTATTATTGTTAAGGTTGCCGAGGGAAACAGAAAAGTATTTGTATTACAGCGGGGTGTAAAAATGCATGTCCTAATGAAGGATATTTGTAAGTCTTTCGGAACGGTACAAGTTTTGAAAAAAGCAGGATTAGAAGTAAAAGAAGGGCATGTTATTGCCTTGGTCGGCGAAAACGGAGCCGGCAAATCCACATTGATGAAAATTCTTTCGGGTGTATACACCAAAGACTCCGGCGAAATCATAATCAACGGTGAGGTAAAGAATTTTACAAAAATCAGTGAAAGCGAGCAAACAGGCATAGCCTTTATTCATCAAGAACTAAACCTTCTTCCCGAAATGAGCATTGCAGACAATATGTTCTTGGGCAAAGAAATCAAAAACGGCATGGGCGTTCTGGATAAGGCTACTATGTATAAAAAAGCAAAAGATACTCTTAAAATGCTTAATTTAGACATAGACCCCAATATCAACATAAAAGAAATCTCCGTAGGTTGCAGACAGCTGGTAGAAATCGGCAAGGCTCTTATGATGGATGCCGAGTTGATTATTATGGACGAACCCACAGCCGCCTTAACCGAAAGAGAAATCAAATCACTTTTTAAAATAATAGACGATTTAAAACAAAAAGGCGTGTCCTTTGTTTACATATCACATCGTATGGAAGAAATATTTGCCATGTGCGACGAAATTACCGTATTGCGTGACGGTACATTTATCAACACCGTTCCGGTGGCCGAAACCAATCTGGATGCGGTAATCAGCATGATGGTAGGTTACGACATAGACGAGCGTTTCCCAAGAGCAGAATCCACCCCGGGCGAAGTTGTTTTATCTGTAAAAAACATAAGCCGCAAGGGTGAATTCGAAGACGTATCCTTTGAAGTAAGAAAAGGAGAAGTACTTGGATTTTCCGGTCTTATGGGATCCGGCAGAACAGAAATAATGCACGCTGTTTTCGGCAGCACCCGTATAGACAGCGGAGAAATTTATATCAACAACAAAAAGGTTACCGTTAATTCACCCATAGAAGGCAAAAAATTGGGCATAGGCTTTGTAACCGAAGACCGCAAGGGCGAAGGCTTAATTTTAGACTTCGACGTTAGAGAAAACTTCTCCATACCTTCCTTACTGAAGTATGTTAAAACTCTGTTTCTTGACCGTAAGAGCATTATTAAAGATACAGGTGAATATATAGATAAGTTAAACATTAAAACCTCATCTCAAGAATTGCACGTTAAAAAACTCAGCGGCGGTAATCAACAAAAAATCGTTATCGCCAGATGGTTGGCAACAAAGCCTAAAATACTTATTTTGGACGAACCCACCAGAGGTGTAGACGTAGGAGCCAAAAAGGAAATTTACGAAATAATCAACTTCCTTAAAAAAGAAGGCGTGGCTGTTATCGTTGTTTCCAGTGAATTAACCGAGGTAATGGGTATTTGTGACCGTATAGCCGTAATGAACAACGGGCGTTTGACCGGCACCTTCGGCAGAGACGAGGCAAGTCAAGAATTGATAATGAAACACGCAACAGTAGGAGGAAATGCATAGATGAATTCAATTGGCGGTTTTTTTAAGAAATATGCAACCCTAATCAGCTTAATTGTTTTGGTTGCCATTGTAACCTGTGTTACACCTTCGTTTTTGGAACTTAAAAATATAATGAACGTGTTTAAGCAAATTTCCATTAACGGTTTGATAGCCTTTGGTATGACCTTTGTAATCTTACTTGGCGGCATAGACCTTTCCGTAGGTTCTGTTCTGGGTCTGACCGGTGTTATTATGGGTTGGATGATTTCCAACGGAGTATCAGATGTTTTGGCTATTTTTGTTGCTCTGGTTCTGGGAACTGTTTTGGGTATGATTAACGGTATGCTCATTTCAAGAGTAAAGCTTCAACCCTTTATTGCAACACTTTCCACCATGACCATGTTCCGTGGTTTAACCATGATTATTTCAAACGGTATCCCTTACATGGGTTTAACTAAAAAATCACCCTTACTTGACGGTTTCAGCCAAGGTGCTGTAGTAGGTATACCGGTTCCCGTAATTATTACTCTGGTTATACTTGCAATATTGTTTATAATTTTACAAATGACTCCTTTCGGTAAATGGATTTATGCCATAGGCGGTAACGAAGAAGTTGCTAGATTATCTTCCGTTCCGGTTACCAAAGTTAAAACAGCGGTTTATGCAATCAGCGGTTTGCTCTGTGCCTTATCCGGCATAATTCTTACCTCTCGTTTAAGCTCTGCACAACCCACAGCCGGCGAAAGCTTTGAAATGGATGCAATCGCAGCGGTTGTTATCGGCGGAACAA
>CAYMOU010000032.1:0-24914 GCA_964392115.1 uncultured Defluviitaleaceae bacterium | reverse complement strand
ACCGGTAATTAGCCGGGTTTGGATAAATCTTTTAATCCGATTCAGGTTTTAAAGGGTTTTTTCAATTAAATATTTTTTGGGGAGAGACCGATTTTCGCACGAAAAGGTTCTCTCCCCAAAAGGAAACGGCTTGTATTATGTTGGTTTCGTTATGCATTAATATCGGGTCAGATTGAAAAATCATAATAATCGCTGTCGTTCAAAAGCAAATCTGCCAGGGTAACGCTGTCCACATATTCGTTAATCACCTTGTTTAAACCTTCCCAAAAGGGTAGGGTTAGGCAGGAAGTGTTTCTATGGCAGCGGTTAGGGTTATCTTCCAAACAGGCTATGGGTGCCAAGTTGCCTTCAGTGGTTCTCAAAATCTCGCCTACGGTGTATTCTTCGGGCAGTTTTGCAAGCTTGTACCCTCCGCCGTTGCCTCTAAGGCTTTTTAAATACCCGGCCTTGTTTAACAGAGAAATAATTTGCTCCATATATTTTACTGTAATGTCTTGACGTTCCGAGATGTCTTTTAACGGCGTATAAGAGCCTGAATTATGCATAGCCAAGTCCAGCATGACACGCAAGGCATAACGTCCTTTTGTTGAAACTTTCACACAATCTCCTCCATAGTCCCATTATACGTGGGAAAAACACAGAATACAAGAATAATAAGGTGGGTTTACCCTGCAGTTCTGTATTCTCAACCTCCTCCGACCGGCGGAAAAAGGGCTATTACGTCCTCATCCTTTACTTCGTCCTCGGGTTTGGAATGTCTGCCGTTTATTAAAAGTATGGCAACGTCTGCCGGGTCAATTTGATAATATGCCAGAATATCTCCGGCTGTGTAGGCCCTGTCCGCCTCCAAAAATAATATTTTGCCTCTGTTTTCCCTTAAAGTGGCAAAAAAGCGAACCTCTATCATCTTAACCTCCGTAAAATGCATGAGAATAAATGCAAAATCGTGTATTCCTCTTTCTGAAAATCAGGTTGTAAAATGTGCATTTAATATTTACTGAATAAGATGGACTTATAGTATTATAATACACGTTTCCTTGAATAACTGCAAATACTTTTAAATAATTCATATTTGGTATTTATTGCAAAAAAACAACCACCGGTAAGCCGATGGTTGCAAGGTTGTTAATTTCTTATAGCCCCAAACGGTCCAAAGTTTCTTGTGTTGGGAAAGCATCTACCCAGCCACGAACTTTGTAGTATTCGGGTAAGGTTACAGCAAGTTTGCTTAATTCGCCTTTTGAAGGACCATCCGGAATGGGTTCTTGAAGGAGGCGTTTGGGCAAGCTGTCATCTTCGGGTTTCATGCCGGCTTCTTTGTTGAAAAGACGTTCCACGTTGTAGATTCTTTCGCCTAATTCAAGTACGGAAGTTACGTCGTGGCTTGTGCCGGTTGCATTGTTTATAAGGTCGGCATATTCTTGAGCGCCCAAAGCAAAGGAGGTAAACAAGCACATACCGGTGGAGTCTATAACCGCTGTAAGGTCTTGGAATATTTTAGTCCATGTAGCCTTGCCTTCGGTGGCAAAACGGTCAAGTTGTTCGGGCAGAGCAAGGATTTCGGGAGAAATCATGTATCCACGAACATGGCAACCGCCACGGTTACTGGTAGCGTAAGTGATGCCTATACCTTGGATACCACGAGCGTCATAAGCCGGTAATTCCTGTTTTTTAACGGTCATAGAGATTTCGGGATGTCCGTAATGTTCGCAAAGACGATAGGAGCCGTCGGCCATTAATTTACCCAGTTTGGTTTCGGATCTGCCCATGCGTTTTGTCCATTCCACAATGGCTTTGCCGCTACCCCAAACCAAGGGAACGCCTTCGCATTCTTCTTCTTTAATAAGCCCTTTTTGGTAAAGTTCCATAGCCGCAGCAATGGTACAGGGAACGGAAATAGCATCCATACCCAGTTCGTTACACCAATAGTTGGCTTCGTTGATGGCTTCCAAATCATAGTTTCCGCAGTTTCCGCCGTAAGCCCAAAGTGTTTCGTATTCCGGGCCGCCTACGACTTTATCGTTAACTTTAACCACACGACCGCAACCTATAGGGCAACGGTGGCAGAAGCCTTGTTTAATCATATGTTTTTCTTTGAGAGTTTCGCCGGAGGTTTCGTCGGCTTTGTCAAAGTAGGATTCTTGCCAGTTTTTGGTTGGGAAGGAGCCTACGTTGTTTATTATATTAACCAATACGGCTGTGCCGAAAGTCGGAAGCCCTTGGCCTGTAACGCCGTTTTCCTTGATTTTTCCAAGGCAAGTGGCAACGGTGGCTTTAAGCTTATCGGCGTCGTGGGGTTCTACCACGGTTTTGGTAGCGGAAACGGTAATAGCTTTAAGGTTTTTGGAACCCATAACCGCACCAACTCCGGAACGTCCTGCCGCACGGTCGGTATCGTTCATTATACAAGCCAAAAGAGAGCAGTTTTCGCCGGCAGGGCCTATGTTTAAAACGGCTGCCTTGGGATTAATTTCCTTATACGCTTCAATCATTTCTTCCGAAGTTTTACCCCAAAAATCTTTGGCTGATTTTATTTCAACTTTATCATCTTCAATATTTATGTACACGGGTTCGGCAGATTTACCTTCAACGATAATACCGTCCCAGCCGGCATATTTCAACTTGGCACCCCAAGTTCCGCCGGAGTTGGAGCTGGCTATCATTCCGGTTAAGGGAGATTTTGTAACTACCATATAACGCCCGCCTGTAGGTACCGGAGCGCCTGTTAAGGGGCCGGTCATAAATGCAAGCTTGTTTTCGGGTGAAAGCGGGTCAACCTTTGCCACGCCTTCGTCCAACAAAATTTTGGTGCCTAATCCACGTCCGCCTAAAAATTTGGTTGCTGTTTGAAGATTGGTTTCTTCAATTTTAACAGAACCGTCTGTCAGATTAATGCGAAGCATTTTTCCGCAGTAAGTAGTCTTCATCCTATTCAATCCTTTCCCATGGGTTCCTTGGAATACCGGTCGTGTCGTAAAACTCCGTTTAGCTGTGATTTGCGGTATTTTTTTGCCGAATTATAGAATTACAGCACAAAAAACCACAGGAAAACCCACTAAAAGCAAGCTTTCGGACACCACTTTTAAGGAACCGGAATTTTAGATTAGACCCTTTCCAAACACGGGAGGCGTTGTTTAAAACACCCTAACGGTTTTATCTGTTTCTTTTGAAAAAAGATAAAACTCGGGTCAATACTATTATATCATATTATTTGCAAGTTTCAATAACAGTTCTATGAACTTTTAGAATAAATTTGTCTCTTTGCTTAACGCTTTTATTAATGATTGATAAGTCGGCAAAGCAATAAGCTTATTACTTGAGAAAATACCCAAAACCGTAGCCTTTAAAAAAGCTTGAGGGAAACCTCCTTACAGAAAGTTTCCCTCAAGCTTTTTGTTTACTCCATTATAGGCCGAAACATTTCCGGCTTTTTTTCTTCCTTATTTTTTGCCACACGTTTTTGCGCCAGTTCATAAAACAGCAATTGAGAATGTAAACTCTCCTTGCCTCGCCTATCTACCCTTGAGTAAGATCCGTCCGGCTGTTGAACACGCAGCTTCACCGTGTCTTGCAAAGTGTAATTCAACAAATCTATAAGCCTTTGTTTTAAGGGCGGTGATTCTATGGGAAAAGCTACCTCTACCCGTCTGTCAAGGTTACGGGCACGCCAGTCCGCCGAGGAAAGATAAATTTTCGGGTTGCCTTCATTTTCAAAGCACAGAATTCGACTGTGTTCCAAAAACCTGTCTACTATGCTGACCACGGTAATATTGTCGCTTATACCCTCTATTCCTGCCTTTAGACAACAAATACCCCTTACTATCAGCTTTATTTTAACCCCTGCCATTGATGCCTTGTAAAGAGCCTTAATTATCTCTTGGTCACCTATGGCGTTCATTTTGGCTGTAATTCCGGCAGGTTTGCCGGCTTGAGCATTTTTCATTTCGTTTTCGATTAATTTCATCAGGGTTTTTCGCATAGTTGCCGGTGCTACGGATATTTTGTTCCAATCCATATTGGCTGAATAACCGGTTAACAGGTTGAAAAGGGTGGATATATCCTTACCGAAGCTTTCTTTACAGGTGAAAAAGCCTAAGTCCGTGTAAATTTTAGCGGTGCTGTCATTGTAATTTCCTGTGCCCAGATGTATATAGCGGCGTATGCCGTCGTCATCGTTACGTACTACCAGACAAATTTTACTGTGGATTTTCAAGCCTACAAGCCCGTAAATTACGTGACAGCCGGCTTTCTCCAGCTTTTTGGCCCAGAGTATATTGTTTTCCTCATCAAACCTTGCCTTTAATTCCACCAGTACAGTAACCTGTTTTCCGTTTTCGGCGGCTTTTATAAGTGCTTGAACTATGGGAGAATTACCGGAAACACGATAGAGGGTTTGCTTAATGGCAAGCACCTTAGGGTCAGTTGCCGCCGTTTGAACAAAATTCATAACGCTGTCAAAGGATTCGTAAGGGTGATGAACCAGTATATCGTTTTCTCTGATGGCCTCAAAAACATCTCTGTCCATAAATTCCACGCAGGGTTGCGGAGGCAGCGGAGTATGGTTCAAATGACTGTATTCCTTTCGGGACGAAAATCCCATCCAAACGGTTAAATCCAAAATACTTGGGATTTCGTAAATATCCTCGTCATCCAATTCCAAACGGCTCTCCAAAAATTTCCTGCAACTTTTAACCATATTTTGCTCTATTTCCAAACGCACCGGGTCACCCCATTTGCGTCTTTTAATGCTCTCCTCAATTTCTGAAAGCAGGTCTGCCACGTCCTCTTCTTCAAGGGTCAAGTCCGAATCTCTGGTAACCCTAAAACAATAGGAATGCAAGACTTTATGGCCGCAAAACAGTCTGTCTATGTATTCTTTTATTATATCCTCAAGCAAGATAAACTGTTTTTTGTCGTCTGACGAAGGCAGAGAAATAATTCTGGGGATAACCGTAGGTACGGGAACCACGGCGAAGTCCGGCTCTTTTGGGTTGTCCTTATCCAGAAGTTCTATAATTAAGTTGATAGATTTATTAACCAACAAGGGCAAGGGACGGCTTTGGTCTATAGCCATGGGAGTAACTATGGGGTAAATGGTGGTTTCAAAATATTTCTCCACAAACTCCAATTGCTTGGCGTTAAGCTTATCAAATTTTATAAAATAAGCATTATGCTTCTCAAGAGCCGGAAGAACGCTTTTTAAGCACTTATATTGCTTTGTTACCATTGCATGAACTTTTTTGCTTATTTCCTTTAATTGTTCCGTTGAGGTGTATCCTGCCATGTCCTTGCCTTTAAATTCGGCCACAACTTGGTCCATCAAGCCGGCTACCCTAACCATGAAAAATTCGTCAAGGTTAGAGGCAGAGATAGCAAGAAATTTCAAACGTTCCAACAAAGGGTTGCTTTTATCCAGGGCTTCTTCCAGAACTCTTTCGTTAAATTCCAGCCAGCTCAATTCCCTGTTAAAATAATACCGGGGATTGTTCAAGTCCATATTATTGCACCTTCTTCTTTCTTAAAATCGCCTTTATTCCGAATACTTCCGTAAAAAATCTGCCTTTTTCGTCAAAGGACCATTGTTCAAGGTCAGTGTTTTTGTCGGTCTGTATGGTTATGATGAGATTTTCGTCAGAAATTTTAACATCTATGTTCTCGAACTTTTCGGAATGACTTCTGTCCAAGGAATCGGCCAAACGCAGTATGGCAGTCAGCTTGGATACCAGCACTCTGTCCTCGGGAGCAAGGCTGCTGTAGCTACCCTGTTGGCTGGAGGGAGTAATGCGGCTGTGATACAAACTCATGGAAGCCACTATTTCCTTTTCCCTATTATTCAAGCCCACAAGGTCAAGGCCTTTTATTATATTGTATGAATGATAGTAATGGTCTTGTACATTTATAAATTTACCCACGTCATGGAGGATTGCCGCCATTTGCAGCAACAATTTTTCCTTAGAGCCCATGCCGTGAATTTTTTTCATTTTATCGAATATTTTAACCGCAAAATTTACAACCCTGTCTATATGACCATGAGGCACCAAATAACGCTCGCTTAATTTTCTTGCGGAAAAAATGGTGTGCTTGTTAAATTCCTTGCTGATGGCCGTGTATTCCTCGGGATAAACCATGGAAAAAATAACAGCATCGCTTAAAAAAATAACAGGTGCAACAATTTGCTCGGCTTTGGTAAGGTTTAAAAGGTTGTTGTAAATACAAAGCGCCGGAATAATAACCTCTGCTTTGTCCTCCGGCAGTTCATAATCCAAGGCAATTCTGTCTACGGTCATAAATTTCATTTTATTATAAAGATTATTTAATTTTTCCTTGGATATATACAAAAGAAAGTTTTCGGTTTTTGCCTCACAAAGCTCGCCTATGGCGGAAATTTCGTTGCCGGCGGCAATGAAATGCTTAATATTGCCCGGTAAATTTTTCTCGAACAAGTCTAAAAAGCTGTTAAAGTATTCCTCAACCACCAGATAAAATTCATCGGAGGTTTCGTGAACCTCATTGAAAATTTCGCTTATACGCATGGAACCAAGCTTTATGTTCTGTGCATAACGAATAATATCGTTTTCCATGACGGAAATACCTATACTGCCCGAGCCTATAAATATCATCATGGCCGAATTTGTAAGCTTAGGGTCGGTAAGATATTTCATTAATTTGTACAGCCAAATTTTTTCTTCCGCATCGTCTATAACTTCAACATCCAGTGATGTTTTGATTTTTATCTGGTCCAGGATGTATTCCCTGTTTGTTGCTTCTCTAATGGCGGAGGAGGCTATGGCTTTTATCTGTGTAACGTTGTATTCCGAAGCAACCTGCAAAAAATTCTTTATGATTTCGCAGGTTTTCTCGGTTTTTTCGAAGCTGATTTTTCCGGTGTCAAAGGTATCTCTGCCCAGCGCTATGGGGTAGGAGAGACTTTCCAAATATTTCAGATGGCTTTTTCCGCTTTGAGCCACACGGAAGCGAACCTCATTGGAGCCTATATCAATTACAGCATATACTTCGTTTTCTTTACCTTTTTTATTCATATATACCTCCGCTAATATAAGCTGTATTTTGGGTATCCGTTGTTGTTTTGGGGTAATTCGGGCGAACCCGGTTCGCCCGTTTTCTGTTTTCCGTTATACCGTAACGGATTTTATTCATCTATGGATTTTTTATGGAATTCCTTCAATCGCTTCATTACCCTACCGTGTATAGAATTCGCATCATATTTACCCTTATCATTTGGTGTTCCGGCAGGTATACCTGTGAGGATTTCTATACCTTGGTCAACATGAGAAATGGGATATATATGGAACATACCGTCTTTCACGGCTTCTATTACATTATCTTTTAACACCAAATCCCTAACATTCTTCTGGGGTATAATTACACCTTGAGAACCTGTAAGCCCACGTTTTTGGCATAAATCGAAGAAACCTTCCACCTTATAGGTAACGCCGCCTATGGGTTGAATTTCGCCACGTTGGTTAATAGAGCCTGTTACAGCTATACCCTGCTTAATAGGCGCATTCGCAAGGCTTGAGAGTATGGCAAACAACTCCGTAGAGGAAGCGGAGTCGCCGTCTATGCCGTAGTAAGTCTGCTCAAAACAAACCCTGCAAGACAGGGTAAGCGGAAATTCCTGTGCATAGGTTTGACCTAAATATCCGCACAAAACGGAAATACCCTTGTCATGTATGGAGCCGCTTAATTCGGCTTCTTTTTCTATGTTGATAATACCTGCCTTACCCAGATAGGTGGTGGTGGTAATACGGCTGGGTTTGGCGAAGGCATAATCGCCGTAATCCAATACCGCAAGACCGTTAATTTGCCCAACTTTTTCGCCGGCGGTATCTATCATTATAATGTCTTCTTCTATCATTTGAGATAGTTTTTCTTCGTACATATTTAGGCGGAATTCTCTTTCGTCTATGGCTTTCTGCACGTAAACCTCAGTAATTACCGGGGCATTGTCCATTTTAGCCCAGGTTGCGGCTTGTACAAGTATTTCTGTAATCTGGGAAAATTGAGCCGTAAGTTTGTCTTGTCGCTCTGCCAAACGTGAAGAAAATTCTATTATAGACCCAACAGCTTTACAGTCAAATTCCGCTGTTTGCTCTTTTTTTACAAAAGCCTTAATAAAGGTGACAATTTCTCCCACATATTTTTCGTTGCAGGGTATTTCGTAATCAAATTGAGCCAAGATTTTAAACAGTTTTTGGAACTGGTCGTCGTAGCTGTAAAGCAGGTCGTAATAAAAGCCGGTTCCTACCAAAATAAGCTTAATATTGGTTTTAATGGGCTCCGGTTTAATGCCTGAAACCAAAACGCCCGTGGAGAATTCACGCATGGTATCCATTACTATTTCTCCGGTAAGCAATACCCTACGCAAAGTTTCCCAAGCGTGGGGATTTGTAAGTACGTCATAGGCCTGTAAAATTAAATAACCGCCGTTGGCTTTGTGTAGCAAGCCGGGCTTTATTTTCATGAAATCGGTGGTTAAGTTGCCGAATTCGTTGTCGTATTCTATTTCGCCTATAAGGTTGGTGTAGGTAGGGTTGAAATCAACTATAACCGGGGCACCCTTTTGGTTGGTATTATCGGTTATAACGTTGATTTTATATTTGGACATTCCGTCGTCAGCCGTCTTTTTTTGATACCAAGGCAAAATTCCGGCTATGGATTCCTCTTCGGAATTTTCCTGCTCCACAAAATCGGAAATGTTGTTAAGTATATCTTCTTTTACCGCAAGAAGATATTGAACTATTTCATCATTATCCTTATATTTATCCAACAGTCGGCTCATGTGATAGCCCACGGTAAAAAGTCCTATGCTGTATTCCAAGCTTTCCACTTCCGAACGGGTAGCCTTTTCGAACTCTTTAATGGAACGCATGGCGTCTTGGGCGTATTTTTGTATTACTTCGGAATTTTGGGATATAGTATCCTTTTCTTCTTGGGACAGAGCCTCAAACTGCTCTTCGGAGATAACTTCGCCTTCCACTATGGGCATAAAATAAATGCCTGTATTGGTGCTTTTAACGCCGAAGTTTTGGGATTTGGCTTCCTCCGTCATTTCTTTGATTATTTCGTCCCGTTTTATTTGGAACCCTTTTACTATGTCGTATTTACTGCTTTCAAAATCTTTTGAGCCAAAAACCTTGGGTAATTCGGTTAAAAATCTGTTAATCAGCTCATCCAGTTCTTCCTTTAATACTACACCCCAACCCGGAGGTAGGGACAGTACTTTTGGGCATTTTGGATTTTTAAAATTATATATATAACACAAATCGTTTGGGGTTTCTTCCGTTGCGGCTATTTTTTCCGCATAGGTCTTGGCAAAGGTGGTCTTGCCTGTTCCCGGTATGCCGGACACATAAATGTTATAACCCTTGGTTTTAACATTAAAGCCAAAGTCCAAAGCCTTAACCGCTCTTTCCTGGCCTATAATGCCGTAATATGCATCCACCTGGGCGGTGGTTTCAAATTTTAAACTGCCTATATCGAATTTATTTTTCAACTCAGTATATTTAAGTTCTTCTATCACGCAAACACCTCTTTATGATTATTATACTAGAATAATATGTTACTACAATAGTTATAAAAAATAAACTTGTACGGAAAATATAATTTTACAATACTTTTACATATAGGGTCAGTGCATATTACAGTAATTCTGCTTTAAAAATATAAAACCTTGGGGAAAACTTTTTCTGAAGAAAAAGTTTTCCCCAAATCCCTTTCAAAAAGACTTTATAATTTTTTTGTAAGGGCACTGTTTTATAGTTGTCAGGCTATATTAAAAAACAGATTATACCATACCTGTATTCCATGAATAAAGGAGATAACCTTTTTTGCCGCTAAAAAAGGTTATCTCCCTAAAGGTTTTATTCACTATAAAGTATAAGAAACTAAGTATATTAGGTATAAAAAACTAAGATTAAGAAACTAAGATAAGAAAATTCGAAACAATTAGTGTAACGTGACTACCCCGGGATTAATACTATAATCCTGTGTGGGGTTTCTCGTTATGTATTTTTTAAGGGCAATTCTATTACTACTTCACAACCTCCTTTGCTTTTAGGTTTGATGTTGTAAATCCCTCCATGTTCTTTTGTAATTTTTTTGCATATATTTACACCAAGCCCGGAGCCGTATTTTTTAGTGGTATAAAAAATATCGGTTTTAATTTTATCCAGGGTTTCTTGGGATATGCCGCAGCCGTTGTCTTGAACTGTTAATTTTAGCATGTTGTTTTTTACGGATACTTTAATGTTAATTAAGGTGGATTGTGCCTCCACGGCATTTTTTATTACATTTGCCGCCACCACACGAAGTCGTTGGCGGTCGCCTATGATTAACGGAATATTTTTGGGGTATTGCCTTACGAATTTTATAGGCTTGTTCAGTGTTGTCTCGTAGCTGGAAACAACTTCGTCTATAATGCTGCAAATATTTACATCTTCGGACTTCTGTGCACCGGGCATCATAAAGGCTATAAAATCATAAAGAATCTCATTTGCACGGTCCAATTCGTTTCGCATTATTTTATAGTTGTTGATGTATTTTTTTTCTTTGTCGCAAAGCTCTATGTAATCAATGTTTGCACGTATAAGTGATAGAGGGTTTTTGACTTCGTGGGCTAAAGTGGCCGCCATCATTTCCACTATGCCTAAATATTCCTCATTCAACCGGCAAACCTCTCCCTTCTCTACGGCAAGAAATTTACGGCAGTTTTATTTTTTTGCCGGAAATAAGCATGTCCGGGTCTTCCATACCGTTAAGTTCCATGATTTTTTGTATCATAGAACGATTGCCGTAAAATCTTCTGCTGATTCCTTCCAAAGTATCACCCTCAACCACTGTATAAACAGGCGGCGCCGCAGGACGTTGCGCCGATGTGGTTACAGCTTGGGCTTCGTCGTCAGGCACGGGCGTAGGCTCCGGAGTGGGTGCAGGGGTAGACGTAGGGAATTGAGCCGGTGTTACGGTAGGTTGCGGAGTACTTTGGCTTAAAAGCTCGTTACCGTCCACCGTAATAACCTCTGCGGGCCTAGGCTCCGTAGCAGCAAAAACCGATTGAGTACCGTCTTCCCTGACCTGTACCAAAAGGTCTCTGTAAGCTGTATTCAGTTGGGTAAGCTGGTTTTCCATGGTGCTGATTCTGTCATCATTTTGTATAAGACCGGCACCCATAATAAAGCAAATCAAAAACAACACCGCCGAAAGAGTGGCAAGCATATTAACGGTTCTTCGCTGATGATAGGGGTATCTGCCCCGAGTACCGCTGTTTTTCAGCTTTTCACGCAGACGCATATAAGCGGCTTGGGAATTGTCTTCGGGTTTTTTCTCACCCTCGACTTTTTCCGGTTCCGCAATTTGTTCCTCGTTTTCTTTGGCAAGGTTGTCCTTAATTTTGGAATTGTTAATTTTATTGTTCAGCATATATTCATGCATGGCGTGGTTTTTATCGTAGAAGATAAAATAGCCACGGGTTTCTTTAAGCGCCTTTTCTTCATCATCCCAAACGAAAAACACGTTGACCTTTTCAATAGGGTCCATTACGAAAAGAATGCGGTTAGCCTCGTTGAAAATTTGTGCGTGATATTTTTCAGCGGAGGCATTAAGGTTTATGCCGTAGGACGGCTGTGAATATACCCAACCCACCGGTTCCAACCCGGCGAAATGTTTTTTAATCTGGTCGTCACGATATTGCCTGCTGTCCTCGGAGAAGGTAAGAATACCGTTTTCTTTCTTGGCGTTTTTGCCCTGTACCGTGCCGCTGATAAAAAGTATGTTTTGATTGTCGATTACCATGTATCGACCCAGCAGCAACGCTATTCTTTCGTCATATCCGCCTGCCTCGGCGTATTGCTGCAAATATGTAATCACATAGTCTTCAATATAGATTCTAAGCCCCTCACCTATGCTGCCGACCTGCTTTATGTTAGTGGGTAACTCGAAACCGCTCATCTTCAAACCTCCTTAGGTTTTTGTACTTTTCTATGGTTGTTCTGCTTCAAAAACACTGCATTTTCTAAAATAACAGCTGTTTTAAGCCAAAAACCATAGTACCGATTTACAGCCGGTTGACCTACGGTAAATATATTCATCTTTTGCGTAGACAGATACTACCATAAATTACCTTTCGTAATTTGGAAAATACTGTCACAGGGCGGTTATTTTTTAAAGGGCTTTTTTTATTAATTTCGACCCTATTTTTTATCAAACATTATTAAATGAAATTAATTTTGTTATAAAATTCTGTTGCTTTGGCGAATACTCTTTTTATTTGTGTAAATATCCGTTTTTCTATACTTAACTACATACGATTCAAAGGTTAATCTGTATGGAATATTCTGAATATAATGGGAACAATACTATTTGTATTGTCAAAGACAAAGGAAAATTTTTTCACCGGATCGGGGGTGGAATTGAACTTTATGACATATCCGAAGCAAAGGCTTATTAAAATAACAGCTTTCGGTATTTACCAAAATCAACCCTTACTTACTACCGAAATCTATACTCACTTAAGACCAAAATCAACACCCATAATTACTGAAATAGTACTTTCATAGAGACAGAATTTAAGAAAGTGGTGTAATATGACATTACCTGTTAACAATTTCACAGGCGCTGTTTACGTTGATGTTTACAGCGACCGTTCTAAGCAAGAGTTTTATCAAAGCTTTACACACTTTTTAACTCAAAAGGTAGAGAAAGATACGGAAATAGTAATCTTATGTATAGGTACAGACAGAGCAACCGGTGACAGCTTAGGCCCTATAATCGGACATCAAATAAAACAGCTTGAAAACCAATATCCCAATCTGACAGTATTGGGAACGCTGGATTCTCCGGTACACGGCAAAAACTTGGCCGATACAGTAAAGAGAATTTATGAGGCAGGAAATCCTTTGGTAATAGCCATAGATGCCTGCCTGGGCAGCGTTGAACATATCGGTTGCATATCAACCGGGTTAGGAGGAATATACCCCGGTGCCGGGGTAGGGAAAACCATGCCGCCGGTAGGGGATATTTACGTAAGAGGCATAGTCAATTTCAGCGGAACCATGGAGGTGTTTGTTCTGCAAAATACCAGATTGAATTTGGTAATGAAAATGGCTGACGTTATTTGCCACGGTCTGATTAACGGGCTGGAGTCTTTGAATTATAGGCAAACACCGGGTATGATTAATTGCCCGTAATTTTTTTGTGTCCGGTGGTCCTACAACCTAATAGCTAGGTAATACAGTAGTATATTTTTTGCTTTTATCGGAGGAGAACCTTGAAAAAGGGTTCTCTTTTTTATTTTTTTAATCCTTTCGCCTTTTTCTTCATTTCAAATTATCTTTTCTTTAAAATCTTCAAGTATAGGTAAATAAGTTCTACTTTAATATAAGCGGCATATGTATTCTTATCTGATAAGCGGTTCGGAAGTGGAATTATTATGGCTGATATGTTTAAAAAAAATACAACTTATGTTAATAGTGACGAGGATAGAGGAAGCGTAAAAGAATTCTTAATTACCAGAGTACTGCCGGTTGTTTCCGGCTTGTTTATTTTTTGGTTTTTCGTAAACTATATATATGAATACGTTTCACCATTTGTTTTTGGCTATGTGCTTTCACTGTGTTGCCGACCTTTGTTTAATTTTCTTAGAAACAAAATAAAGCTGGGTCAAGGTATTTCGGCTGTGTTATGCATAGTTTTGTCGGTGGGGCTTTTGTTTTCGGTAGGTATAGGCTTGGCTTATAAAATTTTCGCCGAAGCGCAAGGTTTTTTTAAGAGGTTTCCCAATTTACCGGAAAACATATCTCATGAATTTAATTATTGGCTTGAACAAATTATTAACCTTATACCTTTGCCCTTAAAATCCGGTGATTTTTTAAGCAAAATTACAGGTTTTTTGGGTACGGTCTTGGGTAGCGGTCTGCAAAACGGGCTTAAAGCCATTCCCGGCGGATTTATTAATTTTATACTTTGCCTAGTTTCGGCTTTCTTCTTTATAAAAGACAGAGAGAAATTTGCAAATGCCTGCAAAAATAATCTCCCTGAAAATATACTCAAAGTCTTAAGCTGTTTACAAAAGCAGTTTTTCGGAGTATTATCAGCTTATTGCAAGACTCAGTTGATAATTATGTCTATGGTGGCTGTTATTTGCTTTATAGGGCTTACACTTCTAAAGCAGCCCTATGCCCTGTTTCTCTGCGTGATAATTGCCGTGGTAGATGCCCTGCCTATTTTCGGTAGCGGTATTTTGTTGATACCCTGGGCTGTATTTAATCTGATAAATTCGGATGTTTACCGGGCTGTGGGCTTGCTATGCCTGTATTTAACCATATTTATAACCAGACAAATAGCTGAGCCTAAGTTATTTTCCTCTCAAACAGGGGTTCATCCTCTGCTGACCTTGTTTTCGGTTTACGCCGGTGTAAAGCTTTTCGGCTTTCCGGGAATATTAATAGGGCCGGTGGCTTTGGTGGTTATATGCTCCGGCAATAAGGCATTTGAAAACGCAAAACCCGGAGTTTTCCCCGGAAATAAAAGATGTTGATTTTTTAAATAATTTTACGTATATGTGCCAAAAAGTAGTAAAAATGAACTATATATATTTCCATTTATTTTAAATTTTAACTTGACATTTAATAATAACAGAGGTATATTATATTCATATAGATAATAATAATTTCTAAAGGAGAATGATTCTTATGTTGAAAGCTCTCGAAGTACGCAAAGACATTCACTGGGTGGGTGCTTTGGATTTTCACATTCGTGTTTTTGATATAGTTATGTACACAGAACACGGTACTACTTATAACTCCTACGTTGTTAAGGGCAGCGAGAAAAACGTTTTGGTAGAATTGGCAAAGGAAAAATTCTTTGACCACTACCTTGAAAGAATAAAAGATGTAATTAACCCTGCAAATATTGACTATATAGTTTTAAACCATGCCGAACCCGACCATTCCGGTTCCATTAACCGCATACTGGAACTTTGCCCGAAAGCAAAAATCGTTGCAACAGCTTCCTGCATCCGCAATTTAAAACAAATAGCCAACATAGAGTTCGAATCCATAGCAGTTAAACAAGACGACACCATTGATATAGGCGGAAAAACCTTAAAATTCATTATCCAACCTTTCTTGCATTGGCCGGACACAATGTTTACTTATATACCCGAAGATAAAACCATCTTTACCTGCGACTCCTTTGGTTGCCATTATGCCGACGAAGCCGTATTTAACGATAAAATCCACGGCGATTTCACCGAAGCTTACAAATACTATTTTGACTGTATTATGGGACCCTTCAAACCCTTTGTTCTCGAAGGTTTGGAAAAAATAAAAGACCTTGACATCGAAACAATCTGCAACGGTCATGGCCCCGTTATTCGTGAAAACCCCAAAAAATACATGGAAATGTACCGTGAATGGGCAACCCCGGCACCCAAAGGCAAACCCAGCGTAGTTGTAGCCTATGTTTCCAGCTACGGTTTCACAAGAAAAATGGCTGAAACCATCGTTTCCGGCATTAAATCCACAGGAGACATTGATGTTCATATGTACGATATGGTAGATGCGGATATGTCCGAAGTTATGGGCAAAATCAGCCAATCTACAGGTCTGCTTCTTGGTTCACCCACTATCGTTGCCGAAGCTCTGCCTCCTATCTGGAGCATACTTATAAACCTTAACCCCATCATCCACAAAGGCATGATTGCAGGCGCTTTCGGTTCATACGGCTGGAGCGGCGAAGCTGTACCCAACATTATGGGCAGACTTAAACAATTACGCTTTAAACTTCCCGTTGAAGGCTTTACCGTATGCTTAAATCCCTCCGGAGAAGACTTGGAAAAAGCAAGCGAATTCGGTGCGAATTTTGCAAACGCAATTTTAAATGCGAAATAATTGTATTTATATATAACGAAAACATTGCGGAAACTTTTGTGAAAGTTTTCGCAAGCATGAACAGACATATTTTAACTACCCTAACCTCTTAAACGATTTTTACCCATACAAAAAAGCCAATACAGTTATTGGCTTTTTTGCGTTATCTTAGAGCCTGTTTAGTATCTTCATTCAGGCGTCTTTTCGGCTAATTTTCCGCTATACTTCGTCAGTTGCTCCTAGCATATATTCTCCGAATATGCTTCGTCACAACTTCCTTGTCTAGCTAAAAATTTGCTCGAAAATCCTCCTAAAGCGAGATACTAAACAGGCTCTGATAGAAATTGGCTTGAATCGTGAATAAAATTTACAAGTTTAATTACCTACCGAATACCCACACGGTTACAAACAACGCCGCTGTTACCCCTGCCACGTTTGCTATTAAAGCACCTGCCAGAGTATAACGGGTTTTGGTTATATTTATGCTCATAAAATAAAGGCTCATGGTATAAAATACAGTTTCGGTAGAACTCATCATTACGGATACAAAACGCCCCAGAAATGAGTCCGGTCCGTAATTTTTAAATATATCCAGCAACAACCCGGCAGAAGCCGAGGAGGAGACCAACCTCATTAAAGTTAGGGGTACTGCCTCACCGGGAAAGCCTATGCGGTCTGTAATGGGTTGGATTAGATTTCCCAAAATCTCCAAGGCTCCCGAAGCACGTATTATGCCCACCGCTACCATTAACCCAAGCAAGGTAGGTATTATTTTCATAACCACGGACAACCCGTCTTTTGCGCCGTCTATAAAGGTTTCGTACAGGTCTACTTTTTTGTAAAATCCGTAAAGCAGAATTAAGGCAAAGGTCATGGGTATAATCATATTGGAAAAAGTAATCATTAACCTCATCTTATGACCACCTTTCCGCAATTTTTGCGAATATCACCCCTGCTACGGTGGAAACTATGGTTGCCAAAATTCCCGGCCCTATTATTTCCGAAGGATTTGCCGATTCATACTGGGAACGGTAAGCCACTATATTCATGGTAACCAGCTGCAAAGACGACATATTTATTATCATAAACATACACATGGACTTACTGGCTCGGGTTTTGTCCGTATTAAGTTTTTGTAACTCCTGCATTGCCTCCAACCCGGCCGGGGTGGCTGCCCAACCCAGACCCAATACGTTTGCTATCATATTGGTGGAAATAGGCCCAAAAGCCTTGGAGTTTTTCGGAATATCCGGAAACAGAAATCTCATGACGGGCATCATTCTTTTGGATAAGGACGCAACCAAGCCGGATTTTTCCGCTATTCTCATCAGTCCCATCCACATGGATATTATACCCAACATGGTTATTGCCAGGGTAATGGCATCCTTTGCAGAATTAATTGCAGCGTTGGAAACATCCTGCATTTTTCCCGTAAATGCCGCTATCACCACGCCTAACAGCACCATACCACCCCATATGTAATCAAGCATAAACTTCACATCCTTGCAATGATTTGTCCGGCCTTAACCGGGGTTTGTTCGACTTTTTTCTTTCAATAATTTTTACCGTCGAATTTTGTCTTTTGTATATTTATGTTTATTGCCTTGTTTTCCGTTGCACAAAAGGCAGGGTAATAATAAATTAACATTAGGGCGAATTTTCCGCCGCTTTATAAAAATGTTTTGGAAATTATATGCTTGTGCTTGTAAAATTAGTATTGATTTTCCCTTTAACGTCCCAAAAAACTATAATCCGATTTTATATACCTAATACTAATCCTATTTAAAACAGTAGATAAAAATTTGCATTTTAGCCTAAGATTAAAGGATAATTTGCAAATTTTTATCCTTCATTAAAATGGAATTATAGACTATCCCTAATTAAATACGAAGCAAAGTTCTGAGATTTTTTCGATAGACGAGGCAAGTTCGACGACGCATAATACAGAAAAGTATGCCGGGAGTACTTAACGAAATATATCGGTAAAAATCCGGAAAGTCGCAAGATCTTTATTTATGGTAGGCTCTTAGTATAAATATATTTTTATTATTTTACAGACCGGCAAGCATAATATTTAATGTGTATACAAATCCCGGCACCTGTGCTATACTGATACTAAACCCGGCTGATATTTAAGCCCGGAGATGTATAAATTAATTATAATAATTTTTTAATAAAAGAATGCACCGCCGGAGTTTTTCGTTGCCGGTGCAATCGAACCGAATTTAGGAGGTAGACCATGGCTGTTATTCAAGAAATAATCAAAGTCGAACCGGACGGGACTTTAAGCTTTGGCAATTATCTGGCTGCTGAAAAGCAAAAAGTCAATAAGTTTGAGCACGGCGGCCATCAATACAGCGTTAAAACATACAACCAAGCAACCCGCACAGAAAAAAACGGCATACTTTTATTCGAAGGCGTTCCGGGAGTAACCGTACACGGTTTTTCCTTAAACGAAAACTTAGTATCCTTTGCGGCGGAAGGTGCCGGTGATACAAGCATCACCCTGGAATTGGAAGCCGAACAATCCTATAAAATATCCATTGAAGGTAACGAAGTGGGCAGTATGAAGTCCAACCTTTCCGGAAAAATCAATTTCAGCATGGATTTAAACGAAAATCCCCAAAAGGTTACTATAGAAAAACTGTAATGGCAAAGGTAAAAACACGCTTTGTTTGCCGTGAATGCGCCTATGTAACGCCCCGATGGTTGGGGCGTTGCCCGGATTGCGGCAGTTTTAATACCTTTGATGACGAAACCCCGGTAAAAGACCACGAAATTTTCACCGCCAACCCCGGCCGAACCAAGGTAACTACAGCCTTAGCCACAACCCTAAACGACATTAAACCCATGGAAAACAACCGAGTAACCACAAATTTGGCGGAGCTTGACAGGGTTTTCAGCGGTGGTATAGTTGAAGGTTCTTTGACCCTGATAGGTGGTGACCCGGGCATAGGCAAGTCCACCCTGTTACTGCAAATATGCCAAAATATTTGTATTCAGGGAAAATCGGTGCTTTATGTTTCCGGCGAAGAATCGGTTCATCAAATAAAAATGCGTGCGGAACGGCTGGAGGTTAATTCCGATAGTCTTTTTCTTCTGGCAGAAACCAATATGGATACGGTCTGCCAAGTTCTTAACCAATTGCGGCCTACCGTTGCCATAATCGACTCTATTCAAACCATGCACCGTGAGGAGCTTTCCAATTCGCCGGGCAGTGTTACCCAAGTTAAGGAATGCACAGCCCTGATGATGAAGATTGCAAAAACCATGAATATCTCCATTATTCTGGTGGGTCACGTAACCAAGGAAGGTGCCATAGCCGGCCCGAAAGTTCTTGAACATATGGTAGACACGGTTTTGTATTTCGAAGGCGAAAGAAAAGACTTGTACCGCATAATTCGCTCGGTAAAAAACCGTTTCGGTGCAACAAACGAAATAGGCGTCTTTGAAATGACGGAGCGAGGGCTTATAGAAATTTCAAACCCTTCCGAATATATGCTAAGCGGCAGACCCTTAAACGTTCCCGGTTCTGTGGTTACCTGTACCGTTGAAGGTACTCGGCCCATTCTGGCAGAGGTGCAATCTCTGGTTACATATACCAATTTCGGTATGGCCCGTCGGGTAGCTTCCGGTATGGATTTTAACCGAATTACCATGCTTATAGCCGTTCTTGAAAAACGCATGGGTATGCAATTGGGCACTTACGATACCTATGTAAACATAGCCGGCGGTATGAAAATTTTAGAACCTGCCTTGGATGCGGCGGTGGTTGCGTCTATAGCCTCCAGCTTCAAAAACAAGCCCATAGACCCTTTGTTCAGCGTTTTTGGCGAAATTGGCCTTACCGGAGAACTGCGTGCCGTAACCATGGCAGAAACCCGGGTAATGGAAGCCGCAAAGCTTGGTCTGCAAAAATGCGTCCTTCCTCAAGGCAACATGAAAGGCTTGAGAGCCGTAGAGGGCATGAAAATTTACGGTGCAAGAAACGTTTCCGAATTACTTGAATTAATAATTGCGGGTTAACCGTTTATCGGGAGAGGAATCCACCTCTCCTTTCTTATTTTTGAATCATTTTGGGTTATATTAAATAAATGTTGAAACAGTTACACTACCCTAAATAATAAAGTTTTTTTGAATGGGTTTGGGGACAACTTTTTTTTCAGAAAAAGTTTGACCCCGGGTCTTAATCTGTTAAATTTTTTATCTTTAAAAAAACACTTTCTTCATTATAATATGTACATATCCAATAAATTTCATCAGGCTTTTTCACGGCTTTGCCTTGACACATTCCGTGTTGCCAAGCATAATAGTATGATATAATTCATGGAACAGGCAAAATTTAGACTATCCTATTTATTAATTAATTCTTGAGGTGAACTTATGCAAACAAAATATATCTTTGTAACCGGCGGCGTGGTTTCCGGTTTGGGAAAGGGTATTACCGCCGCATCCCTGGGCAGGCTGTTAAAATGCAGAGGTTACAAAGTAACCATACAAAAATTTGACCCTTATATAAATATAGACCCCGGCACCATGAGCCCCGTACAACACGGCGAAGTCTTTGTTACAGAGGACGGCGCAGAAACCGATTTGGACATCGGCCACTACGAACGCTTCATCGACGATAATTTAACAATAAATTCCAATACCACCACCGGTAAAATCTACTGGTCGGTTCTTAACAAAGAAAGAAAAGGCGATTACCTGGGCGAAACCGTTCAAGTTATCCCTCATATAACCAACGTAATCAAAGACCGTATTTACCGCACGGGAAAATCCACCCGTTCCGACATTGTTATCACCGAAATCGGCGGAACCGTTGGAGATATAGAATCCCTTCCTTTCTTGGAAGCCATACGCCAATCCGCCCACGAGGTAGGCCGGGAAAACGTTCTCTATATTCACGTAACCCTTATTCCTTACTTATCAAAATCCGGCGAAATGAAAACAAAACCCACTCAACACTCCGTAAAAGAACTTCTTTCTCTGGGAATACAGCCGGACATTATTGTTGCCCGTACAGAGAGACCCATTTCCGACGATATGCGTGAAAAATTGTCCCTGTTCTGCAACGTAGACCCGGACAGCGTTATACAAAACTTGGACTCCGACTCATTGTATGAAGTGCCCCTGTATCTGGAAAAAGAAAACTTCGCTCAAACCGTCTGCTCCAAGCTTAAATTACAATCACCTCAACCGGACCTTTCCGAATGGCAACAAATAGTTGAACGCCAACGCACAGTTACAAAAACCGTGAACATTGCCATTGTTGGAAAATACGTAGAACTTCACGACGCCTATCTTTCCATCGTAGAGTCCTTAAACCATGCCGGCATCCATAACGGAGTAGATGTAGAAATCAGCTGGATTTTCTCCGAGGACTTGGAAAACGGCGACGTAGCTCAGCAACTGAAAGACGTCTCCGGCATAATCATTCCCGGGGGTTTCGGCGAACGTGGTGTTCAAGGAAAAATTAACGCCATAAACTACGCCAGAGTAAACAAAGTGCCCGTATTCGGTATATGCTTGGGTATGCAATGCATGGTTATAGAGTTTGCCAGAAGCGTACTTAACTTAACCGGTGCCAACTCCACCGAATTGTCTCCCGATTGCGAATATCCCGTTATCCATATTATGCCCGAGCAATTGGACGTAGAGGACATGGGCGGCACCATGCGTCTTGGTGCTTATCCCTGTAAAGTTACCACCGGAAGCCGTCTTTATGATGCATATTCTTCCGAATTAATATACGAACGCCACCGCCACCGCTACGAGGTTAACAACCAATTCCGCAACGAGTTGCTTGCCGCAGGGCTGATACTTTCCGGTATTTCTCCCAACGAAAAATTGGTCGAAGCCGTTGAGTTGGACAAGAGCATACATCCCTGGTTCGTGGGCGTACAATTCCACCCTGAATTCAAATCCCGTCCAAACAGACCGGCACCCTTGTTTATAGATTTCGTACAAGCCGCCGAAGAATACGGCACAGAACAATAAAAAATTACGGGCGAACAACCCGCAATTCCACATATAATAAACCTGCCGCCAATGTGCGGCATTTTTTATCTAAAAAAGGTAAATTTTACCGACTTTTTTCTTTCCAAAGCGACATTTTTCCATTTATTGCGAACATCATGTTGAATAAATTCCTATTATTGTTCAATAATATTGTTATAAGCCGCAAAAGCAAATTTTTTTGAAGGCTTTGGATGAAAAAATGCAAAAATATAAGGGCCGGTTGCGGTTCAAAGCCGATTATCGGTCACACAGCCGTAACATTGAATTGCGAAAATTTGCAGATATCGGTAGTAATATTACAAACATCTTACAAAACCGCCCAATGCCTTGCAAGCCGGGAAATGATGTGCTAATATTTGTTTATCGCAAGCAAAACCGCAATGTGCAATGCAATGTTACATTACCATTACATCTTTAGCATTAACATTGACGCAAAAATAGCGCAATGATATAATGCGAATGTGGTTGGGGGGAATGTATTTTTAACGGGCAAAAAGCCGAAAAAAGGCTTTTAAAGATATTATGTGTTGCAAAAGGTTTTTCGAGTACATTTGATTGACATTACCAAAGCATTCCTCTCCGTCAATTGACCGTCTCGAAACCGTGGCTTTCCGAATAAGCCGCCGCATTAATCTGTCCGCATTCCTAATGTTTTCATCACATGACATACCGTTTTACAAACGGGATATGCCAGAATGTCACCCGACATTCCGCAGGCACAGCACACCGGTTGTTTCGAGGTGTCTCACACCACATAACCTTAAGGAGGAAAAAAAATGAGAAAGAAAATTGCTTTACTTTTGGCTCTTGTCATGACTATGACTTTGTTGCCTATTAGTGTTTATGCAGCTTCTACTAACACGCTGTCTAACAGCTACAGTAATGTACCCGACAAAACTTTGTTCTATCAAAGAGGAATGTCCGGCGCACCTACTGCTTCCGACACTTCCAAGGATGTAGAAAATGTACGTTCCGGTATGGATCTTACTATTGAATTAAAAGACAATGCAACAAATGGTGACACGTTCACTTTAAAATTAAACAATGCAAAATGGTTCTTCAGAAACGGAGCCGACAATGCATCTGATTGGATTGCAACAAAAGACACTTACAACAAAACTGCAAGCACTACATGGACTGAGGCAACTAGCAAATATGTACGCACAAACGCTCCCGCCGGCACTACTCGTGACGATGTAAATTATACATTGGAAGTATTAAGTTCAAACGATAGTGAAGCTGTAGTTACTATTAATGACAATTATAGTGCAACTTCCTATATCAAAATTCCATTGGTTTGCGTAACTACTGAAGAAGATGTTGAAGTAACTATAGAAGTTATCAACGAATCTTCACCGGTAACAAGTCAAAAATTACCACTTGCAAGCGTAACTTCCGGTGCAACCAAATCTTACGTAAATAAACTTGTTTACGGTAGAGATGAAATCGTTATCGAAACTTTCGCTATCGAAGAACTTAGATCCGGTTCTTTCAAAGACAACAAAACAATCACCTTAACACTTTCCAATGGTTTTGAATTCGATGCCGGCAAAGGTGATTTGTCAACAACTACCGGAGATAAAAACTTGTACGGTGTTGAAAGACTACCCGGTAATACAGCAGGAACAAGTGTTATAGCAGATGTAACAGATACTGATGAAATTACTATAAATTTAGTAAAGACTGACTTTAAACCTACAACAAACACAAATGGTAGAATTTTCTTTAAAGACCTCGTAATCGTTCCCGAAGATGATGATGTTGCTTTCGACAAAGACATCGTAATCACAGTAAAAGGCAGCTCTGATTCAGGTGTAACTACTGAACGTGTTGTTATTGGTCAACGTACTGACTGGGGTTTCAAATTAACTACTACTACTAAGGTTCCCGAACTTATTGCAGGTCGTTACGAAGCGAAATACGGTTATCCCTCCGGATCTCCAACACCTACTACTCCGGATGCAGTTAATCCGGAAGATGAACACCACAAAACTGCAAGAGTTAAAATTGAAGAAACTACAGAAAATTCAGGTTTCTTTAAAAGACAAACTAAGTTTGTTCTTCCTGAAGGCGTTAAATTTATCAAAGCTGAAGTTAACGATGTAAAAGAAATTGAAACCGGTTTAGCTAAAGGCAATATTGCATACGGTTATTCATCTAAGTTTTCAGGTAATTCTACTTCAAAATTTAGCATTGATGGTAGAACATTAACCTTGGGAAGCGTTGATGTTAAAACAGGTAAAAAAGCAACTATCGTTCTTGACATCTGGGTAAGTGTTGCTATCGATTACGCAGGCGACGACATCACCCTTGCTATTGAAGGTAGTTCTCAAGTAAGCGGCAAAACCGATTCTGTTGTTATTGCTACAGTTCAAAAACCTGTTAAAGTAGATACTAAAGTAACTGACGTTCAAATAGGTTACCAAGCAGTTCCCGTAGCTGATGTTACAATCACAGAAAACGTTGCATCTGCTTTAATGAAAGACCGTGACGTAAGATTGTATATGACAGACGTTGCAAGATATTCCGACATCGCATTTACTGACAGCTACAAAGTTGAAGTTACCGATGGTGACATCAAATTTACAGACCGTTATATAAGATCCGATGGCGAAATCGAACTTCTTATCGACAGACAATCTACTACACCTGCTACAATTAAAGTTTCTAACCTTCAAGTAAAAATTAACCGTTCCGTGCCTGAAACTAATGCACGTCCTTACAACTTAGCAGTTGCAGGTTCCGCTGTTGTTTCCAATGGTAACTACGACACTACAGCAAGACGTGATAAAATTAAAATGGATCAATTCGATGTTGATACCATTGAAGTACCTTTCTTGAAAGTTACAACTTCTGCAGTTGACATTTCTGTTAACAAAAAAGAAGTTAAATTGGTTATCGGCCAAGCTAAATACACTGTTGCAGGTCAAGAATTCGAAATGGATGCAACTCCTTACTTGTCAACAGCTAGCAACTCCACTATGGTTCCGCTTAGATTCGTAG
>CAYMOU010000031.1:0-25292 GCA_964392115.1 uncultured Defluviitaleaceae bacterium | reverse complement strand
AAAGAACTTGATAAGCTTGGAATGTTTATAGACGTAAGCCATTTAAGCGATAAGGGTTTTTACGATATTTTCGAGCTGGTAACCGGTAGAGTAATTGCCAGCCATTCCAACGCACGCACCATACATAATATACCCAGAAACCTAACAGACCACATGATAAAAACCCTTGCACAGCACAGGGGCTTAATCGGTATAAACACTCACGAAGTAATAGCCGGAGGAAAGTACATAGACAATAAACTTGCCTTAATAGGCGACCACGCCGAGCATATAGCCGGTCTTGTGGGTACAAATCATTTGGGTCTGGGATTGGATTTAAACGACGGTTTGGAGAGTTGCAAAGTAAGCTACGGCACAGAGGTGTGCTTGCAGGATATGATTAAGAATTACGGTGAGGTCATAAATCTTACCGCTGAATTATTGTCCCGTGGGTTCACAAAAAGCGATATGAGCAAAATCCTATGGGAGAATTTTTATAATTTTTTTATGGAAGTATTACCCTAAAACAAAAAAACCGGAAACTTATCATACGAAAAGTTTCCGGTTTTTCTTTGTAATGATTTTAGCCTACTACGTCAAACCCTTGATCCTCAATAGTGTTAGCCAAAACTTCTCGGCTTACGCTTTCTTGATGTTCTACAGTAACGGTTTTGCCTTGTAAATCCACCGTTACGTTTGAAACAGCGCTGATTGCAGTTAATGCTGTATTTACAGCATTTTCGCAATGAGAACAAGACATTCCTTCAACTTTTAATATTGTTTGCATGGTATCTATCTCCTTTATAATATGAATAGGTTCCGTTTACAAATCAAATGCCTTTAAAAGTTTCTCCATATGGGTAGCTTTACCGCTCATGTCCATCATTTTTATTTCTGCTAAAGTCCAACCGGGTATTTTGCTTACATCAACACCGGCTTCTTTAAAGGGCATTGGATTCAAGACAAATACCATATCTTTATCATTGGCTTTTATGTCCTTTGCCCATTCAAATGAATTTTCGCCGGGTAAGTTAAAGCCGAAATGATTAAGTTCCATGTGATAACCCAGGCTGTCTCTGTTATTTCTGATTACTGCTTCAAAGCTTGCGGTAGGGTCGTCGTTTTCCGCCTGGGCGTTATTATCAATAGAAATAAGTAATTTATCTTCGTTAACCCGGATTTCCTCCGGCAATTTTGAAATATCCAGTCCGGCTTCCAAAAAGGGTGCAAGGTCTGCTTCCAGGGCTATGTTCTTACCCCAGATAAACTTTTCCTTGCCGTCCGGTGAAATAAGTTGAAAATTCCCGTCTTCATTCACTATATTATTCGGCACTGTTTGCAGTATCTCGTTAAAAGACGTTATTGAATAATTGGCTACAACGTCCGTTTCCTTGCAGGCCGAGAGCAATATTATCAAAACCAAGGGCAAAATCAGCTTTCTCATGATTCCCTCCTATTTATAAGCCTTAAATCTTTTCAGTCGCAGTGCGTTTGACAAAACAGAAACCGAGGAAAGCGACATTGCCGCCGCCGCAAATACAGGGTTTAGCAAGGGTCCGCCGAATAAGTAAAACACTCCTGCCGCCAAGGGTATACCGGCAACATTATAGGCAAAGGCCCAGAAAAGATTCTGCTTAATATTTCTGATGGTATTTTTGGAAAGTTTAATGGCGGTGGGCACGTCGTTTAAGTCGCTGTGCATTAAAACTATATCGGCGGATTCCATTGCAACGTCCGTGCCGGAACCTATGGCTATGCCTATATCTGCCTGTGCCAGGGCCGGAGCGTCGTTAATTCCGTCGCCTACCATGGCTACTTTCTTTCCTTCGGATTGTAATTTCTTAACTTCCTCGGATTTATCACCCGGTAACACCTCGGACAACACCCTCGTAATGCCTACCTGTTTTGCTATGGCTTCGGCTGTGCGTTTGTTGTCGCCGGTAATCATGGCCACTTCTATGCCCATATCCCTAAGTTTTTTTATGGCTTGGGCACTGCTTTGTTTAACCACGTCTGCCACGGCTATAATTCCGGAAAGCTTTTTATCCACGGCTATATACATAGGTGTTTTGCCTTCACCGGCAAGTCTGTCGGATTCGGACTCCAAATTTTCGGTGGTAATGTTTTGTTCCTTCATTAGTTTCAGGTTACCGGCCAAAATTTCACAGCCGTCTATATTAACTCTGATTCCTCTGCCGGTTAAGGCTTCGAAATTGCTTCCTTGTAAGAATTCTAAGTTGCCTTTTTCCGCCGCTTTTACTATAGCTTCGCCCAGAGGATGCTCACTGCCTTTTTCCGCAGAAGCCGCCAATTGAAGCAAGCGTTGTTTGTCTGTACCGTTAATTGTAATAATATCAGTAACTTCCGGTTTGCCTTCGGTTATGGTTCCGGTTTTGTCAAACACTATAGTTTGAATTTTATGAGTAGTTTCAAGGGCTTCTCCGCCTTTGATTAAGATGCCGTTTTCAGCACCCTTGCCCGTACCCACCATTATTGCCGTAGGCGTAGCCAAACCTAAAGCACAGGGACAGGCTATTACCAACACGGAAATAAAAATCGTAAGGGAGAAAATAAGGCTGTGGCCGGCAAACATCCAAGCGGCGAAAGCCACCACCGCTATTAAAAATACTATAGGAACAAAGTAGCCGGAAACTATATCGGCGGTTTGGGCTATGGGCGCCTTGGAGCCTTGGGCGTCCTCCACCAGTTTTATAATTTGAGCCAGAGCTGTATCACTGCCAACCTTTGTGGCTTGAAATTTGATTACACCGTTTTTGTTAATGGTAGCGGCAAAGACCTTGTCGCCGGTTTTTTTATCCACGGGCATACTTTCGCCGGTAAGCATGGATTCATCAATGCTGGTGTTACCCTCGATTACCGTGCCGTCAACCGGAATTTTACTGCCGGGTTTTACCAAGATTATATCCCCGGCTTCTACGTCTTCAATGGGAATTTCGGTTTCTTTGCCGTCCTTTATTACGATAGCGGTTTTCGGAGCCAGACCCATAAGTTTTTTTATGGCATCACTTGTTTTGCCCTTGGAAACGGCCTCTAAAGATTTACCCAGCAATATTAAGGTAATAATAACCCCGGCCGTTTCAAAATAAAGTCCCTCCACATAATGAAATTCTCCCAGAGAAATCTGATAAGTGGAATATAAACTGTAAACAGCGGCGGCTGTGGTTCCTATGGCAATTAAGCTGTCCATATTAGGTGAGCGGTGCAACAAGGCTCTGTAGCCAACCGTATAAAACCTATAGCCGGCTATAATAATGGGTAAGGTAAGTAAAATCTGCACCAAGGCAAAATTCAGCGGATAATCCATGGGGTCTAAAATTTGGGGCAGAGGAAAATCCCACCAAGAAATCATGGAGCCCATTGCAATATACAACAAAGGTACCGTAAAAATCGCAGATACTATAAACTTCGTCCACAGAGTTTTGATTTCTTTTTCCTTACGAATTTTATCCTCGTCGACCTTGGCTTTGTTGCCGGTTTCTTCCCATTTAAAGCCCAAGCGTTCTATTGTTTGCTTTACTGCTGATAAATTGGTAATTTGACTGTCAATTTCAACCTTCATGCGTTCCGTGGCCAGATTGACTGAAACCGCACGCACTCCTTCTGTCTTGGCCACAGCCTTCTCTATTCTTGTGCTACAGGCGGCACAGGTCATACCGGTGATTTTTAGGGTATGAGTGCCCTTATTTTCTTCCGGTTCAGCCTTAAACCCGGCCTTTTCTATGCCGGAAACAATTTTTTCCAAGTCGATGTTGTCCTCGGCTTCAAGGTTCATTTTTTCCGTGGTAAGATTAACGGAAACCGATTGTACACCTTCTATCCGTTTGACAATTTTTTCTATCCTTGCGGAACAAGCGGCACAGGTCATGCCGGTTATTTTAAATGTTTTTTTCATCAGAGTTACCTCCGCTGTAGGGTTAAGTTGTTTCGGTCCGGTTGTTTTGTATAAATATGTTATTATAATAACATAAACTTATCATAAAAAGAATATTTTTGCTGTTTTTATTCTATAACATTAATTTTACTGCGTATCATGCCCATCCAACAGCTATAGGGTATTACTCCGGTTTCTTCCGGTGTGAACTCCACTATATTTTCTCCCGGTTCCAAAACTTTTGATAAGTCGTATTTGGGAATATAAATTTCGTAGTTACAGCCGTTAAGGTTTTCTTCCTTGGCGTTAATTATCCATTTTACGGGTATGCCTTTTTTAACGGTAATGGGAGCGTATCCTCTTTTGGAAACGTCGATGCTTACGGTTTGTACGCCGTTTTCTATGTTAATGGGAATATCGGAATCGGACGCTACAGGGTTATTAGCCCCGAAATTCACACCAATCAAGCCCAAACCGTTATTAAACATTCCCACACCAAACAATACAACTATTACGGCACAAACAGACATTACCTTTGCCGTAAATTTTTTAGAAATAAATGCAGTCAATGCTCCGAAACCAAACATCAAGGGCACTGTTCCCAAGGCGAAAATTAACATACTCAATGCGCCTTCCGTAACAGAACCGGTGGAAAGGGCGTAAAGCTGCATTGCCTGTAAAGGCCCACAGGGCATAAGTCCGTTTAACAAGCCCACGTAAAGCGGCGCTTTGCTCTTTGTTGCGGAATTACCGGTTAAAAATTTAGGCAGTCTTGGGCTGATTTTACGTAGCCACGGGAAAATATTCAGCATATTCAGTCCCATAATTATCATGAAAACCCCGGCGAATATGGCAACTGCTGCTCCGGCTTCTTTGGAGAAACCCATTACGGAACCTAAGGCACCCACCAATCCGCCTATTACTGTGTAGGAAATTACTCTACCCAGATTATACAAAAGTGAGGGTATAAGCTTTTGTGCAGAGCCTTCACCCGTAACTCCGGAGACTGATTGAGACAGGTTTAGTCCACCACACATTGCCAAACAATGCACTGAAGTCAACAGACCTACCACAAACAAACCGGCATAATTCATACCGGCTTTTGCTTGAGGGAAATAATTAAAAAAGTCCAAACCGCCTATTCTTTCCACAAGCAAGAATAATCCTATGATAATCAAAAAAATGTAGGATACTTGTTTTGCGTTAAACGTGTTTTTTACAGTGTCTTCCTTAATTTTTCCCTCGGAACATTTATAACCCATATCGGTCACAACTTCCGTAATTCTTTGAACATTTACCTTGCCGGTATCATAGGTAATATTCAGTTTAGCCGTTGCAAAATTTGCTTTTACTTTAATAACACCGTTTAATTTTGTTAATCTTTTTTCAATACGTGTTTCGCAACCAACACAGGTCATTCCGCTGACATTTAAATATTTCTCTGAAATATTTGTTTTCACGATAGCCTCCGTCCCAATAAAATTTTATATTGATATTTGAATTATATATTAAAAGATAAAAAAAATCAATACTAACTATAGTAAACCTATAGGTTTAACAGTAAAATAAACTTTGCTGCATTATTGAATGAAAAAGTAAAACATGATAAAATAATAAATTAAGAAAAAGTATACTACCGGCTGACCACATTCCGGTAAAAATCAGATAATTAGGATGATATAATGCCAATAGTTGAAATGACAAATATGGTTATGGTGCAAGATGCTGCCACGGGAAAAGTTGTGGTACAAGACAGGTTAAAAAAATGGAAGGGTATAAGCTTTCCCGGAGGTCATGTGCAGGATTGTGAAAGCATGACGGACTCTGCTATTCGTGAAATTAAAGAAGAAACCGGCTTGGATATAAAAAATTTGGTACTTTGCGGAATAGTGCATTGGTGCCACAAAACCAAAGACGAGCGATATGTTGAATTTTTCTATAAAACCACCGATTACAGCGGAACTCTTATAGATGCCACAGAAGAAGGCAAGGTTTTTTGGGTTCATATGAACGAATTAGAAAATATGAGCTTGTCGCCAAATTTTGCACAGTATTTAAAAGTTTATCAAACCGATGCACCGGTAGAAGCCTTTGGGCTTTATGACGATAACGGTTTTGATGAATTGGAGTTTATGTTAAAATAATTCATTTAAAATGACATACCGTTGAAATTAATTGAGAAAGCAAGGCTTGGGACAAATTTTACACGTAGTCATTTTTTTACTCGTCAAGAGCTGTAAGTTGTACAAATTCTACAACAAATTTTTGCGCATTTTATAGCTTTTTTCGCCGCTTTAAAGAGCTCGCCGGGCTTGACACAGAGAGCAAAATGTGGTAAAATTCTTCAAAATTTATTCAGAGGTAATTTATGTCTAAACAAACCTACAATTCAAATCGACATCTTAATAATTATAAATTAAATAGCTATAATAATTTGAATTATTAATTATTTATATTGGTCTTCCTTTTGGAAGACTTATTTTATGTTCAAGGATGTGTGTGGCGGTTAGGCAGAAAATATTTACGGTTCTTCTGATAAAAAAATACAAACATTCATAGACTGTAAATATAGATTGTTCTAACTAAATTGCGTATACATATCCATTCTGTGAAAGGGGAGATAAGATGTTAAAAGGGAGAAGCTTGTTACAGCCTTTGGATTTTACGGTAGAGGAGCTTGACAAAATATTTGAACTGGCGGATAAAATCATAGAAAATCCGGAAAAATATGCTCATGCCTGTGACGGAAAACTATTGGCGACTTTGTTTTACGAACCAAGTACCCGGACCAGGTTTAGTTTTGAGGCGGCTATGCTGAGATTGGGTGGTCAGTTTATAGGCTTTTCAGACCCCAACGCCAGCTCGGTTTCTAAGGGTGAGAGCATTTCAGATACTGTGAAAACCGTTGAATGTTATGCTGACTTGGCGGTTATTCGCCATCCCAAGGAGGGTGCGCCGAAGGTAGCAGTGCAAAGCTGTGAGATGCCCATAATTAACGCAGGAGACGGCGGCCATCAGCATCCTACCCAAACCTTAACCGACTTGCTAACCATAAGAAGGGAACTGGGACGGTTCTCAAACCTGACCATAGGACTTTGCGGTGACTTGAAATTCGGCAGAACGGTCCATTCCTTGATAAAGGCCTTGCTGCGTTACGAAAACATTAAATTCGTCTTAATTTCTCCCGAAGAATTACGTGTTCCGGAATATGTTCGCAAAGAACTGAGCAACACTGACTTTGTTGAAGTTGAAAAAATGAAAGAAGTTTTACCCGAACTTGACGTGCTTTACATGACCAGGGTGCAAAGAGAGCGTTTCTTCAACGAAGAGGATTATATAAGACTTAAGGACTCCTATATACTGGACCCCAAAAAAATGCTGCTTGCCAAACCGGATATGATAGTGCTTCATCCGCTGCCCAGGGTAAACGAAATATCCGTGGAAGTGGACAAAGACCCCAGAGCCCTGTACTTCAAACAGGCTAAATACGGTATGTATGTAAGAATGGCGTTGATTATGTGTTTATTGGGAATAGAGGGGTGATTTTATGATAGTTGACAGTATTGAAAAAGGTATCGTTATCGACCATATTACATCCGGCTTGGGAATGACGGTTTTAGGCTATCTAAACATAGACAAAACCAAAAATACCATAGCCTTTATTATGAACGCTACCAGCAGCAAACACGGCCGCAAAGACATGATAAAAATTGAAAACGTGGTAGACGTAGACCTTGCTGTTTTGGGACTCATAGACCCAACTGCAACAGTTAACATAATCGAGGACAGTCAGATAGTCAGAAAAATTACGCTGAAATTGCCCGAATCCGTTAACAACGTAATACTTTGCAAAAATCCACGCTGTGTTACGTCTATCGAAAAAAATATACCTCACGTTTTCCGCCTTATAGACGAAGAAAACCGAGAATACAAATGTGACTATTGTGATGACATTGTCTGCATGAAGGGCGGTTATCCCATTGAAAATATGTATAAGTAACGGCAGACTGATTAACCCGAAAACCCAAACGGACTTTACCTGCGACATTTTTATAGAAAACCAAAAAATAACCCAAATAACCCAAACCCACAAGGTGCTTCAATCCACCGAAGGCATGAGAATTATTGATGCTACCGGTAAATGGGTGGTTCCGGGTTTTATAGATTTGCACGTACATTTCAGAGAACCGGGCTTTGAGTATAAGGAAGATATTCAAACCGGCTGTAAAACCGCCGCAAAAGGCGGTTTTACCACCGTTTGCTGTATGCCAAACACAAAACCCGCCTGTGACTCTCGTGAAATTGTTGAATATATTAACTCAAAAACCGCCCAAGCCAACGGAGTGGAAGTCTTGGCTGTAGGTGCTATTACTAAAGGACAATCCGGCAGCGAACTTGCCGATTATAAAGATATGCTTTCCGCAAAGCCTTACGGAATTTGTGCAATCAGTGACGACGGAAGAAGCGTTATGAACGCAAAGGTAATGAACGAGGCCATGAAAGTGGCTAAGGAACTGAATTTAAGCGTTTATTCCCATGCCGAAGACGAAACCTTGGGTACGGAAGCTGTATCCGAAGAAATAATCGTTGCCAGAGATATTTTGCTGGCGAAGGAAACCGGATGCAAACTGCATTTTTGCCATATCAGCACCAAAGGAAGCGTTGACCTTATCAGGTGGGCAAAATCCATGGGTATAGGCGTAACGGCAGAAACCGCACCTCATTACTTTACTTTAACAAAAGACAATGTAGGCGGCAACACCTTTAAAAAGATGAATCCGCCTTTGCGTACCGAAGTGGACAGGCAGGCCATTATCCATGGTTTGCAAGACGGAACCTTCGATGCCATTGCCACTGACCATGCACCACATTCAACCCAAGAAAAACAAACTGATTTTGACAAAGCACCTTTCGGAGTAATCGGACTGGAAACATCATTTCCGGTATCCTATACACATCTGGTTAAAACCGGCTTGCTTACGCCTATGGAGCTAGTAGAGAAAATGAGTTCAAACCCTGCCGACATTTTGGGCATGAAACGTGGTTCTGTGGAGGTTGGAAGATTTGCGGACTTAACCGTTATAGATATAGAAAAGTCATACACCATAACCGAGGATAACTTTGTATCCAAAAGCATAAACTCGGCTTTTATCGGAGAAACCGTATACGGAGAAGTGCTGTGTACCGTAGCAAAAGGGAGTGTAGTTTATGATAGACAGATTAATTGAAAGAATAGATGAATTAAAAAACCCAACGGTTGTGGGTTTAGACCCAACCTTTGAAATGATACCCAATCATATTAAGCAAACCATGTTTGAGCGTTACGAAAATACTCCCAAGGCTGTTTCACAAATGTTTTTGCAGTTTAATATGGGCATTATAGACGCAATTAGCGATTTGGTTCCGGCGGTTAAACCGCAAATAGCCATGTACGAACGCTACGGCTTGGACGGCATTGTTGCTTATATGCAGACTATAGCTTACGCAAAGTCTAAGGGTATGCTTATAATCGGCGATATTAAACGTGGAGACATAGCCTCTACCGCTGAAGCCTATGCGGCGCATCTTTCCGGGGTAGAAGTGGAAGGCGAACGCTTCGATTTATGGCAGGAGGATGCGGTTACTCTGAACCCTTATTTGGGAACAGACAGCGTAGACCCATTTTTAAAAGCCTGTGATGAATATGATAAATCCATATTTATGCTTGTAAAAACCAGCAATCCCTCCGGCAAAGAAATTCAAGATTTAATCGTGGAAGGTAAACCCCTTTATTTGCACGTTGCACAACTTGTTAATCAATGGGGCAGAACCTCTGTTGGTAAATACGGCTACAGCAAAGTTGGTGCTGTTGTTGGAGCCACCTACTCCGAACAGGGAGAATTACTCCGTAAAGTTATCCCCAACACCTTCTTTTTAGTACCAGGTTACGGTGCCCAAGGTGCAACGGCGGCAGACTTGAAAGGCTACTTTGACAAAGACGGAAAAGGCTGTATTATCAACTCCTCAAGAGGAATAATAGCCGCATACAAACAAAGCGATAAATATTCAGAAGAAAATTACGGCGAGGCCGCCAGAGAAGCCGTAATCACAATGAAGACTACATTGGGTGAAATATGTTGAAAAAAATAATTACAGGCCTTATACAAAAAAGAGAACAACTTGCCCAAAATATTTTTAAACTAACCGTCAAAGCCCCTGAAATTACCGCTGAGGCAAAGCCCGGTCAATTCGTCAACATTTATCCCAAAGACAAAAGCACTTTACTACCCAGACCTATCAGCATTTGCAATACTGAAGGCGATTTGTTAAGCCTGGTTATAGCCGTGGTAGGCAGCGGAACAGCTGAATTTTTCCAATATGCTGAATCCCAAGAGATACTTTTAAGCAGTCCCTTGGGAAACGGTTTTAACTTAGACATTTCCGGCGATAAAAAAGAAATTGCCGTAGTCGGCGGCGGTGTGGGTATACCGCCTATGCTCATGACAGCAAAAATCCTGTCTGAAAAGCATAACGTAACCGCATTTTTGGGTTACAGGTCAGAGGTATTTTTAACCGAGGAATTTGCAAAATATTGCAAAGAGGTGCATATAGCCACTGACAGCGGTGAGACAGGCTTTAAGGGCAACGTGGTACAGCTTATAAAAGAAAAAAACGGCTTTGATTATGCCTTTGCCTGCGGCCCTAAACCCATGTTAAGAGCCTTAACAGAATACACCTCTGAAAAAGCCAATGCCATTCCCTTGCAGGTTTCCTTGGAGGAACGCATGGGCTGCGGTTACGGAGCCTGTGTGGGTTGCGTTTGCAAAATTAAGGATAATCAAACAGCGGTACATAAACGAATTTGTACCGAAGGTCCTGTTTTTATGGGAAGCGAAGTGATATGGGAATGAATTTATCGGTAGTAATAGCAGGCGTAAAGTTTGACAATCCCATTTTTACGGCATCGGGTACTTTTTCTAAAGAAAGCGCTCAATTCTACGATTTAAGCCAATTGGGAGCAATGATAACAAAGGGTGTAAGCCAAGACCCTTGGACAGGCAATGCCACTCCTCGTATAGCGGAAGTTTACGGCGGAATGTTAAATGCTGTTGGCTTGCAAAACCCCGGCATAGATTATTTTATAGAAAACGAACTTCCCTTTTATTCGAAATTTAACACAAAAATTATAGCTAACGTAGCCGGCAGAACCACCGAAGAATATTGTGCCGTGGTCGAACGTTTCAACAAAACCAACGTAGACATGACCGAAATCAACATTTCTTGCCCAAACATAAAAAAAGGCGGTATAGGTTTCGGAACAGACCCAAAATCAGCGGCGGAAATAACCAAAACGGTAAGAAAAGTATCAAAAAAACCCTTTATTATAAAACTTTCTCCCAATGTAACGGATATTACGGAAATCGCCAAAGCCGTAGAAAGCGAAGGAGCAGACGCAGTTTCCCTTATAAATACCTTACTGGGAATGAAAATAGACATACACCGCTTTAAGCCCATTCTTGCCAATAAAATGGGCGGCTTCTCCGGACCGGCCGTAAAGCCCGTTGCTGTACGAATGGTTTATCAGGTGAGACGTGCCATAAATATTCCCATTATCGGTTTGGGTGGCATTATGACCGGCGAAGACGCCGCAGAGTTTATTATGGCAGGTGCCGACGCCGTTTGTGTTGGAACAGCCTCATTAATTTCACCTACAGCGCCCGTTGATGTGAAACAGGGTTTAGTGGATTATATGAACACTAACGGTTTTAAAACTTTGCAAGATATAAGAGATGCATTTGAATATTGACATTTCAGTGGTTTTTTAGCCTTTAAAAGATAATTTTGAGGTAATATTTTGCTTACTTTATATTAGTCTTTTTGAAGGAAGTTTGAGGGAAACTTTTTCTCCGGAAAAAGTTTCCCTCAAGGTTTTTATTATTTGACACTAGGAGGTAAACCCATGGGTTATAAAGAGGAGTTTATCAAATTTATGGTCCGCTCAAACGTGTTGATGTTTGGCGACTTTGTTACAAAAAGCGGCAGAAATACACCGTATTTTATAAATACAGGCAACTTTAAAACAGGCAGACAAGCTGATTTGTTGGGACAATACTACGCAGCCTGTATTTCCGAGAATATGAATAATAATCTTATTCCTAGCGATGTTTCCGCCTTATACGGCCCGGCTTATAAGGGCATTCCGTTGGCGGTTTCCGCTGCTATTTCTTTGTCAAAATTATTGGACAAGGATGTGAACTACTGCTTCAACAGAAAAGAAGTAAAAGACCACGGCGAAGGCGGTAATCTTATAGGTTACAAGCTGAAAGACGGAGATTCAGTACTGATTATTGAAGACGTTTTAACCGCCGGCACAGCCGTAAGAGAATCTATTCCCATACTAAAGGCCATAGCGGATGTTAATATAGTCGGTTTGGTAATTTCCGTAGACCGTATGGAAAAAGGCCAAGGCGATTTAACCGCCATAGAAGAACTGTATAACGAATTCGGCATAAAAACTTTCCCTATAGTTACGGTAAAAGATATTATAAATACGCTGCATAATCAAGAGCTTGACGGAGCAACCGTTATAAATGACGAAATCAAAGAAAAAATGTGCAATTATATGAATACTTATTGTAAATAATTTGTACTAATCATCGACCCCGCAGACAATTACAAAATGTCCGGGGTTTCTTGTTATTAATTAACGCAGTACAGATAATTATATTCTTTTCGTAATAATTATTATTTATCAGAAGAAAATGTCGATATATAGTTAATACTAATTCCATTTAAAACAGTAGATAAAAATTTGCGAATTAGACAAAGATTCAAGGATAATTTGCAAATTTTTATCCTTCATTAAATATGGAATTAGTATAAAAGATAATATAAGCGCTTATAAAAGTGACACCTAAACTTAACCTTCCTCACCGGTTATTTCCTTGACTTAACAGTCGACAAAATGCTACAATAATTATATTGTAGATATTATATTTCTTTGAGAATTTTCATTGTAATCACGGTAATCCGATGATAAATTCGGTTCACATAACAACACACTAAGAGGAGTATTGATTATGGGCAAAGCAAAAAGGTATTTTAGCATTCGCTGGAAGATTTTGTTTCCGGTAATAATTATTTTAATACTGTCTCAGTTAGTTGTTTCGTTTCTTACCAACGGGGAAAGCAGAAAGTTATTGCTACATAATGTCAACGAATTGCTGAAAAGCGATGCAAGCAGAATGGAGGCAATAATATCCCAATGGAACGAAAATGCTTGGGCGGTAGTAAACGCCATGTATGAATTAGAGGAAGTACAGCAACTTGCAAGAGGCGGAAGCAAAGAACCGGCAAACGCAGCCCTTGCAAAACTCTTCAAGAATAACATAGACTTGGGCGGTTATCCTCTGTATGCAAACATGATTTTCTTGAACAAAGATTTTATAGTAACTGCCGGTGCCTTTGAGGGCGGTATGGGTATGAACGCTATGGAGATACCACCCTTTGTTCCCAACTGCAACGAGGCTAAAAAAGGAAACAACCATATAAGCGAAGTTACCGCATCACCGGTAACAGGCCTGATGGAATCCTGGTTTAGCAGACCGATTTTCGACGGTGACGAATTTTTGGGTATGGTTGTTGTTCCGGTTCATACACAGGGTCTTACCCGTTATTTGCATGATACCGGCGGCTCGGATATACAAGCAACCTTTGTTGCCGACCCTTTCAACACCATAGCATCCTCAACAAATCCTGATTATATCAATAAAAAAGTAGAAGAACTGGGTATTCCCATTTCCAACACCGAAAACGGCACAGTTTACGAATTTAAGTCCAAAGACAACAAGGATACTCTTGCCTATCACATAAAAGCTGATGATTCCAGCTGGACAATCTACAGTATCATAGACAAAGACCGGGCCATGAATTCCTCCTACGTAGTGGTGGGTATAGTCTCCGGGGTTGTTATTACAATACTCTGTTCAATATTGATTTATTTTATAATCGTACAGATTACGAAACCTATAGGCAAACTCACAGGTGTGGCAAAAGACGTTGCTGCCGGCAGGCTTAATGTTAATATAGACAAATCCGGCAATGATGAAATCGGTCTGTTGGCACGTTCCTTTGACGAGGTTATAGGCAGCATCAATGTTTTGATGGATGAATTCCACTCCGTAAGTGATTCCATTACCCAAGGCAATATTACAAACAGGGTAAATGAGGATATACTTGAAGGCAGCTACAAAGAAATGGCCGTAGGCGTTAACTTTATCATTAAATCTCTGGTTGCCTATCTGGACGAAATTTCAAACCCCATAGCCATTGTAGACCAAGAATACAAATTGCTGTATTTTAACAATGCCGCCAAAGATTTAGCCGGACTTCCGGACACGGTTTCCGCTTTGGGTAAAAACGTATTGTCTGTTATATCTGTTAACATGGAAGATCCATCCAAATTTGCGTTGCGTAGAGCCTTGGCCAACGGAGAAAGCGCAGTTACCGAAACAACCTTGGTGGCAACCGGTAAAAGTTACGAAGTTGAATACACCTCTGTGCCCATTAGGGACAGAAAGGGCAATGTTGTTGCCGCAGTAGGGGTTATCAACGACCTTACTTCCATAAGAGCCGCACAGCACTTGGCCGAAAAACAATCCGAATATCAAAATAACGAAGTAGAAAAACTTATTGCCTGCCTTAACCGTCTTTCCAAAGGCGATTTAAGCATAAATTACGACACCGCACCTTGGGACAAAGACACGGAAGCTATCAGCACAAACTTCCGCAAATTAGGAAAGTCTCTGGAAGAAAGCTGTTCCAACATCAGGGGTTATATCAGCGAAATGAAAGATAACCTTACTAAGTTGTCCGACAAAAACTTCAACGTACAAATAACAAGCACTTATTTAGGCGAATTTGTTGCCATGAAGGACTCCATTAACCACATTGTAAATACAATGAACGAATTTTTTGTTGAACTGCAATCCCTGTCTTACCAAGTTAAAGAAGGCTCCGATATGGTTTCTTCAACAAACCATTCGTTATCTGCCGGTTTCGGTGAGCAGATGGACGCTGTGTCCTTAATTAACGACTCTATCGAAAAAATCGTTAATCAAATCGACCATAATGCTGAAAATGCCTTAGAAGCTACCCAATTATCGGACATTGCCAAATCCAACGCTGAAAACGGCAGCATACAAATGACCGAAATGATAGCCGCAATGGATGATATTAAAAATTCATCCGATGTTATTGCAAAAATAATTAAAGTTATAGAAGAAATAGCTTTCCAAACCAACTTGCTGGCACTTAACGCCGCTGTAGAAGCCGCCAGAGCCGGTCAACACGGCAAGGGTTTTGCGGTTGTTGCGGAAGAAGTAAGAAACCTTGCTTCAAGAAGCTCCGCCGCAGCCCAAGAATCTACATCCATGATAAGCAATTCCTTGGAAAAAGTATCCAGAGGTGTTGAGATAGTTCATCAAACGGCAGAATCCTTTGAACATATTGTTTCGGCCACCACAGATGTTGCCGGGATAGTAAACAAAATCAAGGATTCCTCAGAGGAACAATCAAGCACCATCTCTACAATCAGGCAAGGAATCGAGCAAATTTATAACGTAACTCATTCCAATTCCGATATAGTGGAACAAAGCGTTACCACCGGTAATCAATTGGAAGATCAAGCGCAAATGCTTCAATCCATGGTGGAACAATTTAAACTTAAATCATAGTAATATCAAAGCTAAGGGCAACTTTTTCTACAAAAAAAGTTGCCCTTTGATATTTGTCTTATTTTGAAAAGAAGGAGTTTTCCACAAGGATTAATACTTCCTCCAAATAAATTCATCGGTTATTTTAGTGTAGCTTTGAATTATTTTTACAACTTTTAACGAGATGTTAGTGTCAGTATAGTCAGGCACCTGCGGAGAGGCTTTTTCGTTTTCATGACTTGCCGTGGCAATTTCTATAGCTTGCGTAATATTGTTAAAGTCTATGCCGCCGATTACCATACTCCCTTTATCCAGTACTTCCGGCCTTTCGGTAGAGGTTCTGATTAATACAGCCGGGAATCCTAAAATTGCACTTTCCTCGGATAAAGTTCCGCTATCCGACAATACACAAAATGCGTTCTTTTGCAGGCAGTTGTAATCGGAAAAACAGAAGGGTTTCATGGAGTTGACCAAAGGGTTAAATTTGAAATGCCGCTGTTCGATAAATTTCATGCTTCGTGGGTGTGTGGAGTATATAACCCTCATTTTATAGGTTTCGGCTATTAAATTGAGAGAATTCATTAATGACATAAAATGCTTTTCGTCGTCTATATTTTCTTCTCTGTGTGCCGAAACAAGAATATATTTCTTTGGCGAAAGCGACAGTTGTTCAAGCACCTTACTGTTCTGGATTTTAGCCATGTTTTTCTGTAAAACTTCAGTCATGGGTGAACCGGTTACAAAAACATACCGTCCCTCTATGCCCTCCGAAAGCAGGTAGCGTCTGGAATGTTCTGTGTATGTTAAATTAATATCGGCTATATGGTCTACAATTTGTCTGTTGATTTCTTCCGGCACATTGGGGTCAAAACAACGGTTTCCTGCCTCCATATGGAATATAGGTACTTTAAGCCTTTTTGCGGACAGTGCCGACAAGGCTGAATTTGTATCACCCAATATTAACAAGGCATCCGGCTTGACTTCCTTAATAATTTTATATGATTTATCAATTATATTTCCTATGGTACTGCCTAAGTCGTCTCCTACGCAATCCAGACAATGGTCCGGCTTTCTAATATTCAAGTCTTCGAAAAAAAGCTCATTCAGTGTATAGTCCCAGTTTTGCCCTGTATGCACCAGTATATGATTAAAATATAAATCGCAAGCTTTGATTACCTCAGATAGTCTTATTATTTCAGGTCTTGTTCCTATAACGGTCATTAGTTTCAGCTTATTCATCACATACCCCCGTGAAATTATGGTTTAATTTATAGTATGATTATTTGGTATTTATGTGATTTTTAGGCTGTGGTTACCGTACCGGTATAATGGTACATATCCTCAGTTCCGGGTATATAATAAAAAAAGGATTATGTTGTTTTACAGTCTTGTTTGACATAAATTTTATTGGCAACATGGGTTATTCTTGATGCCCATTATTGAGTTTGAGTACATTCTGCAAATACAAAGGGGTGCAAATATTGAAACTGATTCATACTTTATTATTTTTAATTAGAGACAACAGGTTGCCAGAGGATTTGGAACTGGCAGATAAGTGCTTGAAATCGCTGGAAAAAAGCAGTTACAAGACCGTTGTGGTTTATAACCAAGGTTTTTGGAGCAAAGAGTTGTTGGAAGAATTTCTGGGGAAATATGATTTGAACTGTGTAGTTATTGGCGATGGAGTAAATGTGGGAACCGTAGTGGGACGGCAAAGCTGTTTCGATGCCATATGGGAAAGATTCCCAAATACCCAATTCATCAGCGAAATACACTTGGATATGATGTTTACACATAAATGGGAAGACAACCTAATAAACTATCTGGAAACACACGACGAACCCATGATAAGCTGCGGCATAGTAGACCAAGGCGGCGCTATGAACTTTATCGGCAAAACCGTAGAAACACCGCCAGCTAATCCGGAACTTATGGACGATTATTTGGCAAACCTAAAAGAAAACACAACCGTACACGGTTTTACAAACCCTTGCATACACAAATCCGAAATACTAAAAGAAACCGGCGGTTATAATCCACGTTTTCTTACGGGAAAACAGGCATTCGAAGACGACAGTATGCTGTTGGGTTACTATTATTACTACGGAACCCGTGCTAAATGGATACCCAAAGTCTGTTATGAATCGGTGGTTTATCACGCCGTAGCCGGCCAGCGGTTGGGTATGGGCGACAGTGTAATGATAAACTATGCAGGCTTGGTAAAACAATACGGAGCTATGGGTTTGAAGCACCTTTCAGAGTTGCATAAAAGTCAATGGCATATTAATTACTTCTCTGAACAATACAAAATAATATAGCTATGCAAAATCTAGGCAGACTTTCCGGTCTGCCTTTTGTTTTTCGGCAGCAAAGTGGCCTTATCTTGAATATACTATACTGAACAAAAGATAACAGTTAGACTAAATGTAAGTTAATGTAGAAATATGGTTAATTTTGGTGTATAATTATAAAATATTCAAATAAAGGCAGAGGGATGAAATTATGCAAAAAATTATAGCTTTAGACGACGGACATGGCATGGAGACTCCGGGAAAACGGTCTCCTATATTACCTGACGGTACTTATATGCCCGAAAACGAGTTCAACCGAACCGTGGTAAAATATTTGGCACAGGATTTGGAGCGTAACGGGTTTTCAGTCTTACTTGTGGCACCGGGAGATGACGACACTCCGCTGGCAACCAGAACCGGTTTGGCCAACAATACCATCAAAAACAAATACAACCACCCCGCAAACATTTATATTTCTGTTCACGCAAATGCGGCAACCGGCGATTGGAACAGTGCAAACGGGTTGGAAACTTATATCTATTTAAAGACCGACGCTGAAACCGACAGATTGGGCAAATTGGTACATGAGAACCTTATGAAAGGTACTCCTCAAATTGACCGGGGATTAAGACGTGCAGACTTTCATGTGTTGCGAGAAACTCATATGCCGTCAGTACTTGTGGAATGTGGCTTTATGGACAATAAAAAGGAAATACAGCTTTTGTTATCAGATAACTTCCGCCGAGAATGTGCGGAAGAACTCTGCAAAGCTGTATGCGAATTTTATGGGGTGAAATATATGGACGAAAAAGCGAAAAACACTGTAAACGTAAAATATGAAGGCAAAGTTTATGACCTAGAAGGCACCATGATTGACGACAAGAATTACGTTGGCGTTCGTGCCCTGGCAGAGCTATTGGGCTTTACCGTTGATTGGGACGATGCTACAAAAACCGTTCTCATTTCCAAATAAAAAGGGAAAAGGGAGAAAACAACAATGTTTTCTCCCAAAGGTTTTAATCTTTATTTTGCGTACTACAAATATTTCTTTAAATTCAGAATCTCGTCCCTTAAAGCCGCCGCATGTTCGAACATTAACTCCATGGCGGCTTTTTTCATTTCTGCATCCAATTGTTTTATGGTTTTTAAGATTTCTTCCTTGCTCATGGATTCGGGGTCTTTTGCAAGGCCTTGTGTTTTTTCTTCCGGGGTTTCGGTTGCACGTATAATCTCATGTACCTTTTTGATTATGGTTGTGGGAGTTATGCCGTGTTCTTCGTTATAAGCCTGTTGAATAGCTCGGCGGCGGTTAGTTTCTTTTATGGCCAAGTCCATGGATCGGGTAATTTTATCGGCATACATTATTACCCTGCCCTCCGAGTTTCTCGCCGCTCTGCCTATGGTCTGTATCAATGAGGTTTCCGAACGTAAAAAGCCTTCTTTGTCAGCATCTATTAGGGCAACCAATGCGGTTTCCGGGATGTCAAGACCTTCTCTCAAGAGGTTAATGCCTACCAGAACATCAAACACATCCATACGTAAATCACGGATAATTTCAAGGCGCTCCAGCGTATCTATATCCGAATGAAGGTAGCGAACCCTAATGCCGTGTTCTTTAAGATAATTTGTAAGGTCCTCTGCCATTTTTTTGGTGAGTGTAGTGACCAAGGTCTTGAAACCGCTTTCGGTTACTTTTTTGATTTCCGTCATTAAGTCGTCTATCTGACCTTTTATGGGTCGAACAAAAATCGGCGGGTCAAGCAGACCTGTGGGCCTGATTACCTGTTCAACGGTCATTTGGGAGTGTTCATTTTCATATTTTGACGGTGTTGCGGAAACAAAAAGCATTTGTTTTATCTTGCTTTCAAATTCGGGAAACCTCAAGGGCCGGTTATCCATAGCCGAAGGTAGCCTAAAGCCAAAGTCCACCAGAACCGTTTTTCTGGATTTGTCGCCTTCGTACATACCTCTAACCTGAGGAATGGTTACATGACTTTCGTCCACCATAATCAACATATCTTCCGGGAAATAATCCAGCAAGGTATGCGGCGTGGAACCGGGCTCTCTTTGAGACAAATGCCGTGAATAGTTCTCTATACCCGAGCAAAAGCCCATTTCCCTAAGCATTTCAATGTCATAGTTGGTACGCTGAAGTATACGCTGTGCCTCCAGAAGCTTGTCCTCTGATTTTAAATGCTGATAGTATTCTTCCAATTCTTCTTGGATACTCATAATGGCTTTGTTCATTTTTTCTTTTGAGGTTACATAATGCGACGCCGGAAAAACAGTCATGTGACTTCTGATACCCAGAATTTCACCGGTTAACACATTTATCTCTGCAATTCTGTCTATTTCGTCACCGAAAAATTCCACACGAAATGCCGTATCCGCAGAGTAAGCCGGGAAAATCTCCATGGAATCGCCTCTGACCCGGAAGGTACCTCTGGTGAAATTAATGTCGTTTCTGCTGTATTGAATGTCTACCAAACGACGTATAACCTGTTCACGATCTTTAATCATTCCCGGCCGTAGGGAAAGTACCATTTCGTTGTAATCTATGGGGTCTCCCAGACCGTAAATACAGGAAACGGAGGCTATAATCAAAACATCTCGACGCTCAAACAAGGCGGCTGTTGCAGAGTGTCGCAATTTATCAATCTCGTCGTTTATGGCTGAATCTTTTTCAATAAAAGTATCCGTTGACGGTACATAGGCTTCCGGCTGATAATAGTCGTAATAGCTGACAAAATACTCAACCGCATTTTCAGGGAAAAACGCTTTAAATTCGCTGTATAATTGGGCTGCTAGGGTTTTGTTGTGTGCCATTACCAGAGTGGGCCTGTTTAGCTGTTGGATAATATTGGCCATGGTATAGGTCTTACCCGAGCCGGTAACACCCAGCAGAGTTTGGAACTTGTTGCCTTGCTTAAAACCCGATACCAGTTTTTCGATGGCATCCGGCTGGTCGCCTGTGGGCGCATATTCGGACACAAGCTTAAAATCCATAATATCACTGTCCTTTATAAGAAGTACGTTTGCATAGTCGTTAGAGTGTATGATATAATTGTTTCAGCTTTATTTTTCAATCTATTATCACTTGATGAAAAAATTACATAAAGATAAAGTAGTATTATTTTTGGAGGTATTTTATGAAAGTATTGTTGATTAACGGAAGCCCTCATAAAGATGGTAGCACTTTTGCCGCACTTTGTGAAGTGGAAAATGAATTAAATAAGTTAGGCATAGAAACGGAAATATTCCACGTGGGCAAAGAGCCTATCAGAGGTTGCATGGGTTGCTCCCACTGCAAGAAAAACAAAACCTACAAATGCGTATTTGATAACGATTCCGTTAATGTATTTCTTGAAAAAGCGGCTACAGCCGACGGTTTTGTTTTCGGCTCTCCGGTTCATTTTGCGGCCGCTTCCGGTGCCTTGACTTCTTTTATGGACAGAGCATTTTATTGCGGAAAAGTTTTCGAAAACAAACCGGCGGCTTCTATCGTATGTTGCCGTAGAGGCGGTTCCACCGCAGCCTTGGACCAAATAAACAAATACTTTACCATACGCAATATGCCCGTTGTTTCTTCGCTTTATTGGAACATGATACACGGTAACAATGCCGAAGAAATTAAACAGGACTTGGAAGGCCTCCAAATAATGCGTAATTTGGGCAAAAATATGGCTTGGCTCTTAAAATGTATTGATGCAGGCAAAAACGCCGGCGTTGCCTTACCCCAACGTGAGGAGCTTATAAGAACCAATTTTGTAAGATAAATACGAACATATTGAATACACCCCAAATGTTACAAGGTATCTATGCCTGTAACGCTTGGGGTATTTTAATACCTAATACTAATTCCATATTTAATGAAGTTAAAACCTGCAAATTACCCTTGAATCTTTGTCTAAATTACAAATTATTATCGACTGTTTTAAATGGAATCAGTATAACTTGAGAGGTGTATTTTTTGAAATACTACGTGATAGATGCTTTTACGGATGAATTATTCAAAGGCAATCCGGCCGGGGTTTGCTTTTTGGACAGAGAACTTGACACAGAATTAATGCAGAAAATTGCATTTGAAAATAATCTTGCGGAGACTGCATTTTTATCAAACACCGATAACGTATACAATTTACGCTGGTTTACCCCGGAAACTGAAATGGATTTATGCGGTCATGCCACCCTTGCCACAGCATTTGCATTGATGAATTATGTGGATACCTCAATAAATCAAGTAAAGTTTAACACCAAAAGCGGTATCTTAACTGTGGAAAAAACCAAGGATTTGTATGTGTTGGATTTTCCCAGCAGAAACCCGGTTAAATGTGAAAAGCCTGACTTTTTGGAAAAGGCGTTGGGTGTAGAAGCGAGAGAAACGTATATTTCTAGGGATTTGCTTGCGGTTGTTGATAATGAGGAAGTTTTGAAAAACCTTAGCCCGGATATTAGCCTATTATCAGAATTGAAGGATTCCTTTGCGGTAATCGTAACGGCAAAGGGCGATACACATGATTTTGTTTCCCGCTTTTTTATTCCCGATTGCTCTATTCCGGAAGACCCGGTCACCGGCTCTGCACACTGCTCACTAATTCCGTTCTGGAGCAAACGTTTAAACAAAACAGTTATGACTGCTCAACAGCTATCAAAACGAGGTGGCCTTCTGTATTGCCAAGATTTAGGCGAACGGGTAAAAATCGGCGGCAAGGCAGTATGCTATTCAATAGGCGAAATATTAGTATAGCTCAATCTATTCAACTATCATCAAAAAGACGTATATAAATTGCAGAAAACATTGCAATCACGAATAACCTACACAAAATTATTTCCATAAAAAAGGGAAACTCTTCAAAAAAGCTTCCCTTTTTCTATATCATTATTTATTCAACATACTTACTATAATCACTCAAAGCCGCCGAAATATTATTCAATGACGTAACCAACTCATTAACCTCGTCGGAGGTAGCAGTTTCCAACCCCGCCATAACCTTTCCGGCTTCCTCAAAATTAATGCCCATTTCTTGATATTCAACCGCAAGTAAAGGGTTATCTTGGAAAACTCCCTTGTCTATAAGTTCTTGAGTAAGGTCGGTGTAGGTGTTGTATGTCTCTTCATACTTGCTTTGGATTTCTCTTACCTTATCTTTGGAAGGATTATTACTGCAACCGACCATAAAAACAAAGAAAAGGCAACAAACAGTGAGTTTGAAAAGAAAATCTTTCCTCATTATACCATGACCCTTCGGTTTTTATAATTTCCTTAGAAGTATATGCCGGTTATAATTCAAAATGCTTATAAGTCACAAAAACCGGGTAAAAGATACTTTCCCGGTTCGTCAATATGTAAAAGGTATTTTAAAGCAACACAACCCCTGCTTTTTTGCATATTTCCAGCGTATCCTTATCCCAAACACTTACCTGCACTTCTCCAACATGGGCTTTTTCGAGAATAAGCATACACAGCCTAGACTGTCCGATGCCGCCACCCATAGTTAACGGCAGTTCATAGTTCAAGAGCATTTTGTGAAAAAGAAATTCCTTACGATTCTCGCAGTTGGCTTTTTTAAGTTGAAGTTCCAACGCCTCCGGGTCCACACGAATACCCATGGAGGATATTTCTATGGCACAATCAAGTACATCACACCAAAACAGCAAATCACCGTTTAAACTCCAATCGTCGTAATCAGGGGCTCTGCCGTCGTGTTTGTTTCCGGAAGCCAGAATATCGCCTATTTGCATAAGAAACACGGTTTTGTGTTCTTTTACAAAACGGTTTTCACGCTCTTTCGGGGTAAGGCCGGGGTAGAGGTCTTCCAGTTCTTGGGTGGTTATGAATACTACCTTGTCTGATAACTCATACTTCAATTTGGGGTAACCAGCCGCAACAGCCTTCTTCGTTTCACAAATGGCGGTTACTATGTATTGCACCGTTTCTTTTAAAAATTGCACATTTCTGATAGAACGGTGTATTACCGTTTCCCAATCCCACTGGTCAACGTAAATGGAATGAAGGTTATCCATTTCCTCGTCTCTGCGGATTGCGTTCATATCCGTATATATGCCTTCGCCAACTCCGAAACCGTATTTATGCAAGGCCAGTCTTTTCCATTTAGCCAGAGAATGAACTACCTGGGCATTGGTTTTTGTTTCTAAAATGTCAAATTCTACGGCTCTTTCAGTACCGTTCAAGTCGTCGTTTAAGCCTGTGTTTTGCTCAACAAATAAGGGTGCGGAAATTCTCTTGAGATTTAAAGCCTTGCTTAAACGGTCTTCAAATTCTCTCTTTAAAAAACCAACTGCATTTTGAGTTTCGTATATCGTAAGAACTGTTTCATAGGTCAATGGGATAAAAGTTTTGCTCATATGGGCATTCCCTTCATGGTAAATTATTATTTATTATTATAACTTTAACCCTGTGCTAAAATCAATATAATTTTATTTTAACGGTAAACATAATTGAGTGATAAAACCCCTGTTTTATTAAAAAAATGACAATTCTTATAAACAATAAAAAAGGCATTGCAAATTTAGTTTGCAACGCCTTTTTTATTAATATATTCGTATATTATTTAGCTGCGGCTGATTTTGATTTTTTTAGGTATACACACCAGTAAATAACTCCGACAAATAACACACCGCCGACTATGTTACCGAGTGTAACGGGTATTAAGTTATTTGTAATCATAGTGCCCCAATTAAGGTTTGCGATTTTATCTGCCGCAAGACCGGATTTTTCAACGAAAGCGGGGTTTCCGGCAGCCATAATACCGGCCGGGATGTAGTACATATTGGCAACGCTATGTTCGTAGCCGCTGGTAACAAACAGCCAGATAGGGAACAAAGCAGCAAAAATTTTACCTACAACGTCTTTAGCGGCAGCAGCCATCCAAACAGCAAGGCATACAAGCCAGTTACACAAAATACCGGATACAAAAGCTGCTCCGAAACTTAAACCTACTTTACCGGAAGCTATTTTGATTGTGAAGGCACCTAAGTCGCCTGCACCGTATGTAAGTTGAGGAATTGCCAGAACCATGGTAGCAATGAGAACCGCACCGATGAAGTTTCCGAAATAAACAAAGAACCAGTTTTTAAACATAGCCCCGGGTTTAACTTTGCCGTCAAGCACGGAAATGATAATCAGTGAGTTACCTGTGAAAAGTTCGGCACCGCAAAGCAATACCAACATAAGACCGGCAGGGAAAAGCAAACCTGCAACATATTTTTGAATACCTGTGGGTTCAATGGCATAAACCCCCACGTTTGAACCGGCTGCCGCAAAGGCGATAAAAGCGCCTGCCAGTATACCCAGCAGCAACATTTTCCACCGGTTCATGCTTGTTTTTGCCACACCTACATCCAAAAATGCATTGGCAATTTCCATTGGAGCCAAAAAATTCTTGTTGTCCATTGAATTTCTCTCCTTTACAAATA
>CAYMOU010000030.1:0-25802 GCA_964392115.1 uncultured Defluviitaleaceae bacterium | reverse complement strand
CGGTCAAATCAATCTTGACTTTGCCGATGTTTATACAATTATGTCAAATAAAGGCCTGGCACACATGGGTGTGGGTCGTGCAAGCGGTAAAAACAAAACAGAAATCGCTGCCGAATACGCTATCAAAAGCCCCTTGTTGGAAACTTCCATCACCGGTGCAAAATCTGTACTTATCAGTATTGCCGGCGATTCGAACCTTTCTCTTATCGAGGCTGATGCGGCCGCTACTTACATAACCCAAGCTATAGATGCCAATGCCGAAATCATCTTCGGTACAACCATTAACGACGACTTAAAAGACGAGGTTGTTATTACAGTTATTGCTACCGGTTTGGACGATGGAGATATGTATTCCGCTCCTGTCAATAAATTTGACCGTACTCAAGCAAGACCCAAGGCAACTCTGCCACAAACCACAGGCGAACACAAAGCAGTCAGCGTTCCTGTAACCGAACAAGAAGATAAAGAAAAAGAACAGATTCCTCTTCGTGAAAAACACGACGATTTATCTTTTGAAATCCCTATTTTCCTTCAAAACAAAAGAAAATAAACCCTCAAGTACTTTTTGCCCCGCTATATTTGGTCAGCAAAAAGTATTTTTTTATTTACTTTGGTAAAGTTTGCTGTATAATATTTACTATGTCAACATGGGTATAGGCGGTGTACACGTATTTTAAACAGTAAGCCTAACAACAAAATTATAAAATCTTTTAAAAGGGGTTTGGGGAAGGCCTTTTCTTAAAAAAAGTTGTCCCTAAGGTTTTATCTTTTTTAAAGTATAACCCCTGCACTAATTATGGCGTTAACGGCCAAGCTTACCAAAGACAAGGAGTGTTTGTTCTGTCCGGATTTTTAAAAAAGAAGAATATTGAGTTTTCTTTGAAACGCTACGGCGTAGATGCCTTGGGTTCTATGGCTTTGGGTCTGTTTTCTTCGTTGATTATCGGCTTAATCATGAAGGAAATAGGCCTGCGATTGAATCTTGAGTTTTTGGCTACTTTCGGTGTAAAGGCTATGTCCATGGTAGGAGCGGCAATTGGTGTAGCCGTTGCATATTCACTGAAAGCACCGCCCTTGGTTTTGTTTGCATCGGTTGTAACCGGTTTTGCCGGTAACGAGTTGGGTGGACCTGCCGGTGCATTTTTTGCTACTGCCTTGGGTGCGGAGTTTGGCAAACTGGTTTCGAAGGAGACGAAGGTTGATATTATTATAACCCCGGCTGTTACCATAATGGTTGGCTCTGCGGTTGCTTTATTTATAGGGCCTACTATCAGTTGGTTAATGTCCGGAGCCGGCAGTATTATTATGTGGGCTACGGAATTACTGCCTATTCCCATGGGAATACTGGTGTCTCTGCTTATGGGTATAATTCTTACCCTGCCGGTTTCCAGTGCGGCTTTGTCTATTATGCTTAACCTTTCGGGAATAGCGGCAGGCGCTGCCTGTGCCGGATGTTCGGCTCAAATGGTGGGCTTTGCCGTTGCTAGTTATAGGGAAAATAAGCTTTCCGGAGTGCTTTCACAGGGCTTGGGCACATCTATGTTGCAAATGCCCAATATAGTTCGTAACCCTCGTATTTGGGTTCCGGCTTGTGTGGCCTCCATGGTTAACGGGCCTATATCTACGGCGGTTTTCGGTATGCAGAATATTAAAGAGGGTGCCGGAATGGGTACTTCGGGATTGGTCGGTCAGTTTGGAACGTTTACAGCTATGGGATTTTCTGTTGAAGTTCTGCTGATGATTCTTTTCGTGCATATAGTGATCCCGGCTGTGGTGTCGCTTTTGGTTTCGGAATTTATGAGAAAGAAACATTGGATAAGGTTTGGAGATATGAAGTTGGAAATGTAGACATAAAAAATATATCTGTGCAAAACAAAAAGGTGTTGAGAGACACCTTTTTTTTATTGGTTTTTTGTAGGTTTTCTGTGATTGTAGAGCGGTGGAGCAGAGCGCCGATTCTAGATTTGATGGTTGCTGTAGGTTATATTCGGCTTATTTGGAAAGGGAAGGTTTTATCCCTCGTCTTTAGTAAATTTTTTGCAGAAATGCTTTGGTGCGTTCGTGTTTGGGGTTGTCTATTACGTCTTTAGCGTTGCCTTCTTCGACTATGTTTCCGTTATCTATAAACAAAACCCTGTCGGCAGCTTCTCTTGCAAAGCCGATTTCATGGGTAACTATAGCCATGGTCATGTGTTCTCTTGCCAGAGCCTTGATTACTTCCAGTACCTCTTGGGTAAGTTCAGGGTCCAATGCGGAGGTAGGCTCGTCGAAAAGGAGTATTTTCGGGTTGAGCATTAGGGCACGGGCTATGGCAACACGCTGTTTTTGACCGCCGGACAACTTACCGGGCATTTCGTCTATTTTATCCTGTAAGCCCACCTTTGTGAGGATTTCCACGCACATTGTTTCCAGTTCCTCTTTGGGTGTTTTGTGTAAGAGTAGAGGTGCGCACATTAAATTTTTGCGCACGGTCATATGAGGAAACAGATTAAAGCTTTGGAAAACCATGCCCATTTGCAGAGTTACTTCCGGGATTTTTCGTTCGGGGATGTAATGCCCGTCTTTGCAAAGGTAATTTCCTTCTATAATAATGTGGCCCTGCTGTGCCTTTTCCAGGTCTATAAGGCAACGCAACAGCGTACTTTTTCCGGAGCCGGACGGCCCGATTATAGCCAAAGCCTCGCCCTTGTTAATGGAGAAGCTTACGTTGTCCAACACTTTTAAATCGCCGAAATTTTTGCTTAAATTTCTAACTTGTACTATACTCAACTTCTCACCTCCTAGTCAATGGCAAAGCGTTTTTCCAGCCACTTGAAGAATACAGTCAATATCCAAGACATTACCAAGTAAAACACGGCCGCTACGGCGAAAACCGTTACGTCGGTGGTTTTGTTTACTATGTTTTGGGCTACCCTCAAAAGCTCTGTTACGCCCAGTGCGGTTATAAGAGAGGTGTCCTTAACCAAAACTATAGCCTCGTTACTGACGGCAGGCAGAGAAATTCGTATCATTTGAGGCAAAACCACTTTCATGAAGGTTTGGAACTTGTTTAAGCCCAAAACTTTAGCAGCTTCATACTGACCGTTATCCACAGACAGCAAACCGCCCCGGAATATTTCCGCAAAATACGCCGAATAGTTCAGCACAAAAGCCACACAGCAGGTTAAGAAGCGGTCAAACACCAGATATTTGCCGATAATCGGCACGTAGGGCAGACCGTAAAAGAAGAAAAATAATTGAAGCAACAGAGGAGTTCCTCGCATTATCAAAATGTAGAAACCCACTATGTATTTAATAAAACATCTGATTATAGGGCTTTTCCCTACTTTAAGCAACATCAGTATCATGCCCAGCGGAACGGACAAAACTATGGTCACAAAAAACAAACTGATTGTAGTAAGGGAAGCGTTTAACATTTGTACAAGCATGGTTGTCATCGCCTTTACAATAATCTTGGCAGAAAATAATATGAAAGAATAAGACCTTGAGGGAAGCTTTTTCCGGAGAAAAAGTTCCCTCAAACTCCTTCAAAAAGACTTTAATATTAAGAGAGGGAATTTTTTATTTTAACTATATAGCTATGCTTAATTATATTTGGAGTTAGGTTTCAAAATAGGACGGTACAATAGAAATATAGGGAGAAAACAAATTTCGTTTTCTCCCTAGGATCTTAGAATTCGGTAAATAATCTGTTTAATCAGCGTTTACCGTTCAAATTCGGGAATGGGTTTATTGTTGGGGCATGAAGATGTCGTCGGTGAACCATTTTTTAGAGATTTCTCCGGCGGTGCCGTCATCGCTCATGGATTTTAAAGCGGCTTGGATTTTGTCTCTTAAATCGGTGTCTTCCAGACGGGTAGCGATGCCGTATTCTTCATCGCCAAGGTTGTCTTCAAGCAATACGAAGTTGTTGGTGTTGTTGGTCATATAGTATTTTGCTACTATTTCGTCAACTACAACCGCATCGATTCTGCCTATACCAAGGTCTTGGAAGGCAAGTACGTTGTTATCGTATTTAACAAGTTCTTTAATGCTTGCTGTAACTTTTTCGTCTTTTTCTACCGCATCAACAGCAGAGCTGTCATTTTGCAAACCGATAATTTTGCCTGCAAGGTCGTCTTTGGTTTTAATGTTGGATTTATCGGCAACCACTATAACTTGACTATTATTAAGATAGGCTTGTGTAAAGAGCATATTTTCTTTGCGTTGTTCGGTAATGGTCAAACCGTTCCAAAGTACGTCGATTTTTTTGGACTTTAATTCCAGTTCTTTGGCTTTCCAGTCAATAGGTTGGAATTCGATGTTTACACCCATGCGAGCGGCTGCTTCTTTAGCCAAATCAATGTCAAAACCTACGATTTCGCCGCTATCATCTCTGAAACCCATAGGCGGGAAGTTATCATCAAGCCCAACAATGATTGTAGTGGCTGCGCCTTGGTCGGGTGCTGCCGGGGTTGCTTCGGGTGAGGGTGTTACGGCGTCTGCCGCTTGGGTCGGTGACGGTGAAGGTGACGGCGACGGAGCAGGTGCGCTGCACGCAGTCAATACCCATGCCAAACATACAACAAGCAAAATATTTCTCATAGTTACCTCCTATTTTTTGTCTGCAAGCAAATGCAGAATATGTACCGATATACTATCGGAAAACTTCCGGGCAATTATATATTCCCTGATACATTTTAATATATATATTACAATTTAGCAATATAAAGTTAAAAATTCGACGTTATATTTATACAGCACTATTTTGCATTATTTATCTTTAACGCAAAAGCCATTAAGCATAATATCCAACAACTTAATCAAATGTCAAAATAATTCTGTTCGTTATTTTAACTTCAAAACATTTGCAACAATACATTCAAAATTTTTGCACAATATTGTAACAAATTAAAGTAATAAAGCAATCCCTAACGTAAAGGTGAATTTTTCTTCAAGAAATCTCTGATAAAGACGGCAACCAAAGGCTCTGTCAAAGGTATAACTCCAAGAATTTTTTTAAATCCACGGGTTTCGAAGGTAAAGCTTTGGCTGTCGTAAGTTATGGTATAGATAAAGTCAATGCCGGTGTTGGTAGTGACCAACACAAAAATTGTTTCCTCTATATCTCCCAAGGGTAGGCAATCTATATGCGCCATGTTCAAGACGGCTGAAACGGTTGTGCCTATTCCCGGTTGTGATTCTATTTTAAAACTACCCTCCGTCATTTCGCAAAGCATTTTAAACAGAGGTATGCCCAAACCTATTTTCCGAGTTGTTCTTGTGGTGAAAAAAGGATCGCATACTTTGTTAAGAGTCTCCGGGGCCATGCCTTTTCCGTTGTCTTTAATTAAGATATGCATTTGTGTAGCCGGGGTGTCTATGGAAATGGCTATTTCAATCATAGTGGCTTGGGCTTTAATGCTGTTTTGCACCAAGTCAAGTATGTGTAAGGAAATTTCATGCATATGTGTACCCCGTCAGCTTAAAAGCTTGCTGATTTCTGCGGATAAAGAATAGGAATCAAGGGCGCTTCCCAACAAAGCCAAACCTTCTCTTTTACAAGCGGAAAGCAGTGGCTCTGTGGGCTTTATTCTCTCGGTTATTATTACGCAAGCAACCCCTGCCAATAGAGCAACCGCCGCTACGTTTTCGTGATTCATAACCGTAAGCCAAGCGGAGTTTTCCTTTGCATGAGACAAAGCCCAACTGAGCAGGTCACAGGAATAGCCGGCTGTGATTTCCCGTTCCGAGCCTTCATTATAAACGATTAAGCCAAAGACTTCTGACATTTCCCGAACCGTCACAATATCATACCCTTTTGATTTTATACTTTAGTATACTAAAAAACAAAAAACTTTTCAAGGCTGTTAAGATGGATAAATTTTGTTATAATAAGAATATATATTTCTGACAGGGACTGATAGTTGTGAGATTATTTATTGCCATAAATTATGATGATGATGTAAAAGACAGTTTGGCGGAACTTCAAGCCGGTCTAAAAGCCTGTGCCGGCTCCGGGAATTATACAAGACGTGAAAACTTACATTTAACCATAGTGTTTTTGGGTGAAGTTTCTGCAAACAAGTTGGGAATGATAAAACAGGCTATGAACCGAGTAAAAAGCCAAGGACTGACATTGCGATTCAGCAAATTGGGACATTTTAAAAGATACAACGGTGCCCTTTGGTGGTTGGGCACGGAACAAAACCCTCAATTGCAAGGATTATACAACGAACTCTGCGGAAAACTTTCCGAATGCGGCTTTGTCCGGGAGGAACGAAAATTTAAACCTCATTTGACATTGGCAAGAGGAGTAAAAACCGGCGGTTCTGTTGAAATTACTGTACCCGAAAATCTGAAGCATGATATACACATAAATCAAATAGACCTAATGAAATCCGAACGAATCAACGGCATTTTGACTTACACGCCTATTTACACCAAAAAGTTGTAGATAACCTTAAAAAGGAGGATATTTTATGTCTTGCGAAAACAAAGCGGCCTGTCCCTGCACTTATAACTGCGGCAGGCGAGGCAAATGCTGCGAATGTGTTACATACCACAGAAAAAGCGGTGAGTTTCCTGCCTGTTTCTTTTCTGCAAACGCCGAAAAAACCTATAACAGAAGCTTGGCAGCTTTAATCAAAGACAGAAAAGGTGTATAGTGGCAAGTTTTGAAGGAGAGCTATGATTTTCTCTCCTTCAAATGTTGAAAATTAATTTATTATATTGTCCCATTAAGCCTTGACAATTCGAATTTTTTATGCCATAATTAATACTCGAAAATCAGCGGATATGGCGGAATTGGCAGACGCGCATGGTTCAGGTCCATGTGAAAGCAATTTCATGCAGGTTCAAGTCCTGTTATCCGCATTACCCGGCTGTCAAACGGTTTGTTTGGCGGCTTTTTTATTGTCTATTTTGTCTAATCGACACCCCATCACAAAAAACAGCCTTCGTCCGAATAAAAATATCCCTTTATCATAATTACCCAATATTAAGGCATATTATTTAAAAAAACTAATATTATATATCATGTATAACATTAAGGAGGAAGTTCGATGGGCGGCACCAAAATATTTGTCGTACAATTGAGAGAAGTTTTAAAATCTTCTGTTTTTATTATTATCGGGATAGTGTTGCTGGTGATGTTGATATTTTTCTTTATACCTAAGGACGATGTACAGAAACCGTCGGCTGTGGAGCCGCAACATTCCGCCATAACCGCAACCTTTGTACCCGGTACATATTCAACAGAAATTTTGCTGCACAACAGCCCTGTAAAGGTTAATGTAACCGTAACCGAAAGCGAAATCGTATCCGTAGAATTCAGTGATAAGGCAAAGCTTTCCGATACTCTTTATCCGCTGTTTACCGACGCCATGGATAAAATCGCCGGCGAAGTGGTGAAATATCAATCTGCGGAGGGAATTATCAATAAGGATAATACAGTTACAAATCAAGTGCTTTTGGATGCGGTAAAGGTTTCTTTGCAAAAGGCGGTTGCCAGAGCATAGGGAAACTGCGTTAAAGCGATAAAACCCCTTGGGATTTTCAATTCTCCAAGGGGTTTTATTTTTTTATTTTGATTCCAATTGTTTTTCTATAACTTGCAAAGCAACTTTAAACGCTTCTTCTATCTTATCTCCACGTTTACCGCCGGCTTGAGCCATATTGGGTCTGCCGCCGCCGTTGCCTTCTACTACTGCTATGGCGTCTTTTATGATTTTTCCGCAATGAACGCCTTTTTTGACCACATCATCTGTTGCCATTACCACAAAGTTAACCTTGCCGTCAGATTCACCGGCCAGGACAACCACGCCTACTTTAATGCGGTCTTTAACTCTATCGCCCATGCCACGTAAACCGTTCATGTCCAGTTCGTCAACTCTGGCGTAAATTACTTTAACGTCGTTGATAGTGGTGGATTGGTCAAGGATTTCGTTGATAAGGTTGCCGGCTATGCGGTTTTTCAAGCGTTCAACTTCTTGGTTAAGCTCTTTTGCGTGGTTAACATAGTATTGCACCTTTTGCACCACGTCCGAGGGCATAGCCTTTATAACATCGCCTACAAGGTTTAAGCTGTTTTCCATGGATTTGTAGTATTCCAAGGCTCCTCTGCCGGTTACGGCCTCGATTCTGCGTACCCCGGCGGCTATGCCGGATTCGGAGATGATGTTAAAGGAGCTGATTTGGGATGTATTTTCTACATGAGTACCGCCGCAAAGTTCTATGCTGTAATCGGATACATTAACCACACGAACGGTCTTGCCGTATTTTTCGCCGAAAAGTGCCATAGCGCCCATTTTTCTGGCTTCGTCTATGCCGGTTTCAAGGGTTTGCACGTCGAGACATTCCAAAATACGCTCGTTTACTATATCCTCCAGCATTTCAAGTTCATTTCTTGAAAGCGGAGCAAAGTGGGTAAAATCGAAACGCAGACGGTTAGCATCAACGTAAGAACCGGCTTGTTCTACGTGAGTACCTACGGTTTCTCTCAATGCCTTTTGCAATAAGTGGGTAGCCGTGTGATTTCTGCAAACGGACAATCTTTGTTTTGCGTCTATAAATGCGCTTGCAAGCTCATTCTTGGAGATGCTGCCTTCGGTTACGGTTCCGATATGGGCAAATTTATTGCCGGCTACCTGTATGCAGTTTTCAACGGTGAAAGTACCGCTTTTTGTGCGGATAATACCTTCGTCGCCTTTTTGACCGCCTTTTTCCACATAGAAAGGAGTTGTTTCCAGAATAATGGAACCTTGGCTGCCTTTTTCTATGGTGTCGGATAAATTTTCGCCGCTTACTATGGCGATTATTTTTGTGTCTGTAACCTGTGTAGAGTCATAGCCGGCGTAAGAGGAGTGAAGGCTGGGGTCAAGCTCGTGGTATACGGTGGATTCGGCACCCATGTAAGTGCTTTCTTCTCTGGCGGTACGAGCCATTTCCTTTTGTTTGTTCATTTCCTCGTGGAAGGAGGCTTCGTCTACGGTGATGCCTTCTTCTTCCAGAATTTCTTTCATTAAATCCAAGGGTAGGCCGTAGGTGTCGTACAGGCGGAAGGCCTCTGTACCCCAAAGCACGGTTTTTACTTGGGATTTAAGTTGAGTGATGAACTGTTTAAGTATTCCTCTGGCGTGAGTTACGGTTTCGTGGAAGCGTTTTTCCTCGACGGTTATAACCTTCATTATATATTCTTGTTTTTCCGAAAGTTCCGGATAAGCGTCCTTGGAAACGTCTATTACAACTTGGCATAATTCTGTTAAGAAATGACCTTCTATGCCCAGAATATGGCCGTTTAAGGCGGCACGTCTCAACAGACGTCTGAATACATAGCCTCTGCCCTCGCTGGAGGGTAAAACGCCGTCTGCTGTCATAAAGGTAAGTGAGCGAACGTGGTCGGTGATTATACGTATGGACACATCGTCTTTGGGGTTTTTGTTGTATTCTTTTTTAGCTATTTTACAGACTTTATCACGGATGGCTCTGACTGTATCTACGTCGAAGATAGAGTCCACATCTTGCATCATGCCGGCTATTCTTTCAAGACCCATACCGGTGTCTATATTGGTTTGCTCAAGTTTGCTGTAGGAGCCGTCTTCATTTTTGTTGAACTGGGTAAATACCAAGTTCCAAAATTCGATGTATCTGTCGCAATCGCAGCCCACGGTACAGCCATCTTTGCCGCAACCGTATTTTTCGCCCTTGTCGTAGTAAATTTCGGAGCAGGGGCCGCAGGGGCCGGTGCCTACTTCCCAGAAGTTGTCATCCTTGCCCATTCTGAAAATACGCTCTGCCGGGATACCCATTTTTTTGTTCCAAATATCATAGGATTCGTCGTCTTCTTCATAAACGGACACATAAAGACGGTCAATGGGGATTTCCATTTCATTGGTTACGAATTCCCAGGCCCAGGGAATGATTTCTTCTTTAAAATAGTCCCCGAAGGAGAAATTCCCCAGCATTTCGAAGAAGGTGCCGTGTCTTGTTGTTTTGCCTACGTTTTCAATATCGCCTGTACGTATGCATTTTTGACAGGTGGTTACACGTTTGCTTGGCGGTATTTCCACGCCGGTGAAGTAGGGTTTAAGGGGTGCCATACCCGAGTTAATCAAAAGCAAGCTGTTATCGTTTTGGGGTATTAACGGAAAGCTGTCCATTCTTAAATGCGCTTTGTTTTCAAAGAATTTTAGGAATCTTTCTCTTATTTCGTTTAGTCCTAACTTTTTCATACTGCCTCCTGTATATTCAGCCTTTGTAGGGAAGGGTGGTAAAAGATAAAAAATCTTAAAACCGTGCGGTAAACTCCCTTCAAAAAGACTTTAATATTTGTAAGTTTAAGGTTGATGATTTATTTTATTGCGGTTCTGTTTTTGGGTTATGCGTAAGTTATTATATTGTTGTAAAGTCAAATGAACAAGGAATAGTAACAAAAGCTATTCTTCGTAAACGGTTCGCTCATGTGTTTTTCAAGGAAAACCACCGGTCGCTCACCGCTGCGAATAGACGCTTTTGTTACTCTTTAACCGGCATTTGACTATAAGTATTGCACAAAACTAAGCCAATCAACCCGAAATTTTACATTTATGGTATTCAACAAAAAAGCTCATCCCAGAGGATGAGCCTACGTATCAAATAGAAATTCTATAATCGCCGGGCTTTATTAAAATTATAAATAATCGCATTTGACATGTCAATAGTTTTACCTTTTTTCGTCTATTAAAATGCCCACAAGCTCCCACATTTTTGCTACTGCGTCTAAGTTTTTTTCGGGTGGTATTTCTTTGATTACTTCGTTGGTGGTTGAGTCGATAATTTTAATCATAATATCACGGGTTCTTTTGTGCACGGAATAGCTTAAGTAGCGGTCTGTGCCCGCAAGTTTTTTGTTGGCGTCCCGGACTGCTTTGTTTATGGCATCGTCGGGGTTGCGGTCTTGGTTTCGTTCGTTGGGTTTTTGGTTTCCCTTGGATCTGTCGGGAATTACCGGAGCGGGTTCTTGGTAATCAAACTCCGGGCGCTCGAGAGCCACGGGAGTACCGGTTGGGCCGGCTTCGGGTTTTGCCGCTTGCCGGGTAGGGTAATCGTTATAAATCACAGCGTTAACAGTGCTGTAGTTGTCAACCTCCATTTAGAATTTACCTCCTTGTCGGTTTGTTCTCCTTGTTGTAAAGAAAATCAGGCATTGCGCACCAAGCCCGGATTAAAGCCTTGGTATCAGTTACTCATGTCAAACCGGCCGCCTCGTTCGAAATAGAAATCATTTTGGTAATGGTTAAAAGCACTACGTGATTCGTTGAGATTTTTGATGTTTTGTTTCAATTCCGTCATATATTCGGGAAGTTGACCTTTTAACATCTTATCCTTTTCAATTATATTTTGCATTGTTTCGGCTATTTTGTCCAGTAAAACTTTTGTTTCGCTGTCGATTTTTGTCAGGTCATAAGTACTGAGTATCAGATCTTTTTCCTTGAGGCGGTCGAAAAGCAATTCCCTGCCTTCCACCATGGAAATATAGCTTTGCAGAGGTTCATGGTCGTTTTTCAGGTTTAGGGAATTTGTTATTACATATATATCATGCAGAATTTGCTGCTTTTGTTCCAATATTGTTTTTAGCGTTTCACGCTGTTCCATGTGCTTCTCCCGATAATAGGCCTAAGCCTTGGGATAAAATCTTAAAAGAACATCCCAAAGCCCGGGCGGTCTATACTAAACAGCCTTATCTTGCCAATTGTTGTTGCAGATACGCCATTTGGTTGTCTGACTTAACCATGGCGGCTTCCATCTTAGAAAACATTGAGTAGTAGTTGTTTTCTTTTTTGATAAGGGACTTTAACATTTCCGAAAGAGTATTTGCATTTTTTTGCAATTCTAAGAACATATCGGAGGTACTTTCGGACATGGTTCCTTTTATGCCGGCCAAAGAAGCAATGGCGGAGCGGTTACCTGCCATATCTTCAATCAAGTCGTAAAGTCGGTCTCCCAAACCTTCGTCCAAAAGGCGTCTGGCGTTATTGTTGTTGGGGTCACCGTATTTTGTGTAAGGTATGGCAGAAGTTTTGGTAAACAATTCCGAGACATCGTCCAATCGGGTTTCCAAGGCTTCCTTCAGTTTTTTCTCGTCTATAACCAGTTGACCCATTTTATCCTTACCCATACTTAAACTTGCGGTAGAGATACCGATTTCGTACAGGGCTATTTTTTTACCGCCGCCAAGGTCTACCGGTTGGTACAAAGCTTTACGCATATCGGAGGTGAATTTGCCCAGCATTTTGTCTTGATATAAAAGGCCGGTTTTTGCGTATTCTTCCCAAGACTTAATTTCGGATTCTTTCATTTCTTTCCTTTGATCGTCTGTCAACGGGTCGTAAACTTGCTTGTTTTTTGTGGGACGTTTGGTTGAGATTTCCTTGTTTATTTCAGAATACATGGTGTTGTAGCCTTCAACAAACTTTTTGATTACATCTATTACGCTTTCTGTATCTCTCTTGACTTCTACTGTAATTAGCTTGTCTTTTGATTCCGGACCCAGTTCCAGTTTCAATTTTCCGTCCGAGAGGAGGATTTCATTGGTAGGAGAAGTCATAACCTGGCCGTTTACTTCATATATAGCATTTTGTGCCATGGTGCGATTGCCTGCACCAAAACCTAAGTTTTGGGTTAAAAAGTTATTCGAACCAAGAGGAATAGCGTTGTTCACACCGTATTCCTTGGATTCCAGAGCCAGCTTTTTCTCATAGAAGTTATAAGTAAGTTTGTACTTAGAGTACTTATTTACGTCTTCTATAACATCAGACAATTTTGCATCGGTAGTGAAGGAGCCGCTATAGTCGCCAAGAGTTATTCTGATTATGCCGGAGCCCGGCGGGCTTTCTACCAAGTTGTTAAACAGTTGGTTAAGAGGTTTAGTGGTAACGGAATTGTCTAAGGAAGTTGCTCCCGGGGGTAAAGCAAAGCCCATATCGGTGAGTACGCTTACTTTATGAATGTTCATGCTGTCAATAGGATCGGTAGCACTGCCAAAACCCAGGTCTTGCAGGACATTTTCAAAGCCGACCACGGTTCTTATGTTTACTTCGCTGTCTCGGTTAATTTTCTCAAATGTTAATTTACCTTGATTGTTAACAGCCTTTACAGGTTCGGAACCTGCACCGAATTTAGCCGTTATTTCAGTATTAATACTTGTAACGACAGAATCCAAAGAATCGTTTTGGTTTATGCTGAAAGCTATGTTTTTGCCAACTCTTGTCCCGTCGGATGCTGTGGAAACCAGTCTGAATTTAAAAGTAGTTGGAGAACTGATGCTGCTGCTGTCAAAAGCCCTTTCCGCTGCAATTTTTTGCGACCTGGAAGATTCGGCTATTTTAAGGGAAGAACCGGTTGGTGCAGTAAACTTTAATTCTCCGTCAACGGTAAATTCCGCCTTTACAATACCGGTACCGAAGGCACCATCCAGCTTAGTGTTTAAGAGCCGCTTAAAGTCATCATTGCTTGTTACACCTGCCAAGTCTGTGTCTGTAAAAGCCATAACATACGAATTACCGTCCAGGGTTACGGTGATACTGTCATTTTCGGCGATTTTTTGATAGTTAAAACCGGTATTACCCTGTATTAAAAATTCGAAGTTCGAATTTGTATATTTATCCTTGGCGGCAAGCTGCCTAACGTTTATGTCGTATTTTCCTGCTTGAGCACCTGAAGATGACAAGACCTTTATATCCTTTGATTCTGCCGTGCCGGATGTTACGGATGTAAGATTTGTCTTAAAAGTACCGCTAAAGCGCAAATTCAAATCTTTACCCACGTCCAAAAAGTCGGCTTGAAACTTACGCATTTTGTCCGCATAACTTCTGTATTGTTCTTGCCGCCACATGGTAAGGGTGGTCTTTTGTTGGAACCTGTTATACTTGGCAGACTCGGCCTTCATCAACTTTGTTACCATAGAGTCTATGTCCATACCGGAAAATCCGGTCAAACGCATGGAGTTTGAATACACGATTAGCCCTCCTTATACTAATTTATTTTATTTATATATAGGCTTGAGATGAACGATTATAACAAGTAAGTTTTGTTTCCGCTTCATGAATTTTATATATGTTTATTAATTATATCGTCTTTCCGGTTAAAATCTTAATAGGCTATGAAAAAAAGCATACATAACATTTATTTGTAATATTGTATAGTCAAATGAACAAGGAATAGTAACAAAAGCTATTCTTCGTAAACGGTTCGCTCATGTGTTTTTCAAGGAAAACCAACGATAGCTCACCACTGTCAATAGACGCTTTTGTTACTCTTTAATTAGCATTTGACTATATTTCCAACAATTACACCCATTATTTACTGTTGATTACGTTTACGGGGTTACCGGCTGAAAATTGTCTTAGATTATTAACGGCTATGCCCAGCAGTCGGTTTCTTGTTTCCTTGGCTGACCATGCAATATGAGGTGTAATAATGCAATTCTTAGCAGTTAACAGAGGATTATCCGGCTTGATAGGCTCTGCGGATACAACGTCTACGGCGGCGGCGTAAATTCTGCCGTTGTTAAGGGCTTCCGCAAGGTCATGTTCGTTAATTACAGGCCCTCTGGAGGTGTTGATTATAATGGCGGTGGGTTTCATTTTGGAGATGGTGTCCTTGTTTATTATATTGCGGCTTTCCTCGGTTAGAGGGCAGTGCAGGCTTATAACATCGGCATTTGCCAAAAGATAATCTAGGTCTACGTTTTCCCACGGGGTTTCTTTTGTTCTTTTACCGTTAAAATGTATAACCTTCATGCCTAAGGCATGGGCAATCTTAGCGGTTTGAAAGCCTATTTTACCCATGCCGATTATGCCAAAGGTTTTTCCGGCCAATTCTATAAGCGGTTTTACAAAGTAGGAAAAATCCTTTGCCTTGCACCATTCGCCTTGTTTAACTGATTTGTCGTGTACAGCTATGTTATGGCAAACCTCCAGCATTAGCCCTATGGAGAATTGTGCAACTATATCGGTGCTGTAATCGGGAATGTTGGTAACGGTTATCCCCAGATTTGAAGCGGCTTTTAAGTCTACATTATTATACCCTGTTGCCAAAATACCAATGTATTTTAATTGCTTACAGGCTGTCATTATTTCTTCGGTAAGGATAACCTTATTGGAAAATACGGCAACAGCGTCTCCTATGCGTTCTATAACGTCCTTGGGTTCGGTTCTGTCGTAAACTGTCAATTGGGTAAAGGCTTCTAATTCTGCCCATGTTAAATCTCCGGGGTTTACTGTGTATCCGTCTAAAATAACTGCTTTCATGATAATCACCTTTCTTTTATCTGTCTTATACTAATCCTGTTTTCAATCCATTCTAAACAAATTCCAAAAATGCTTGAAGCGTTGCATATTTTGAAATTCTATAGAATGGTTTCAAATCGGGATTAGTATTAATTATGTAAGCTAACAAGCCCGGGCTGTTTACATTTTCTTAATCATATTATATACTGATATTGATTTTCTAATGAAAATAAGCATTCTGCCATAATATGACATAATAATGAAACGAAGGTACTCCTATGTTTGATATACAAGCCGAACTGGCAAAACTGCCGCAAAAACCCGGGACTTATTTTATGAAGTCTGCAGATGAAACCATTATATATATCGGCAAAGCAAAGAATTTACGAAACAGGGTAAGGCAATATTTTCAAGCCTCTACTCAGCATAATGCAAAAAATCGTGCGTTGGTTCAAAATATAGCCTCTTTTGAATACATAGTTACGGATACGGAACTTGAGGCCTTGATTTTAGAGTGTTCTCTTATAAAGAAGCACCGTCCCAAATACAATATTTTGTTAAAGGACGACAAGGCCTATCCCTATCTTAAACTTACCACAAACGAGGCCTTTCCACGGCTTATAATGAGCCGAACCCATGACAAAGATCGTGCAAAGTATTTTGGGCCATTTTCCGGGGCAAATGCCGTTTACGAAATCTTGAACTTGGTTAGGAAAATTCTACCCCTGCGTAGATGCAGCCACAACCTACCCTCAAAAGCCATACAAAGGGCTTGTTTGAATTTTCATATAGGACAGTGCAAGGCACCCTGCATAGGCAATATTTCCAAAGAGGATTACGACCAAATCGTAAAGCAAGTTATGGCCTTTTTAAACGGTAAGCACGGGAATATAATAAAACAACTGGAAAAAGAAATGCAAGAATGTTCGGAGAAGTTGGAATTTGAAAAAGCCGCCGAAATACGAGATAAATTAACCGCAATAAAAATTTTGGAGCAAAAACAAAAACTGGAGGGCAACCCCAAGGATAATCAAGACCTAATCGCCATTGCCCGTTCCGAAGAAAGCAAAGATGCATTAATCCAGGTGTTCTTCGTCAGAAACGGAAAAATGCAGGGACGAGAGCATTTCCTCATAAATGATACGGACGATATGAACGATCAAGAGTTAATGACAGACTTTGTAAAGCAGTTTTACGGCGAAACTACCTATATTCCCAAAGAGATAATCACCGAAACCGAAATTTTGGACAAAGATATAATCATGCAGTGGTTAATCAGCATAAAGGGCTCTTCCATAAACTTTACCACGCCCAAAAAAGGTGAAAAACTTCATCTGCTTGAGTTAACAAAGAAAAACGCTCAACTGGTGTTGGCACAGTTCGGTGAGCAATTAAAACAGGAACAAAGACGCACCGTAGGGGCTTTGGATGAAATATTAAATGCAATCAACGTTTGCAATACAGCCCCGGAAGATAAGCTTGACAGTTTAGGCAGAATCGAAGCCGTGGATATTTCCAACACCGGCGGATATGATTCAGTAGGCACAATGGTAGTCTTTGAGCAGGGTAAACCCAAACGCTCGGATTACAGAAAGTTTAGGATTAAAACCGTTACCGGTCCGGACGACTACAAAAGTATAGAAGAAGTGGTACAGAGAAGGTTTCTTCGTTATTTGAAGGAGCAAGAAGGCGCTGTTACGGAAAAGGGCTTTTCTGTTCTGCCGGATGCCATATTTATAGACGGCGGCGGCGGACAGGTTCATGCGGCCGAAAAAGTGCTGTATAACTTGGGTTTGGATATTCCGGTCTGCGGTATGGTAAAAGACAACCGCCACAGAACCCGGGGTCTGCTTTATAAAGGCGTGGAGTTAAATCTGCCAACGCATTCCGAAGGTTTTAAACTGGTTACCCGTATTCAAGACGAGGTTCACCGGTTTTCCATAGAATACCATCGAAACCTGGCTAAAAAAACCGCCGTCCGCTCTGTTTTGGACGACGCACCCGGCATAGGCGAAAAACGCCGGAAGGCCTTGATGAAACATTTCGGCTCAATAGAAACCATTAAAAAGGCAACCATAGACGAGCTTGCACAGGTGGATACAATGAACCGCAAAGCGGCGGAGGGTTTGTTTAATTATTTAAGCAAAGAAAAAGAGGCAACAGAGCAATAATAAAAAATGCGACCGGCTTTTACACCTGTCGCATTTTTTATTATTGTTGAACTACCTGCCAGAAAATTTCAAACTTGTCGCATAAATAGCCATAACATTTGGAAAAGAAGGTTTCTTCCAACGGCATAAGGATTTTACCGCCTTCGGCCAGTTTATTGAATGTAACTTTCAGCTTTTCAGGGTCGCTGTCCTGTATGGTTAGGGTTATGACGTTCCCGAATACTACGGGAAGGTTTGGCGGTGCATCCGCAAACATGATTTCACTGTCACCTAATTTTACACAGGCGTGCATAATGTAGTTTTTCACTTCATCGGTCATGGGATATTCGGGGCTTGCCGGCATATCTCCGTAAGTGCTGATTTGGGTAGGCATTTCCACGCCAAAGGCTTCTGCGTAAAATTCCATAGCCTGCCTGCAATTTCCCGGAAAGGTAAGATAGCTGTTGATTTGCATTGCTTCATCTCCTGTTCTGTTTTATCGTAAACTAATTTTGCCCGGTTATGAAGTATTTATATCAAAAGTATACCGGTTTAGTATAAAAAAGGCAAATAATTTGCACTGAAATTAATCAAACTGAGATGAAATTTATGATAAAAGAATGGTTAAAAAATTGGTAGGCAGGTATGGGTTTTCCTGCTTAATGGTAAACACAACTGTTTTTTCTCTTCTGCATTTATGGTATGTATGCCTTTATAGCTGATTTCTTGTAAATTGGTTGTAATAACCGGTGCCGTATTATCTGTGCGTACTGTTATACTTTCTGCATCCGCACCTTTGGTTGCTTTTATTTCATAACTTCCATCCGGGCTTGTTACAGTGTCCCAGCTGTAGCGAACAGCATTGTAAGCCTCATCCGGGGCGGTAAATTCAGCGTTGAGTATACGTGTCTTACCGGCACTGTCTCCCATAAGTATAATTTTACTGGCATCTTCATACCCGGTAGCACGAAGAGTATGGCCGGTTGGAAGGATTACACGAAGATTTCTCATTGAAAAGTCGTCTTCGTTTTCATTTATGTGTTCAAGAGCGTTTGCTTTATTTCCGGAATGGATGGAAATTTCAACATTTTGACCCTTGATAAAGTATTAAGAGGTACCTCATAGGTTACCGTAGTCCGGCTATCATAAGTGCCCTCATAAAAAATACCTAACACGTTGTTGCCTATTGCCACAGCGTTTTTAAAGAAGGTATCTGTTTCAGATATTTCAAAAGCAATTGTTGCGTTCTCGGAAAGAGAGGGAACAGAAGCTGTGGGTATGTAAAATCATCGGTTTCAGGGTTATTATCATCTTCTGCTTCACCAACACCGGTGATAACAATGTTATCAACACCCCAACTGCCGGCTTCCGAAACATTCCAACAAGCATTAGTGATACTACTTTCTTGCTTATTCTCATGATGTCAAATTCTTTCGCTTAATTTACAACATATAATATGGCATATGTTTTGTTAAGCTGCTACCACGGGCTTGTAAATGCTTCGTAAAATCTTTGCAAAGGATAGTTTAGGTGAATTTTTTTCATAGAATTATAGATTAAAGGAAAATTTCATAATAATATTCAGAATATTATAAAAATATCAGAAGAAGTATGAAAAAAGATAAGCAGTGGGATTGATGTGGATGAATGGAATAAATGTTAAAGGTCATGTGCTATTATGCGGAAAGTCCCACAAAAATTTCACATGACCTGTTAGTGATTTATCAAAATAAAATCAGATATAAAGCAGAACCCGGAGACTTACCCTGAAATCGGAAAAAACCCATATTTGTTCTTAAATAAATTATAATGCTCAAAAAGCCCTGTATTTTCGGATAATTCCAATGCGGAGGAAATTAACCTACTCCAATCCAATATAATAACATTTTTCATTCTTTGCCGGTCCTCTAACCCTATTGCCTTAGTAAGCTGTTTAACAAGATTATAGTTTTCATTAGGAAAAAGCAATACAGTGTAATCCTTTTCTGTCTGTATGTAAGATATATTCCGCATAATTTGATAATGGCGGTAGAAATCGTCCTTGGGAATATCCTTTAGATATAAACTTTGCTGAAGGTGCTTGGAATAAACGTTATCCCATTTTCGACTGTATTTACCGTCATTGGTTTTCTCCGCCGGTATGCTGCCAAAACCGTCCTCTGTATACTTAATTTCGAAGTAGAAGCGTTCTCCTCCGCTTAACTGCATATAAAAATCAAAATTTGTGCCCTCGGCTGTATTGGGTACATATTCAAAATATGCCGTTTGTATGGCTGTTTCGGGTTCAATGGGAACTTTAGCTTCACCTGCAATCATCTTTAACAGCAAAGCTTTTCCCTCCTTATGGTGTATAAGCGGTTCAAAAAAATTAATGCATTTTACCTGGGAGGAGTTCAAATGGTGGGCACCCTCATGTAGTTTTATACCCTCCGGTATATTGATTCCCGGAAGAAAATTAAGCTTTAGTAGTTCGGATGGCAAAATATGAGGATATTCCTGCTTATTGTTTACCCACACACCGTTTTGTAATACGCCCAGAGTATCTGTCTTATAACGAGCCAAATGCCTAAGCACGCTTTCTTTATATAGGTTGCTTTTCATAAAATAACACCCCATAATATGTAAATATATCTTAATCCTTGCCCAATCCATTAGCTACTTCTCAATAGGCATGTTAATTTGAGAAAAACTGCCTGAACGATAGACAGTCCAAGCTAATGTCTTAAAACCGCTGTATTCACAAACCACCCTGATTTCATTTTTAGAATAAAAAACTAAACAAAACAGGACATTGCCCGGTATCCCAAACAATGTCCTTCATAGTTGATTCGCTATAAGTAGTACTAATATAAATACGGAGAGGGTGGGATTCGAACCCACGGCCCCTTTCGGAGTCGCTAGTTTTCAAGACTAGTTCCTTAAACCGCTCGGACACCTCTCCATAAGTCAACTATGACATTTTACAACGGTTTTTATCGGTTGTCAATAGGAAAATAAACTTATTGCGGATATAAGTATTTATGGGTAAACCGGTTTAATTACCAACCGTACTCCTACCTGTTGTGGTATTAAAATCCTATAATACGGTTTTGTTTATTAATATGCTGTCTTGTATTTGTAAATTTCATCTGCTTGTATATCGGTCGGAGCAGAGCCCCGACCCTACAATGTATTTGGTAACAGATGAATAAGCGGTTATTTTTTCAATTCCACTACGGTAACCCCTGCTTCACCTTCGCCGAAAGTGCCCGGTCGGAAGCTTTTAACGTGAGGGCTGCTTTTCAGATGGTTTTGAATGGCGGCACGCAGGGCACCGGTGCCTTTGCCATGGATTATGGTAACTTGAGCAAGACCGGAAAGGTAGGCATCGTCCAGATATTTATCGGTTTTTTCTATGCCTTCTTCAACCATATGCCCTCTGATGTCTATTTGAGGAGAGATATGTTGGCTTTTGCCGGCTTTGACGCTGTGGGTTATTTCTTTGCCACCCAGGGTTACTGTGCCTTGGCTCTTATCCAAGGACAAGTCCTTTCTGGGAAGCTTAATTTTCATTATTCCGGCTTGCACCATGACTTCATCGTTGGAATCTACTGAGGAAATGACTTCTGCCGAGCTGTTAAGGCTGTGTATAAATACCCTGTCACCCTTTTTCAGCGTTTTGGGAGCCGGGGTATATTTTTGCTTGGAACGGGTTAGGGAGACTATGTCCTTGTCCAATTTATTCAGTTTGTCGCCCAGTTTTTGGCGGATTGCTTCGGGATTTTTCTCCTGCAAATCCTTAACTTGGCGTCTCAGGCTTTTGATAAGGTCGTCTGCCTCGCTCTTTGCCTGCATTACTAAATTTCTGGCGTTTTCCTTTGCCTCCAGCATGATTTTGTCCCGTTGGGCATTCAGTTTTTCCTGTTGAGTTTTTAACTCGGCGTGTAGACGCTCGGATTCACGGCGTAAAACCCTTGCTTTTTCTTGTTCTGCCAAGGTTTCTTGCTTGCTTATTTCCAAGTCGGTTATTACGTCCTCAAAACGTGCATCTTCTTGGCTTAGTATGTTCTTGGCGGAATCAATAATGTGTTCCGGCAAGCCTAATTTTTGGGATATTGCAAAGGCGTTACTTTTACCCGGGGTTCCGATAAGTAATTTGTAAGTAGGTCTTAGGGTGTAAACGTCAAATTCGCAGCTTGCGTTTTCCACACCTTCCGTAGACAGAGCGTAAACCTTTAATTCTGAATAATGGGTGGTTACCGCCGTGCGAATTGCTCGTTGGTGCAAGTCCTGTAAAATGGCTATGGCCAAAGCTGCACCCTCGGTAGGGTCGGTACCGGCGCCCAATTCATCCAGCAACACCAGGGAATTATCCGTAGTTTCACCCAGAATTTTCACTATGTTGCTCATATGAGACGAAAAGGTACTTAGGCTTTGCTCTATGCTTTGTTCGTCGCCTATATCGGCAAAAACGTTGTCAAACACGGCTATCTCAGAAAACTCCTTGGCACCTATATGAAGCCCGGACTGAGCCATTAGAGTGAACAAGCCTAAGGTCTTTAAAGCAACGGTTTTACCGCCCGTGTTTGGGCCGGTAATAAGCAATGTTGTGAATTTATCGCCCAAATAAATATCCGTGGGAACCACCTTGTCCGGGTCAAGGAGAGGGTGCCTGCCTCTAACTATGTTTATATAACCGTTTTGGTTAAGTTTAGGCTCTACGGATTGAGTTTGTAGAGACAATTCTCCTTTTGCAAACACAAAATCCAGGTGAATTGCAGCATCGTTGTTATCTTGCAGTATATCGGCGTTTTCTGCCACGGTTTGAGACAGTTTTAAAAGAATTTTTTCTATCTCGATTTTTTCCTGTACTCGCAGCTCGCTGATTTTGTTGTTTAAATTAACCACGCTCATAGGCTCGATAAACAGGGTGGCACCGGTAGCGCTTTGGTCATGCACCATTCCCGGGAAAGAATTGCGATATTCTTGCTTTATAGGCACACAGAAACGCTGGGAACGTATGGTAATTACTGCGTCCTGTAGCATATTTTTGTATGACTGGGAATGTATGATGCTGTTTAATTGTTGGCGAATGCGGTCGTTTGCCGTTTGTATGGACATCCTTACGGAATGGAGGCCGGGGCTTGCTTGGTCTGCTATGTCCTGTTGATTTACTATGCAGCGCCGGATTTCCCGTTCCAGTTGGGGTATGGTGGTGATTTGCTCAAAATAAGGGTTAAGCCCGGGAAAGTCCATATTCTTTATTTCGATTTCTCTGTAGGCCGAAAGTTTGGAGCATACATACAGAAAATCGCCTATATCCAGCAATTCCTGTATGGAAAGCATACCGCCTATTACCGCACGTTTAACCGATTCGGTAACGTCTTTATAACCGCCCAAGGGCAAAGAACCCCTCTTTACGGCTATGTTTACGGCCTCTGTTGTGTCCCGTTGCCATAGGCGGATTTGGTCAATGTCAGTAGAAGGGTTTAGGTTTCTTGCCCTGTCCTTTCCGGCTTGGGTTATGGCCTTTTGTGCCAGCCGGTCGGTAATTTTGTGAAACTCCAAGGCTGTCATTGCTTTTATGTTCATTTAATCATTCCTATTTTGTTTTTTTGCGTCGCTCGTAATGCTTGTACAAGGTGGCTAAATCCGAATGTAGGCTGTTTTGGGTATCCAAAACACCCAGTTTCAGTTTACCGTTGATTTTTGCGTCAAGGCTTTGGTTGGATATGCCCAACCTGTTGCCCAAAACATATGTCAAGATAGTTATGTTGGCTAAAATATCGGCTCGTTCTTGTGCCTTTTCGTTACTTAACAAATTTTCATGCAAGTCAGCCACGGACGTAAGAAGCTGACTTTTTAAACGTTCTATAAGTTTAATATTTCCTGTAATATCCATTTCATCCTTTGCCATGCTACACCTCTTTGCTTTTCTCTTTTTCACATTATACCAAACTTTTTCCTTGTTTTCTATAATTAAAAGATTTCGGTATATAATTTTATCGTCAAGTAAAAGCGCTGTAACAATATTTTAATTGTTATAAACAGCCGTATTTGCTATAATGTTAAAGAACTTTTAGATAAATCCGGGAAAATGTATCATGTGCAATGTTACATTTAGAATGTTTGGCAACCGGTATACAGAGGTGTAATTGATGAGTTATGCACAGATGTTTGATAATTTTATAACTGTCTATAAAAAGAAATTTCTACAGCATATTTTATTTGCCTGCGGAGTTTGGGCGGTGGTGTGGCTGTTGGGTTATCTTAATGAAGAATTTAGCCTTTACAAGGCGGCTATCAGAGCCTTTATCGAGTCTGATTTTGGAATTTCAGCAGCCAATTACGCCATAGGCTTTATAGGAATCTGCCTGTTGGTTATTTTTATCTTGCTGTTGTCATTTTCGGCTTTAAGTCACTGTTATTTTGCTACAGTCACAATTTTAAAACCCTTAAAGGTAAGGCTGAAAGTATTCGGCTATTTAAGGGTTGTTACTGTTGTTTTGGCTCAAATGCTTGTGGTTGTACCTGTTATTCTGCTCTTTTTTATAATGTTCTATATCGTGTGTAAACAAACAGGACAGGTTTTCGATTTGACGAACCTTCAAAAGGTTTTAAAAGCCCCGGCCTTTGTCTCCTTGGCATTAACCTTTTTTATGATGCTGTTGCTGGTGCTTCAGGCCATATTTGTGGCATTTAGCTGTGCCATACCCATAGCGGTTATTGAAAAACGCTCCTTCTTCAAGCCCTTGATTGGCAGCATAAAATGGGTTAAAGGCGAGTTTTGGAAACTTTACTCCCATTTGCTGCTTTGGTATGTTGCCTTGGGAATAACAGCCTTGGCCTGTTACTTTTTTCTTTATTTATTGGGATTTGTGATTAACCCCAAGGCCCCGGACGGATTGCTATGGGCTAACAACATTTTTTGGATAGTGTTCACGCCTTTTGTAGGCATAGTTCCCACAGTTATTTATCGCAAACAAAGCGAAAAAATGCTTGGTCTGGACATTATTTGTCTGATTAAAAGCTTGGAACAGGAAAATTGCAAACCCGGACTTGAAACTCATGAAGATACAAGCGAATTGTCGGCGGTGTACAGGGAGCTGGCCTTAAGCAACAGCCCACATTACCAAACAGACGAACATTACCGGGAATTCATGCACCCTGTGGATAAATTAAGCTATGCCGGTGCAGGCTCTCGACTGGTTGCGGCAGTTGCCGATTTATTAATAAAACTCACGTTAATTTTCTGTCTTGTGATTCCCACCTTCGGAGCAGATTTTGGCAAGTTATTCTCCGGAGAAAATATTTTACCTGTTTTGGGTGCAACGTTGGTTTTGGGCTTGGCTTACTTTATTTTATGCGAAACCCTGCTAAACGGTCAAACACCGGGCAAGATGTTGCTGAATTTAAGGACGGTTGCAGATGTGGACGGCGACGGATTTATCACTATAAGCTTTATAAGTTCGCTGACAAGAAATTTATTTAGATTCTTTGTGGATTATTCTTTGGTGGGCTTGATTTCCATCGTCATTACCGGCGAAAACCGCCGAATCGGGGACTTTTTAGCCGGCAGCTATGTTGTAGCACACGCCGAACAAGACAAACGTCGAACCATAGTTTCAGACTTGCTGAACAACTATTTAACCAAAGAAAATCTCACCGGATATAAACTTACCAAACCCGAATGTTTCGCTCTGCTTTCCTATTTTATTAAGAAAAGTTCGTTTGTGGATAAAGGTCGAACAGTAAGTAATTATCTGCGCCCTTACTTTTCGAAAAAATTATCTGTCGCTCCTGAGGAAATTAACGACAAAGTACTGTTCGCATTAATTAATCTAAAATAATATAACAAAAGTAAAAGGTTGCAACCATATGGGTTTGCAACCTTTTTTTAAGGCTTATACGCTATAATTCTATACTTGTGACTATACACTTGCCTGCTTTAGACCTTCTGTATATCTCTGTAATGATTTGTTTGGTGTTACTTCCGAATAAAATATCAGAAGTGGCCATTATAATGTCATGAATAATAATACCTTTAAACGGCAAGAGAACTGCTTGCTAATAAGCCGGTAATGAGACGTGAATCATTTACTTCACCGCTGAAAAAATACTTTTACACCAATCCTTATGGGAACCAAGAAAACAGCTTGCTAATAAGCCGGTAATGAGACGTGAATCATTTACTTCACGGCTGAAAAAATACTTTTACACCAATCCTTATGGGAACCAAGAAAACAGCATAGTTGATTAACTGCTTAATTACTATAAAATTACTTAATGAGCCGGATCCATTCCTATTGCGTTTGAATTCTTTTTTAACTAAATAAACAAAGTATAACAAACAAAAAAACCCGACTAACTTGTCGAGTTGGGTAGCTCCCCGAGTAGGATTCGAACCTACGACCCTCCGGTTAAC
>CAYMOU010000029.1:0-25965 GCA_964392115.1 uncultured Defluviitaleaceae bacterium | reverse complement strand
CCATTACCGACAGTAAGTCCGATTTTATCGGGTAAGTCTGGATGAGAGAAGTAAAAATCTTTTTAATGCCCCTTGTGTTAGTGGGTGTTTTTTTATGTCAAAAAAGCCCACTGCAATTGAATAATTCGGGACGCCCGAAAATCGGATGTAAGTGAACATAGCTATAAAACTTTATCGCAGCTACCCCTATTTAAATAATAAAGTCTTTTTAAAGGGGTTTGGTGAAAGATTTTTTCTTCAGAAAAGTTTCCCCCAAGGTCTTAATCTTTTAATCTTTACAATCCGATAGGTCGAGCCAAATAACCGACAATCAATCTTAGAGAGGGAATGAATAATATGCTCAACGCTCGTTCTTTACGTGTACGTCAAATTACCGTTACAGCTGTTTTAGCGGCTATAGCCGCTATACTGGTGCGTTTTGAAGCACCCATACCACCATTTCCGCCGTTTTTGAAACTGGATTTCAGCACCTGCATAGTCCTGATTGGTGGATTTTTGGTTGGGCCATTTGCGGTGTTGCCCATAGCCTTAATTAAGGCACTGGTAGGTCTGTTTACCACAACTTCCGCCGGCGTGGGACAACTTGCGGACTTAATAATAACCGTATCCTTTGCCTATCCCTTTGCGCTTATATATAAGAGACTACGAAACACCACAGGTACGGTAATAGGCTGTGTAGCCGGCATAGTAGCCATAGCGGTGGCCGGCGCCCTGGCAAACGAATTTATATTGATTCCCTTTTACAGCCACACCTTCCCGTTGGATGCAGTTTGGGGCTTATGCAAAACCGTCAACCCGGATGCCTTCCAAGGCGACACCTTCCAAATGCAAACCTATATTCTCTTTGTTGCCATTCCTTTTAACCTGTTAAAAGGTGTAATTATATCAACCGTAACGGTGCTGCTTTATAAAGTACTTTCAAAGGTTCCCGTTATAAGGCCATTAAGCTATAAACAATAATTAAAAGCCCTTGCATAAGCAGGGGCTTTTGTTGTATTTACAGTTAATTTTCTATAAATCTTTATGCGTGAGAACTGTCGCCTTCAAAATCAAAATCGTCGGTATAACAGCAATCGTCTTCGAAATCATCACAGCAGTCACATACTTCATAACCTTTTTTGCAGAAACAAAGCTTAACGATAATTACGATGCAAACGGTTAACAAGGCAAGTATGCTTACAACAGTAAGGGTTGTCATCAAACCGTTGCTTTGACGGCCTTTGCGAAAGCTCATGACCTTATCTTTAAAGTCATCAAAGGAAATATCGAATTTTTTCATAATAACACCTCTTTTTTTATATTATAGTAAATTAACCTTAAAGTTGCTCTTGTTTGCGGAAAAATCTCCGGTACGTTCCGGGTGTCCCGAGACTGTAAAGTTAATTCATTGTTGTCTTTCGAGGGTACGGAAAGACTCTGTTATTTTAAGTAAACGGCCTAAACCGGCCGGTTTGCTTTGAAACCAAAAAATCATATACGGTGAAATTTATGAGTGGTATTTTTTCAGATTTACATTATATAATAAATGTAAATTTTTATCAACCGTTAACAGAAATTAAACATGTTTGAAAGGCGATTTTTGCAAATGACGCCTCATTTTTTGGAAACCGTCCACCCAGAGATAGGCAACAAACAAAATAAAGGCAATCATCATGTAGTGCATTTCCGACAGCAAGATAAAATCATAGAATCCGTGCAACATCCAGGGCACAAAAAAGGCCGCAAATATTAATCTGCCTTTTTTCTCCGGCTCGAATTTTGCCAGAGCAAAATAATAACCCATGGCCACACCAAACAACGCATGACCCGGCACGGAGAAAATCCCACGCATCAGCCCGGTTTCCATACCGCCCATAGTTGGGTTAAACACGTAGAGGAAGTTCTCTACCCCGGCAAAGCCCAGAGAAATGAAAACGGAATACACTATGCCGTCAAAGCGTTCGTTAAAATTATTGTTACGCCAGACTAAAAAGAACAGGACAATAAATTTGAAAAATTCCTCAACCAGACCGGCCACCATAAAAGAAACGAAAAATGCCTCGGTCAAAACCCCGCCGTTGGGTGTAAACAGGGTAACCCAGTTTTCCGCCTGAACTATGGGAGCAATTATCAAAGCCCCGTAAATCAAGCCGGTTGCCAGAAGTTGTATAGGTTCTTTTTCGTATTTGTCCCGTATGAAAATATAAAACGCACATATCAAAGTAGGTGCCAAAGCGACAGTAAAAAGGTCCAAAAGTCTCTACACCTGTCTTTCGGTTAAAATTTTAAGTCGTAGGAAAAATATCCCTAAGTTTTCCGGACACATAATATTGTTTAAATATTCGGAAACCCTGTATTTATTTTGCTATGTTTAAATACTATTATTCAATAAAAAAATGCCATAAAGTACAGGCAAAAAAATAAAACCTTGAAGGAAGAATATATCCTACAAGGTTTTATTTTTGTTATTGATTTATTTCATTTTTCTGCGGTCTATAACTCTGACTGCCTTACCTTCACTACGTGGTATGGACTTGGGTTCTACCAGTCTTACCTTAACTTTGATGCCCAAAGTAGCTTCGATTTTACGGGTAAGGGTTTGTTCTAATTTTTCAAGTTCTTTTACTTGGTCGGAGAAAAGGTTTGAAGAAAGTTCAACCTGTACTTCGAACGTATCCAGCTTGCCTACCCTGTCAACCACGATAAGGTAGTGAGGAGCAACATCGCCGAACTCAAGCAGAGCGGATTCTACTTGGCTTGGGAATACGTTTACGCCACGGATAATGAGCATATCGTCGGAGCGTCCCAGGGGTTTTTCCATACGAACTGTGGTACGTCCGCAGGCGCAAGGCTCAGTAATAAGGCGAGTGATGTCACGGGTACGATAACGAATAAGAGGCATACCTTGTTTGGTAACGGTGGTGAAAACCAATTCGCCTGTAGAGCCGGCAGGAAGAACTTCCAGTGTGTCGGGGTCGATAATTTCGGGGATAAAGTGGTCTTCGTTAACGTGCATACCGCTTTGGCATTCACATTCAAAGGAAACGCCGGGTCCGATAATTTCGCTTAATCCGTAGATGTCATAAGCCTTAATTTTAAGGCGATCTTCGATTTCTTGACGCATTTGCTCTGTCCAAGGTTCGGCACCGAAGATACCGGATTTCAATTTAAGTTCGCCTAAGATACCTGCTTCTTCAATGGCTTCTGCCAAGTAAAGGGCATAGGAAGGTGTACAGGCTATCATGGTTGAGCCGAAATCTTTCAGCAATTGCAACTGACGGGAAGTGTTGCCGCCGGATATGGGAATAACGGAAGCACCCACATGCTCGCCGCCGTAATGAGCGCCCAAACCGCCGGTAAACAGACCGTAGCCGTAGCCTACCTGTAAGATAGTATCTTTGGAGCCGCCTGCACCGGAGATGGTTCTTGCCATAACTTCACGCCAAACGTTGATGTCGTTTTCATTGTAACCAACAACGGTTTGCTTGCCGGTTGTACCGGAAGAGGCGTGGATACGGATAATTTCGCTTTGGGGTACGGCGAAAAGCCCGAAGGGGTAATTGTCACGCAGGTCGGATTTTAGGGTAAAGGGAAGCTTTTGAAGGTCGCTGATGTCTTTTAAATCGTCGGCGTTTATGCCGTGTTCGTCCAGTTTGTTTTTATAGAACGGTACGTTGTCATAGCAACGTTTTACCATGCTTTTCAAGCGGTCAAGCTGTTGTTTGGCACGCTCGTCTCTCGACATACATTCGTTGGTTTTGTCCCAAATCATAGTATCCTCCGGAAAATTTATTTGATTGAAAGGATTAAGACCCTAGGGAAAACTTTTTCTGAAGAAAAGGTCTTTCGGTAAATTAAGTTTGCGGAAACCTTTATGTGAGGGAAAAATCGTTGAAGCGTTCCATGTTTCCTCTCACAAAAAGAGTCCTTAAAATAATTAAATTACCGTACCCCAATCCCCTTTCAAAAAGACTTTTTTATTTATGTAGGGGTGGTGAGTGTAAATTGGGTAATGCTTTTTATTTTATGCGTTATAGCCCATGTTAAAGGCTTTTACGTTTAAGTCCAGAAGGTTGGGTTTGATATTGTTTTTCATGGATTCCATGAAGATTTCAGTGTCGATGTTAAGGTGTTTTGCCAGAACTGCCAGCAGAACCATGTTTACGGCTTTTGCGTTGCCGCATTCCAGGGCCATTTTAAGGGCGTCTATGGCTATAAGGTTATAGTTCATGGCTTTGATTTTTTCAACGATTTCTGTGGGGTATTTTGCTTTGCCGGTGATTACGGGCATGGGCAAAATCTGTTGGGTGTTGATTATTACAGTGCCGCCGGGTTTAAGGCAGGGTATCCAGCGGTAGGCTTCCAGTTCTTCGAAGGCCAGGACGATGTCGGCCTCGTTTTCGTTTACTATGGGAGAGTTTACGGTTTCGCCGTAACGTACATAGGTAACAACGGAACCGCCACGTTGGGCCATACCGTGTACTTCGGACAGTTTCACGTCAAAGCCTTGGTTGAGAAGTACGTCGCCCAAGATTCGGCTGGTAAGCAAGGTGCCTTGGCCGCCAACGCCGACTATCATAACTGATTTAGTAGAATTCATATAACACCTCGGATTAGTTCAACTTAAAAGATAAAACCTTGGGAGAAACTTTTTGTGAAGAAAAGTTTCTTCCAAACCCTCTTTAAATAGACTTTAACATTAAAAGAGGAATGGGTTTTTAAGCTGTACAGAGTAATTATTATTGTTTAATGGCATTAAATTTACAAACGGAACTGCACAGACTGCAACCCAAGCATAAGGTTTGGTTGATTTGCATTTTTTTGTCTGACATGGTTATAGCCGGGCAACCAAGGCGCATACAGAGGGTGCAACCGGTACAGGTTTCGGCGTCGCAATGATAGGGTGCGGAGGTTTTGCGGGTTTTAAGCAGAGCGCAGGGGCTTTGAGCGATAATTACGGAAAGCTCCGGAGCGGCGGTTTCTTCTTTTAAAATTTCTTCGAAGCGATTAAGCTCGAAGGGGTTGCAAACGGTAACGCGTTTTACGCCGATGGAATGCAACAGGGCAACAAAGTCCAGCTTGGGAGCCGGTTGGCTCTTGATGTTGTAGCCGGTGGACGGATTTTCTTGGTGGCCGGTCATGCCTGTAATGGAGTTATCCAGGATGAGTACGGTGGAGGTTGATTGATTGTAGACCAAGTTAATCAGGCCGGTTATGCCGGAGTGGATAAAGGTAGAGTCGCCGATAACCGCAACGGATTTTTGGGCGTATTCTGCGCCTTTTGCTTTTTCAAGTCCGTGCAAGGCACCTATGCCGGCACCCATACAAACGCATAAATCCATGGCTTCAAGCGGAGGTAAAGCACCCAGGGTATAACAGCCGATGTCACCGAAAACGATGAGTTTCAGCTTATTTAAGGTATAGTAAACACCTCTGTGAGGACAGGCAGGACACATAACAGGAGGTCTGACCGGGATTTGTTCTTGTTGAACGGTTTCAAACTGTTGGTTAAGGAGAATTTTGCGGATTAAGTTTGCGTTTAATTCGCCGATGTTGGGGAATATGGCTTTGCCGGTAACATTTACGCCGATTTCCGCACAGTGGGTTTCGATAAAGCTGTCAAGTTCCTCGATAACGTACAGTCTGTCCACCTTGGCGGCGAATTGTTTGATAAGTTCGGTAGGCATAGGATAAATCATGCCCAGTTTCAGGAAAGAAGCGTTAGGCATGGCTTCTTTTGCGTATTGGTAGGACACGCCGGAGGTAATAATACCTACAGAAGTGTCGTTATATTCGGTTTTGTTGATGGCGGCTGTTTCGGCATATTTGCGCAGGTTGTTTTGGCGTTGTTCAACAACCAAACGTCTGCCACGGGCCATAGCCGGCATCATTACGTATTTTTGGGGATTTTTTGCGTATTCTTTGGTGGGTACTTCCACACGTTCCCCGGTTGTAACCGCACTTTGAGAGTGGGAAACACGGGTAGAGAGACGCAATAAAACCGGTGTATCGAATTGTTCGCTTAATTCATAGGCCAGTTTGGTGTAGTCCAAGCAATCTTGGCTGTCTGAGGGTTCAAGCATGGGGATTTTGGAGGCACGAGCGTAGTTGCGGCTATCCTGTTCGTTTTGGGACGAATGCATACCCGGGTCGTCTGCCACGGCGATTACCAGACCGCCGTTAACGCCGGTGTAGGAGGCGGTAAAGAGCGGGTCGGCGGCTACGTTTAAGCCTACGTGTTTCATGGCGGAGAAGGCTCTGCCGCCGGCTACGGATGCACCGATGGCTACTTCTAAGGCTACTTTCTCGTTGGGTGCCCATTCGGAGTAAACTTCGTTGTATTCTGCTATATATTCGGTAATTTCGGTACTGGGTGTGCCGGGGTAGCTTGAAGCAACACGGCCGCAGGCTTCATACACGCCACGTGCCACGGCTTCGTTGCCGAGCATTAATTTTTTCATCTTGGTGACTCCTTTGCAGAGGGATATGTAAAAAAGAGATTAAGACCTTGGGGAAAGCTTTTGCTGAAGAAAACTTTTCCCCAAATCCCTTTCAAAAAGACTTTATTACTATAAATCTGAATAGCTTGGTTTTTATTGATTTCTCAAATCCACCACACGTTTTGCTTTACCCACAGAGCGTTCCAAAGTTTTGGGGTCTACCAGGGTTACTTTTACGTCTATGCTTAAAACGGTGCGGATTTTGGAGCGAACGAATTCTTTTAGTTGTTCCAGTTCACGGTAGTTGGAGAGCAGGGTGCCGTCTACAAGTTCTACCTGAACTTCAAGGGCGTCGGAGTAGCCTTTTTTGGTTACCAGTAATTGGTAGTGAGGACCAAGGTGTTCTATGCCCATGATTACCGATTCGATTTGGCTTGGGAATACGTTTATGCCCTTGATAATAAGCATATCGTCGCTGCGGCCTTGAACTTTTGCCATGCGGATAAGGGTACGGCCGCATTTACAGGGTTCGTCGGTTAAATATGTAACGTCACGGGTGCGGTAACGGAGCATGGGTATGCCCTCTTTGGTAAGGGTAGTGACCACCATTTCGCCTTTTTCGCCTAAGCCAAGGGTTTTGCCGGTTTGGGCGTTGATTATTTCGGGTAAGAAATGGTCCTCGTTAATATGCAAGCCGTCACGGTGTATACAGTTGCCGGACATACCCGGGCCGATAATTTCGCAAAGCCCGTAGTTTTCTGTGGCCAGTATGCCCAGTTCTTCGTCCAGTTTGTGCATTAGTTCAACGGACATACCTTCGCCGCCGAACATACCCAGTTTCAGCTTTAAGTCGCCCTTTTTCAGGCCGGCTTCCTTGGCGTATTCAGCAAGGTAAATAGCGTAGGAAGGTGTACTGACGAAAAGGGTAACGCCGAAATCTTGCATGAGCATAAGTTGTTTTTCCGTATTGCCGGAGGACAGAGGAATTACCATAGCACCAAGCTTTTCAAGGCCTTGTTGCAAGCCGAATCCGCCGGTGAACAGCCCGAAGCCGAAGGCAATTTGGGCTACGTCTTCGTCGGTGGCGCCTGCCATGGTGGCCAGTCGGGCTATAACTTCTGCCCACATATCCATATCGTTGCGAGTATAGCCTACGATTATGGGTTTGCCGGTGGTGCCGCTGGAGCCGTGTACACGGACGATGTTTTTTAAGGGTTCAGAAAACAAACCGTGGGGATAGTGTACACGCAAATCGTCTTTATATGTAAAGGGTATTTCTTCCAAATCTTTAAGGGTGGTAAACTTCTCGGGCGTCATGCCTACGGAATCCAGCTTTTCTTTATAGAAAGGTACGGTGTTGTAAACCCGTTCTATGGTTTTTTTAAGGCGTGTAAGCTGGAGTTTCTCCATATCTGCCCGGTTCATGCATTCTATTTCTTTGTTCCAATACATTTTATCACTCACCTTTTGAGAAAACAAATGAATTATGTTCCTCGGAAAATTTCTTTGTTATTAAACTTACAACAAGTACTGCAAGTATAGAAACAATAAATGCAAACATTGCTATGGTAGGAGCCATTGCCCCGTTAAAGCCGGTAACGATGGCCGCTATTACAGATGTAAGGAAGCCGCCCAGCATACCTGCCCAAGCACCTGCCTTTGTTGCACCTTTCCAGTAAAGCCCCAAAATGTAAGGCCCTATAAAGCTGCCTGAAACCGTACCCCAAGAGAAGGCCATTAACTGCAAAATTGCGGTGGGTCTTAATGCGGCTATGCTAAAGGAAAGTATGATAAATACCAAGCACATTACACGCATTAACAATACAGAAGATTTTTGTGAAAGGTTGGGTTTGATGCCGCCCTTAATCAAGTCCAAAACTATGGCAGAGCTTGAAGTCATAACTATGGAAGCAAGGGTGGACATGGAAGCAGACAAAACCAACAATAAAATTATACTCAATACGATTACCGGCAGGGTTTGCACGATAAGCGGCATGATTACGTCGAAACCACCTTCGGGTAAGGTGTTGTCAAGGAACAAGCGTCCGAAAGCACCTACAAAGTAAGCGGAACCTGCTATTAAGGTAGCGAACACCGTAGAAACTATGGTGGCTTTTCTGATGGCGGAGTTATCTTTAATAGCGTAGAATTTATGTATCATTTGAGGTAATGCCCAGCTGCCGAAGCTTGTAAGCACCACCAAAGAAAGTAGGTCAAACCATTTTGCACCCGCAAAGGGGCTTACTATGTCCGGCTCGCCAAGGGCTGCCAAACGCTCTAAACCTACAAATACGCCGCCTACTTTATCGTTACTCATAACGAAGCAAACCATAAGTATAACGCCGATAATCATGATTATGCCTTGGAAAAAGTCCGTAATCAGGGTTGCCGTATAACCGCCCAAAACCAGATATATAGCGGTAATTACAGCCATAATCAACATAAAGTTAATATAGGGAATTTGAAAAGTTGTTTCAAACAAATATCCTAAGCCCATATAAACCGAAGCAGAATATGGAACCAAGAATATAAAGATAATTAAAGCCGAGAAGAATTTAAGATATTTGCTTTGGTATCGAGCCTCGAAAAATTCGGGCATGGTGTTTGTTTTAAGCTTGTGGGTCATGGCACGAGTACGTTTTGCCAAAACCAACCAAGCCAGCAAACTGCCCACTATAGCGTTGCCTATACCGACCCACACAGAAGAAATACCGAAAATCCAACCGTTCTTGCCTGCATATCCAATAAACAATACAGCCGAGAAATAAGTTGTACCGTAGGCAAAGGCAGAAACCCATGCACCGGCACGTTTACCTCCCAGAAAGAAACCTGTTACCGTCTCGGATTTCTTGTAGTTTAAGAAACCGATGGTTACCATTGCGATGATAAATGCAGCCAAGAAACCGTATTTAATTATCATGTCGCCGTTCATTCCGAAACCTCTTTTCAAAATTTAGTTTATTAAAAGTGATAGTTGCCTCGGGCTTGCTCGGAAAAAAATTATAAAAGATATTTTTTTCGCAAAAAAACGCACAAAAACCCGAGTATGCCGTAAGGTAAGCCCACGGTATTCTCGAATAAATATGTAGTACCGGTTCCGGTTTTAATGTAGATAAAAAATTGAAATTTGTCCTTTAAGCTTTGGCTAAATTGCAAGTTTTTATCTGATATATTAATCAGAACCGGTATAAGTAACCGCCGAAAAAGAAAGATTGTGAAAAAACCTTAGGCTTAACCAGCGTTTACCCAAAATCCCGAAACAAATATGTTTTTACAATTATATTAAAATTCTTGTCAATTTTCAAGTGAGAATTGCCGGGGAATGAAAAAAAGGAAGAAAACCGGGTGTAAAAATACAGAGTATTTACAAGTTATAGGCAATCATACGCCATTATTTTTCAAAGTCTTTTTTAATATTAACAATTTTAAGAAATTTGATTATATGCTCCAGTTCTTCAGGGGTTAATACCAGAGCAATAACGCAGGTTTGAGTTATAAATAAAATTTGTGCAAAAGCGTAGTCGTCTATTTTGTCATATATTCTGCCGGCACTCATGGTTCCCAAACACACAGTCTCCGGCGAGTTTGATACGTATCCTATGGTGCCTATATACGGCATCTCAACCTTGATTGCTTCCGCATCGTACCTAGACGGTTCTTTTGTCAGTTTTACGATAGAATTCACCTCAAAAGGTTTATCGCCGTAAAATTCATCCAGACCGGTAATTGATATAAAGTAGGTAGTATCCAAGTTTGCACCTCCGACCCTTATATTTTATAGTCATAGTTTTAAAGGTTGGTTATCTATATCATATGACCGGCAAGGACAAATGGTTGTCTGATTTTTAGAATTAATAATTTAATTGTAGGTCTTTCTCTTTTCGGAAAAAGGCATTTTAGGGATAAAACGGGTTTTTGCAATTAAAAGAAAGTTTTCTCCCAAAAGTATAAAAAAATGAACCCCGGAACCGAAATTCCGAGGTTTCATTTTTAGGTATATTTTGCCACAGGTCTGTTGTTGACCAAATGTTGTTCCACAATTTCCTCTGCCTTGTGACTGTCAATATTAACGTAGCAAGTCTGTTGGCCGTCTTTTTCCACTACAACTACCGGCTCTTGTTCCGGTTTGCCCAAGTTTTCTGCCGGGCAGACTAGGGTGTTAACCACTTCTTTGTCCCGGATTTGCTGCCAGATTGCAGTGAGTACGTTGCGAGAGCCGGCTTCAACGGCGCTGTCCGACATACTTACTTTAACTGTATATCCGCTGTGGGGTTGACGTTCCAAAAGGGAAATTCGGGCTATGTTTCTTATACTGTCTAAATCTTGCGGAGATTTCATTCATTCAACTCCCATGAATTTTTATGCTTATTAGTATTTGAACTTTTCGCTGAAATAGCTGAGTAATTCGTCTCTTTTTATTCTGATTTGAGCCATGCTGTCTCTGTCACGAATGGTTACGCTGTTGTCCTCAAGTGAGTCAAAGTCAAAGGTGATACAGTAAGGCGTACCTACTTCGTCTTGACGGCGATAACGTTTGCCTATAGAGCCTACCTCGTCAAAATCACAGGTATAGTGACGGGAAAGTTCTTCGTAAAGCTTGCCGGCTTCTTCGGAAAGTTTTTTGGACAAAGGCAGAACGGCAATTTTAATAGGTGCAAGTTCCGGGTGGAAACGAAGCACGGTTCTTGTGTCACCTTCGGCCAATTCTTCCTCGTCGTAAGCTTCGCAAAGGAAGGCAAGGGTTACCCTATCTGCTCCCAAAGAAGGCTCGATACAGTAAGGAATAAATTTCTCGTTGGTGTTCGGGTCAAAATAGGACATATCTTGGCCGGAATGGGTTTGGTGTTGGGTAAGGTCGTAGTCGGTGCGGTTAGCAATGCCCCAAAGTTCGCCGAAACCGAAGGGGAATAAGTATTCAATATCGGTGGTAGCCTTGCTGTAATGGCTTAATTCTTCCTCGGAGTGGTCACGGATACGAAGATGTTCGCTGTCCATTCCAAGGTCATACAACCAGTTTATACAGAATTTCTTCCAATATTCAAACCATTCCATGTCAGTTTTGGAATCGCAGAAGAATTCCAGCTCCATTTGCTCGAATTCACGGGTACGGAAGGTAAAGTTACCGGGCGTAATTTCGTTACGGAAGGATTTACCGATTTGGCCTATACCGAAGGGCAATTTTTTACGGGTGGTACGTTGCACGTTACGGAAGTTAACGAAAATACCTTGGGCTGTTTCCGGGCGAAGGTAAACCACGTTTTTGGAATCTTCGGTTACACCGGCGTGGGTTTTGAACATAAGGTTAAACTGTCTGATAGGTGTGAAATTATGTGTACCGCAGCTTGGGCAGGGTATTTTTTTCTCGTTGATAAATTCCTCCATTTGGGCGTGTGACCAACCGTCGGGTTTAACGTCAAGTGAGTTTTCGGCAACGTAATCTTCGATGATTTTGTCTGCACGGAAGCGTTCTTTACAGTCCTTACAGTCCATAAGAGGGTCGGAGAAGCCGCCAACATGACCGGAAGCTACCCAGACTTGAGGGTTCATAAGTATGGCACAATCAACGCCTACGTTCAGTGGGCTTTCTTTGATAAATTTTTTCCACCAGGCTTGTTTTACGTTGTTTTTAAGTTCAACGCCCAGTGGGCCGTAGTCCCAAGAGTTGGCAAGGCCGCCGTAAATTTCTGAGCCGGGAAAAACAAAGCCTCTGTTTTTGGCCAGTGCCACAACTTTTTCCATAGTTTTTTCCATTAAGTAAAGACCTCCAAGACGGCGTAAGCCGTAAGAAATATATGTCTGAGAGTAGTTAAAAGATAAAGACCTTGAGGGAAACTTTTTCTGAAGAAAAAGTTTTCCTCAAACTCCTTTCAAAAAGACTTTAACAGGGTAAAGTTGATTCTTGCAAAATTTTGATTACCATAACATAATATTGCCGGAGATTATAACCTTGACAAGAATAGGTTAAAAATTTAGTTGCCGTAAAACGACAACTGTAGGTGTTTAATCTGATACAAATTTAATATCTATGGGAAAATCGGCGTAGAGGATATTGTTTACGGTTGCTATGGTTTTCAGCAATTCCTGTTCCGATTCCATAAAGCCTTTGGTTATGGGATTACGCATCAGGTCAAAGTATAGTTTTGCCAAATATTTTTCCTCATCCAAGGTAGAGGGCTCGTCCTTAATCATGGATTCAAAGTGTAGGCGTTTGAACAGATTGATTTGAGCCTGTAAATCATCGGTCAGTTCCGATTTTGCCTTGGTATAGCTTTTATATAGAACGGAATTTTTAATTTCCGAACTGAGGGCATTGGCAAGTTTTAAAACATTATCCATAATAACATCAACCTTTAACCCCGATTCCGGCCCGGCAGTAATCTACCGGACCGAGCTGTTAAATTTCCATAATAATAGGTAAAATCATGGGTGAGCGTTTGGTTCTGTGCCATAAAAACTCTCTTAAAGTATCTTTAACAAGGTTTTTCATGTAAGACCAATCGGAAATACTACGTTCTTCACAGGTATTCAAGGCACAATTTACAACGTTTCTCGCCTCGTCCATTAGGTCTACGGATTCACGCACATACACAAATCCACGGGAGATAATGTCCGGTCCTGCCACAACCATGCCGGAGTCTTTCTCTATGGTAACAACCACTATCATTAAACCGTCTTGAGAAAGGTGACGTCTGTCTCTTAAAACTATGTTTCCTACGTCGCCTACCCCAAGCCCGTCTACAAAAACTTGACCGGAAGGTACGGTTCCGTTGAGCTTTGCGGAATTATCGGTTAACTCCAAGACATCGCCTATGGACATAATGAAAACGTTTTCTTTTTTCATGCCAAGAGATATGGCAAGGTCTTTATGATGCTTTAAGTGACGATATTCGCCGTGGATGGGCATTAAATATTTGGGTTTAACCAAGGCGTGCATAAGCTTGATTTCTTCTTGCTTTGCGTGGCCTGAAACGTGAACTTCCATTAAACCCTCGTAAATAACTTCCGCACCCTTTTTCATCAGTTCGTTAATAACCTTTGAAATGGTTTTTTCGTTGCCCGGAATGGGTGAGGCGGAAATTATGATTTTGTCCCCGGGCTTGATTTCAACCTGTCTGTGTTCGGAAACCGCCATACGGGACAATGCAGACATAGGCTCGCCTTGGCTGCCTGTGGTGATGATAACAAGCTGCTTGTTGGGGTAATTCTTGACTTCGGAAATATCTATAAAGGCGTTGTCCGGTATGTTTAAATAGCCCAACTCACAGGCGGTTTTTACGGCGTTTAACATAGAACGGCCGATAACCGCAACTTTTCGTTTGTGTTTAATAGCAGAATTAACTATCTGCTGTATACGATGTATATTGGAGGAGAAGGTTGCAACCATTATACGCTGGTTGGAACTTTGCTCAAAAATTTCTTCGAAGATGGGTCCTACGGAACGTTCCGACATGGTATACCCGGCTTCGGCAACGTTGGTGCTTTCGCAAAGGAAAAGAAGTACGCCTTCTCTGCCCAACTCCGCAAAACGGGTTAAGTCCATGGGGTCGCCGTGGATTGGTGTATAGTCTACCTTAAAGTCGCCTGTGTGAACTATCAATCCTGCCGGAGTATAGATGGCAAGGCCCACAGAATCCGCAATGGAGTGGGTAGTGTTGATAAACTCCACTTTCATGCAACCCAGAGAGATGGTTTGACCTTTAGCCACACAACGGGAATCCGCAGTGATGTTGTGTTCTTTTAATTTGTTTTCGATTAGACCAAGGGTCAGCTTGGTGCCGTAAAGCGGAACGTTAATGTCACGCAAAATATAGGGTATGGCACCGATATGGTCCTCATGTCCGTGAGTCAGCACGATGCCTCTGATTTTATCTTTATTCTTGACCAAGTAGGTAAAATCGGGTATTACCAGGTCTATACCCAGCATGTCGTCTTGGGGAAAAGCTACCCCACAATCTATAATAATCAAGTCGTTTCCGTACTCTATAACGGTTATGTTTTTGCCGATTTCCTGCAAACCGCCAAGCGGAATAACTTTTAATTTATTTTTTTTATTAGCCAAAAAATGAACACCTCTTTAATCTTTCAGTTTTGATTATAACCACCCCTTATAAAAAGAACTTTTCCAAACAATAATGTCAATTGCGTTTATTCCGGTAACAAAAGTCGTCTATTCGCAATGGTGAGTGTTGGTATTGATGTTTTTGAAACACAGGAAACGAACCGTTTATGGAGAATAGATTTTGTTACTAACTTATGTGCAATTGGCCGGTACAGAATTTTTGTAGAAAACTCTCAAAGCCGAAATAATGTTTTATCAAGTTCCGATACCCTATACCCTAATGCAGCCTATAAGGATTTAAGCACAGCAAAAAAAGGCTTATACTAATCCCTATAATGTATAATATAGTCGCTGATGCTCATAAGTGTTCGCTTTGAGCCGGTTTCTTTAAAACCGCCGGTCAGCCGGCAAATAAGAAAGGATAGATGAAATTATGTTAAACTTATTATACGTAATAATCCCATAAAGAATTTGTCCCGGAGAAAAAGAAAAAATAATAACTTCTTCCAATATGGAAAAGGCCCGGGAAAATTATTTATTTACAAACCAAAAACATTCCGCCGGTTGGGAATGTTTTGGAATAACAGTTTTTACTTTAATTAGACGTAAAAGCCGGGATTAAACTTCAATATCGTATTCGTCGTTATCGGAGAACAGTTCCGCAACTTTTTCGAATTCTTCGTCGTCCTCGATAACTTCGTAAACGGAGTCTTCGCCTTCTTGGGATACTTCTTTAAGGATTTCCGCTTCGGCATCCACATCGTCGATGTATTCGCTTTCAACAACCAAGATATAGTTATTGCCGTCCATGGTAACTTGGTCTACTATTACAAATTCCACGTCTTCGCCGTTTTCGTCGGTCATAATAATGGTTTCCACTGCATCGTTTTCCATATCGTCGTTATTAATGTTAAAATTGTCTGACAAGTCAAAACACCTCATTTATATTATTTTCATATTCGCAAAGCGAATTAAATTCCGTTGGGAAAAGCTTAAACCCCTTACATAAAAACTTTATAAAATAAAGAAGGGGCAGTTAATTATTTAAGCTCATTGAGCTTGGGTTTTCAAAAAATCAAGATAAGCTTGAAGAATATAAACAGCCGCCATTTCGTCTATAACACGGTCACGTTTTGCTTTGGACAGGTGTTGTAGGGCACGGTCGGCACCCATGGTTGATAGACGCTCGTCCCACAGGACAACGGGGATTTTTTTGAAGTTACGCTTTAGCCTTTCGGCGAATTCTTGGGTTACGGCGCAACGGGTGGATTCTGTGCCGTTTAGGTTTTTGGGATAGCCTAGGACTATGGTTTCCACCTTGTGTTCTTTGATTATTTCTTTTAGGCAGGCCAAGCTTTTTTTAAAGCTGTTGGGGCCTTCTCTTTCGATAACGCAAACTCCGTGTGCCGTAATGCCCAAGGCATCACTTACCGCAACGCCTATGGTTTTGTCACCGTAATCCAGAGCCATAATGCCCGGGAAGCCCATTACATAAACCTCTTTATATAGTAAACCAAAATTTCTTCCAACAGTTCGTCACGTTCCAAACGGCCTATAAGACTGCGTGCGTTGTTGTGGCTGGTGATGTAAGTAGGGTCACCGGAAAGTATATACCCCACTATTTGGTTAACGGGGTTATAGCCTTTTTCTGTCAGGGCGTTGTATACCTTGGAGAGTATATCTTTTGCCTCACTGACGGTGATTTTATCAAGCTCGGAGATTTTTTGGGTCTCGGAAAAGTCTCTGTTTGTCATATCAGTCTCACTCCCAAACCTAAACCTGTCCATAATTTGGGACACGGTTCATCTAACTGCAAGGAAAATTTTACAGCCTATATGTTAAAATAAATCGGACAGTTTCAAAACAGATAAAATTTCGCCAAATGCATATCCGTCTTCAATCCGGGTAATTCTCACGGGCAGCACAGAATTTACAACGTCTGTGTCTGATTCGGCTCTCACGGTTATATAATTGGTTGAAAAACCCTCGTAGATTGCGTTTTCCTCTGAACTATCAACGGAACTTCCAACGGAACTTTCAAACAAAACTTCAACCACTTTACCCACAAAGGTACCCATAAAATCATCGGCAAGCCGGTTACTAAGCTTAATAAGCTTGTTGCAACGCTCGTCCTTGATATTTTTCGGTATTTGCTCCTCAAAAGTAGCCGCAGGGGTTCCTTTTTTGGGCGAATAGGGAAAAACGTGGACTTTGGTAAGGGAAAGCTTTTTAACAAAGTCGTAAGTCTCTTTAAAATCAAGGTCCGTTTCCGAGGGAAAGCCCACGATTATGTCAGTGGTAAGAGACAGTTTTGGGTAGGCTTTACGCAAAAGATCAACACTTTTTGCATAGTCGGCGGCTGTGTATTTGCGGTTCATAAGTTTAAGAATACGGTCGGAGCCGGATTGCAGAGAAAGATGAAAATGGTCGCAAATTTTGGGTAGGCGGCTTATATGCTCAACAAATTCTTCGGTAATCAACCTGGGGTCAACGGAGCTTAAACGTATCCTGTTCAGACCGGAAATCTCGTGAATTTTATATAAAAGCGAAACCAAATCAATATCTTCTAAATCTTTCCCATAAGAAGCAACGTGTATACCAACCAGAACAACTTCTTTGTAGCCGTTTTCCGCAAGTTTTTTAATGCCCTCCACTACTTCTTCAGGGCTGCGGCTTCTTACGTTGCCTCTTGCGTAAGGTATGATACAGTAGGAGCAAAATTGATTGCAACCCTCTTGTATTTTATAGAAGGCTCGGGTTCTGTTTTGTGCGGAAGGGTCTAGGGTTTCGAAGGCTTTGGATTCTTTTATGTCAGCAACCTTGTTGACGGTGCCCTGTTCTTTGCTGTATTGCTCAAGTTCCTCCACAATTTTGGCTCGGTCGACAGTACCTAAGATTAGGTTAACGCCTTCCATGCCCTCTATTTCACCGGGAGCCACCTGTGCATAACAGCCTGCCACTACAACGATTCCGTCCGGATTGGCTGCCTTTGCCCGACGTATTAATTGACGGGATTTTTTATCCGCCACATTGGTTACGGTGCAGGTGTTGATTATATATACATCGGCAAATTCGCCAAACTCCTTGATTTCGTATCCCTTAGCTTTCAACAACTCCAGCATTGCTTCAGTATCGTATGAGTTAACCTTACAGCCCAAAGTTGCCACAGCAACGCTACGTAAATTATTCATCGATCTTTCCTTAAATATAAATCTTAGGGTGTGTCCGGAAAAATATCAGGTTTTCAGACACGCCCCGGGTAAATCGGTTGCGAAACCGGATTTCGTCTCGAAATTTCATTATGTTTCTCTATTCTTTTGGTTAATTATAGGCTATATTTTCCTTTTAGTCAAGGGAGATTTAACAGTTTACCAATACAAGCGTGGGGTCTGCTTCAACCAAAATAATATCCGGACCTATGCGTTTTATGTTTTGCCAGGGTATTTGATACTCTTGCTCCCTGCCGAATATTCCGAAAACTTTGCCCGGGCAGGCCACGATTATTTTTGTAATCCTTCCTTGCTCCTCGTCAACTTCCATATCGCATACAAACCCAAATCGGGTGCCGTCTATGGTGTTGATTACCTCCTTTTGACGCAACTCGTAAATCCTAATCATACAAAACCCCCTGTATACCGGTTACGGCTAAATCTTCTGCTTCAAGAAGGTTGAATCTTTTTTCTTTAAAAACCATATACGAAAATTGCCGAACTGTGAGCAACTTACGTAAATTGACATAAAAATTTTCAATACTAAAGTATATGCCGGTATTTGCGTTGATATTCATATGAGTGGCGGCGTAGCCACGCTAAGCAAGAAAAAAAGCCCTCTTTTCGGTGAAAAGAGGGTTGTTTCGTTCGGGTTTACTAATTCCGGTTTAAATGGATTTAGTGCTATACTCCGCCGTTTTCGGTGCGGCGGTTCTTCCAAAACCCCGGGCAACATACTTCATCGCGGGCGAAACGAAAGGTATGTAAGCTTTGGGGTAAGGGGTTGGATAAACATTGCATTGCCGGAGCTTTTTAGGTGTACCTGCTTTGTTCCGTTTCTTTCGACCCGAAACGGAAATTATGTAGATTTGGGGATTTTGAGGGAGAGTTCGACTTGCTGCTTGTGTTACCGGTTAATTGGTCTTTTTTCGTTCTCGAACAAATACTTAATCCATAAACTCACCATATTTCCGAAACAGCGTTTCAAAATTTCACCTCCTATTAAGTTTATGCGGGTTTCTTGAAATAAATTATAATCACGAGCGTTGTTTTGGGTTTCGGTTTATGGAGTTTATGTATTGTTATAATATGATATTTGCCGAATCCGGTGCCTGACCAAGTTCGTAAAATTATTAATCCGGTCAAATGCTAATTAAAGAGTAACAAAAGCGTATATTCGTAGTGCTTGGTGAGCCACCGGTGGTTTTCTTTGTAAACACATGAGCGAAGCGCTTACGAAGAATAGCTTTTGTTACTATTCCTTATTCATATGAGTATAAATAAACTCCGGTTTGTTGTGGCATAATCTATCGTTTATCCCCAAAATAAAAAATTCGGCAGAGAATCAACCTCTACCGAATGCGTATTATGTTTTTTTACCTATGTATTTACCAAACCTAGGCTTATTAGCAAGGCCTTATCCACTTTTTTCATAAGTTCGTCGTCCATACGGCAGATTTTTTCTTCCAAGCGAGCTTTGTCTATGGTTCGAACCTGTTCCAAAAGTACAACCGAATCCTTTTCTATATTACAACGCTTTGACGAAATTTCAATATGTGTAGGCAGCTTTGCCTTGTTTATTTGGGATGTGATGGCCGCACAAATAACCGTAGGACTGTGCCTGTTCCCAACATCGTTCTGGACGATTAAAACAGGCCGTACGCCACCTTGTTCAGAACCCTTAACGGGACTTAAATCGGCGTAAAATATGTCACCTCGTCTAACCATCATATTTTTCACTCTCCGCAAAGTAATAATTTTATCTGCGGAAATACAGTAACCATAACGGTCACAATGCATTTTCTCTACAGCTTTATAGCTATAGTATTCCCGTTGCGTTCAAATATATACAAAGTTTTGAAAATCATTTCAGAAAATTTCAGCGCAGGGAAACAAGGGGTGAAAAAAGGCTAAACAGTGGCTTTTGTGGACAATCATACTATTCCCGAAAAGAGCCGGTTTTACTCCCGTTTGTAATTTTTTTGGATTATTTCAACCTTCGGTTATGGTGAACAAGCTGTCCTCCAAGGGAATGTTATATTCGAAGTTTGCGTAGGTAACAATTATTCTTTCGCTGCCGTCCGGGTCGTAGATTACCAGTTTAACAGGCAGCAGGGTGTCGTTGTCTATCCATAATTTTTCGGTTGCAAGATAGGGATGGTTACCGGGGATAATTGCCTCCAGAACCGTGCATTTACCTTGACCGAAGCTGCCTACGGAAACGGAAACTTCTTGGGAACGCACGTAATTTTTAATAAAGCTGGTTACAAAGATTTCCGAGCGGTCTTGGTTTTCTTTGGTGGCTATGGAGATTTTGCCTGCAATTCGGGTATTGAATTGGGATATGGTCTTGCCGTCGAAGGTGGTAATGTTGCCGGCTACGTTTTGAGGGCCGGTAACCTCTACCCGGTATTCACCGCTGATTTTGCTGTGCTGCATGGTTTCGTAAGAATTTGAGCCTTTGTTTGATATGTACTCCACTATGGCGGTACTGCGATAGGATTCCATAGCGATAAGCTGTTTCTGAACCTTTTCGTAAACAGACGGCTCGATAACCGTTTGAGACGAACAGCCGCACAAAAGCATTAACAACCCCAAAAGGGCGTATTTTAGCTTCATTAATAATCCCTCCAAAATATAAGTAGTACCATAAAATCTATATTCTAATATACTTGTTTATACTCCAATATATACTAAGTTATTTAAAATAAATAAACAGAAACAGAAATAGCCGTTGCAAATCATTTGGGAGGTATTTTCGTTGCTACCTTCCGAAAAAACCATTCCTAAATTGGGGTAGAAATACTCTTTGTCCGATAAAAGCAAAAAAACTCCTCTGATATTTCAATCAGAGGAGTTTTCTTATTCTTCATCCAACAGGGTAACCGAAACCGTAGGTGCCGGGCCCTGCATGGTCAAACCGTAACCGGCGTTGACTTTAACGGGAAGGTTGTACATTCCGGGAGCAAGGTCGGTTAAATCCACGGTTAGGGTGATATCGTTGTTATGATAGCGTTCTACGCCTTTCAGCTTAAATTCCACGTTTTCAGATTCGAAATAGACGGTTCGGTTTGTACCTTCTACATTAATTTTATCTGTAGGGAAGGTATAGGCCTTTTCTACTTCTTTATCCAGGTTAACGGTAACCACCGTAACATAGGGCGAAAAGTTTTTGATGCTCAATTCTGTGTTTAGGAAGTAGGGCCGTAAATCGAAGCTGAAGGATTTTGTTTCTTTTAAATTATCTACATTTATGGGGTCAAGGATAATGGGCTTGACCGAATCTATGGCAGTGCCGGAACCCACGACTTCTATATATCGTGGCTCCATAGTTATATTGTTAATCACATAGCCGGGTGCAACGTTTCCTTTGATAACGGGGTTGGCTATGCGTACATTGGCGTATTTTTTGACCGGAACGGTGGCGTTTGCCGTATCGTGGCTTAGGGTAACGGAACCGGTAATGTCTTTGCCTGTTTCGTCAAAGGCACGTAATTCCCCGGATGCGTTTAAATCCTCCGAGGCATTTGAAACATCAACAGCCATTTTCACCGAGGATACTTGGTCCACAAAGCTTTTGGGGCCGCTTACGGTAACTTGCGAAGGCTCGGTTTTGCCCGGCAGGTCCACATAGCCGGGTTTTAATTCACCCATTTTGTCCAAAACCACCAGCATGGTTTTTGATGCGAAGCGATCCAAGGTGATGTTAACGGTTCTTGGGCTTTGTTGGACTATCTCGGCGGATTCCATGGGTAGGCTGCAAAATATGCTTATGGGCAAGGGTTCGCCCAGAATGTTGGTGTGGGAAATGTCTATGGGTGCAAAGTCTATATAGGCGTTAATACGGCCCGGGTCCCTGGAAAGATTTTCTATTATGGATTTGGAGGCACGAACGTAGAGTTCTACGTGCATGGAGGAAATCTGTTCGCCGTTAAGCAGGACGTAGTTGTTTTTTTCCAGAGATTCTGTGTTTTCTAAGCGTAAGGGAATAAGGAATCGCTTGGAGGTTATGGGATTGGCGTTGTTGACCACGATAAACCACATTATAACCGCAACCAAGAACGATACTATTTTCCAACCCAGGTTATTGATGAGTATAAGTCTAATCGTGTGCAGCAGTTTTTTCAGCAACATTTTTTTGCTCCTTACGCAAATGGAACCTACGTTTTACAAGCTCAAAATTTTTAAGCAAAAGTTTTCTCAGATCAACTTTAGAAATACCCCTTTGAAGTTTTCCGCCTCCGGCCACGGATATATACCCGGTTTCTTCGGACACCACCACAACTATACAGTCTGATACTTCGCTGGCACCCAAGGCGGCACGGTGTCTTGTGCCCAGTTCGTGTTCTATTTCTCTGTCCGTAAGGGGTAAAATACAGGTAGCTGCGGCAACCCGATTTTCTTTGATAATAACGGCTCCGTCGTGCAAGGGTGTTTTGTTTGTAAAGATATTTACAAGCAACTGGCTTGTTACCACGGCGTCTAAGGTTATGCCGGTGGCTTCCAAGTCACCCAAGGGAACGTCCTGTTCTATTAAAATCAAAGCGCCCGTTTTGTGTTGCGCCATTATGCCTACGGCGTTTACTATTTCATCTATGGTTTGATGGGATATTTTTTGGGTATCTGTACCGGAAAAAGGCGATACTATCTTTCCTTTACCCAACTGCTCCAAGGCCTTGCGCAGCTCGGGCTGAAACAGCACTATTATTGCAATTAGCCCAACACCCAAGGTGTTTTGCATAACCCAAAGTATGGTATGCAGCTTGAAAACATAGGAGCCTATGCTGATTAAAAGAATAACCACTATGCCCTTAAACAGCGACCAAGCCCGTGTTTCCTTTATCCATACCATAATTTTATAGATTAAAAAGGTAACTATTAATATATCGATAAAGTCCGTAATGCTCACCGAAGAGATAGACCAAAAAGAAAGGTTCATGTCGATTAATATATTTTTGAAAAAATCAGCCACTATTCTACCTCCGGTTTATCGGTGACGGCAAAGCGCCGGTAACGAACAAGAGTTGTCATATCAATAAAGTGTAATAATCAAGAATATCATTTTTCAGGGTTAATACGGTTGATAATCTTCATAATCGTATCCGTCGTAATCTCTGAATTTGCCTTTTTTATCGGGCCTATCGGAATAATCATTACGATGTCTGCGTTTTGATGAAGGCGACATGATAACTTTGGGTATAACCTTTACATAGTAATAATTTTCGTCGTCCTCAAACCTAAGATTGCTTGCACGTTGATAGTCAAGCGCAAGGTCAAAATAACTGAATATGGCAACAAACGCCCAGGAAAATATTGTGGAAACAAACATACCCAAAACATCCACATTGACCTTACCTATAACAGCCACAAATATAAAGCCTATTATATTAAGAATTGCACCCAATCCTACCGCCAGTTCTTTGGAATAATTCAGGGACAGGCGTACTACAGTAAATACCACTATAACCACCATTGCAAACACAAAAGAGGTGGAAATCCAGCCTATATCTTTTACTATCATGTTTAAAATAGAGCCGAAAAGCTCGGAAAAGGTGTTGGGCATTTCCATAAAGTCAAGCTCTGTTGTGGTAATAGAGGTAACCAGGTTGTTTAGGACCGGTAAGGCGTGCCACATAAAAACACCTATGGATATGGGCACTATGGAGGTTAGTCCGCAATAAAGACCGGCGTAAATGGGCACGATATAAGGCATTTTAAAGTAATAGGCAAACAACACCCCTACTATCAGAAGGCTTTCCTTGGGAGCCAATCTTGCGTAAAACAACAGCACCAACAACAAAAATATTACTATAAAAATCGAAAGCTCTAAAAACGCCGAAAACTGAATGCCTACGGCAATAATTATCAGTGCGTAAACTCCGTTTACGGGCAGAATTGCGTAAAAAACACCCATCAACACAATCAGGAAAAAGCTTACGGCAGAGTTGGACAAGGCGTTAAATTCGGGTCTGGCGTGACCTATGCTGTTAATGAAGCCAAATATTAAAATACCAATGAATATTTTATACAAAAAAAGAATAATGCTTTCGTATCGTTTATAGATACATATCAAATATTCCCTCCATTGGTTTAACCGATTCATTGGTGAGCCTCCCCTGATTTGTCCGCAGGTTTATGTGTCGAGTATAAACTACGCAGCATTTTTTGATACCGAGCAAGGCGTCTTCTGCCTGTCTCGTATTCTTTCGAACATATTACTGTACCGATAACGGTATATACCACTATTAAGAAGATAAGAAAAAAAATAGCATCGGACGCTTCTTTTGCATAGTCCAATTGAAAAGGGTCAATCTTTTCTATACCGAATTTATACAGATATTTCAAAATTAATATGAGAAAACCGCCCAATACAACAAAAAAACGTGTCCACGTGTTTTTTTTGTAAACATAGTCGTGTTTGAAATAATTGTTTATTTCCTTATCTTTTTCAGCGTGACTTCGCTCGTATAAAGCCAGCTTGGTCATAATAATAATTTTCTCTTCGTCATGCATAGACTCACCGGATTCCCGGACATGCAACCGCTAAATATGTAATTACATGTCAGATAAGATATTATGTGATTTTATTAACATCGAATTAAAGCGATATATAAGTATTATAACAAATTAATGTAAATTAGTCAAAATATATTACCCTTTTTCTCTGTTTTGTATTTAACATGAAAAATTTATTACAGTATTGTAAACATACCGTAAACAATTATTATTCTGCCGGGGTAGGCCCCGGGTGTTTTGTGGGAGGATTAGTCAAAATAACGATGAAAGCGGTTTCTTTTTTAAGTGATGATTATGTTACAATTATTACATGAATATGAAGTTAAATGCAATAGAGGAAATAATGGTAACAACCGGGCGAAAATAACCGGGCAACCAATTAGGTAATCTAACCCATGTGCCCGTTTATTATACGTATTTAAAACCCGATTGTTCCCTATCAGTCTAATTTAAGAGTACCTGCTTTATTATTTTTATGCATCCACCTTGCCAAATAAACCACGGGAGTATCCAAAAGTGAGATTATTACCTTGAAAACATAGGTGGAAACTATAAGTATCAGCAAAACTTCATGGGGAACCGTGCCGTAAAATGCCAGAACGGTGAAAATAACAGTATCCAGGAATTGGCTGATTAAGGTGGAGCCGTTGTTTCTAAGCCAGAGCATTTTGGAAGAATGTCCGCAAAGTTTCCACAGGTAATGATAAAGGAAAATATCCAATGCCTGGGAAATAGCATAGGTCAGAATTCCGCTGATTGCTATTCTGGGTACAAAGCCGAAAACAGCGTGTATATTGGGGCTTAAAAAGTCATCTCCGTTGGGTATGAACCAACATAAATATGATGAGGCAAAGGCCCACACCAAGGTAGTTATTATTCCAAGAAGAACAGCGCCGTTGGCCGCCTTTTTGCCGTGATTTTCGCTTAAAATATCCGTCACCAAAAAGGAACTGCCGTATATTACATTCCCCAAGGTAACGGATATGCCGAACAGTGTAACTATTTTTGATGCCTCAATGCTGCTTAAAGCGGCGGCAAAAGCTGTCCATGCATAGAGACCTGTTTTGCCGAAGTATTTGTAAAGAATAATTACTGTGCCAAAATAAAGTATTACAGAACCGATGAATAGCCATTCGTTTATCAATGATGTTCAAACCTTTCTACTGTGATAGTTAAAATGTTATCTTTAAATTTTACATCTGCCGTGTCCACCATTATGCTGACCAAATTCATGGCGTCGCCCGGGGTATCTTCTCCGTTGCCCATCCAGTAGCATTCCTCCAATTCATGCTCTCTGGAACGGTTTAGGTCCCTGCTGAGTTTTTCGTAATCGGTCCGGTGTTCCTCCGAAACCTCAGCAGTAACCGTCAGTCGGGTTACCCCGGGGTTGCAAGTATAGTTTGCGGATATGTCTTTGCCGCCATTTTTATGGCAATAACCTATAAGCTCGTTTAAAATCCGCAAACCTTTTTCAAATTCAAATTTCATGTCTATCTCCCCTTAGATTTAAGTTTATTCAAACAATTGTAATAAACAGGAAAATAATTATATTCATTAACCGAAAAAAATATACTCACGGAAAATTCTCGTACAGTCAGCTTGAACGCAATTTTCAACGCATTCTTTAAAGGGAAAAATGCATTGAAAATTGCGTTCACATAAACGGAACACAATTTATTGTTTGAGTTTAAGGTTTATCAGGCATTTTACTAATTCCATATTTAATGAAGGATAAAAATTTGCAAATTATCCTTGAATCTTT
>CAYMOU010000028.1:0-27609 GCA_964392115.1 uncultured Defluviitaleaceae bacterium | reverse complement strand
AAACCACCGGTCGCTCACCAAGCACTACGAATATACGCTTTTGTTACTCTTTAATTAGCATTTGACTATACTTGCTTAAAATCGGGAAAGTATAATACCAATCATTAAAAATAGGCTTTCTCAATCCAATTTCACCGACTTATCCCCACTTTAATTCAAATTAGACTCACGCAGACAAACTCAAAAATAATATGGAGGTACCACTGATGAAAATTGGAATACTTACCGGCGGCGGAGACGCTCCGGGTCTTAATGCGGTAATATATGCGCTTACAAGAACCTGTATCATGAAATACGGCTATGAATTAATAGGTTATACCTTTGGTTACAGGGGCTTATACAGGAATGAATTTGTGCCGTTAACCTTGGAGTCCACCTCCGGTATTTTGCATCAAGGCGGTACGATTTTGTATGCCTCCAACAAAGACAACCTTTTTAACTACGAAGTGGTTGAAAACGATGCGAGAGTACGTAGAAACGTTAGCCAAGTTGCCGTAGATAATATGAAAAAAGAAGGCGTAGACGCACTGGTAGTATTGGGCGGCGACGGAACCTTAACTTCTGCCAGAGACTTTGCACGTATGGGCGTTAACGTTATCGGTGTACCCAAAACCATAGACAATGACTTGGCTGTTACTGACGCTACCTTCGGCTTTGATTCTGCGGTTAATATAGTAACCGAAAACTTGGGTAGATTGCATACCACAGCGGCGTCTCACCAACGTGTAATGGTAGTTGAAGTTATGGGACGTTCTGCAGGTTGGATAGCCTTACACGCAGGTATAGCCGGTTCTGCGGACGTTATCTTAATACCGGAAATCCCTTACACCCTTGATAAAGTGGTTAAGAAAATAAACGAAAGAGATGCCTTGGGCAAACATTTCACCATTATTGTTGTTTGCGAAGGTGCAAGCGAAAAAGGCGGCGAAGCTGTAGTAGGCAAGATAGTAAGCGACAGCCCGGACCCTGTACGTTTCGGCGGTATTGCAGCTAAAATTGCACATGAACTTGAACCCCTTATAGACCACGAAGTACGTAGCGTAGCACTGGGTCATATTCAAAGAGGTGGCGAAACATCTGCCTTTGACCGTGTTCTTTCCACAAGATACGGCTATGCAGCGGCTCAATTAATAGCCGAAGGTAAATTCGGTAACATGGTTGCGCTTAACCAAGGTAAAATGACTTATACCAGCCTCGAAAACGTAGCCGGTACCTTCAAAAAAGTAGACCCTGAGGGCGAACTTGTAAGCCTTGCAAAGAGTATGGGTATATCTTTCGGCGACTGATAGACCGTGATCGGAACAAAGTAGAAATAGATACAAATTAAACGTAAGGGCGAACTGTGTTCGCCTTTTTTTGTTTTGAGATGCTTTAAAATTGCATATATATAGGAAGAACTGTATGGGTTTTATTTATTTAAATTCTGTTAGAGGTTTTGGGTGTTGTATAGCGTTGGGAACAAAGCCCCAACCATACAGTATGCCCGGCCTATATTTTTTTGCAAAATAAAAAGGCGTTACGCAAACACCTTATTTTGAAAATCAAATAGTAATAAAATGCAGTTAGACCACACTTTATTACTATAAAAGACAATATATTAAATTAAAATCCAACTGTCCGGCGGAAAAAGTTTCCGTTAAATCAACAGAGTTGTCTAAACGCAAATTATCACAAAAGAACCGGAATCTGTATAGAAATTAAAACCCTTAAAAATCCTCGGAAAATTTATAATTAACCGAGCAAATTAGGGTCAGAAAAAATCAAGTAAACTTACGTTTTCTTGCGGCTTCTGATTTCTTTTTGCGTTTAACACTGGGCTTGTCGTAATGTTCTCTTTTGCGAACCTCACCCATAATACCGGCTTTTGCACAATTTCTTTTGAAACGGCGAAGTGCGCTATCTAAGGTCTCATTATCTTTAACTTTAACCTCTGACATGAATTTCCCTCCCTCCGGTTGTCAAATTTGCCAATCAAGAGATGGTACTTTTTTAAAAATTACCTTAACCGGGGTTAGTGCAATTTTAAAGAAAAAGTAACACAAGCAGCAGGTTTCATACCTGTTTTAAACGGGTAAATATCCGCTTAAAACTCAAGGTTTACTACTTTTGCAAATTGCCCTACAGTGCGTTACAAATCAATGGAACGGGTTCGGTAGCTGCGTCAGTAGAAAATTGTTTGTATGTGGTGTGAATTATTGCTGCAATTTGCTTGATTTGAATAATTCAAGCAAAACTTTATAGCATGAATTATACACAAAAGTTTTATTGTAGTCAACTGCATTTTATAATATTGATTCCGGGGTTTGGGGTTTTGTCCCCGAAAAAAATAAAACCGACGTGTTAAGAAAGTTTAAACCGTATGCACCCGACAGATAAAACTGTTGATTTTCTTTGTTTTCGTCAAGCATTTTACACGTCTACTTTACTTTATGCATTATACAAATATATATTAACCTGTTTATTCGATAAAATTCATTATTGGGAAAATATTTAAAAATTGTTGCGAATTGATTGCAAACCCGGACTGTCTTATCCGAAAATTAATGGCTAAGCCACCCATGGAGGATAATTCCTTGTTGATAAAATTGTTTCTCTGCCTGAACAATTTAATTATAACATTTGCCGGCAAAATGGTGATGAGCTATCTGATATGATTGTCCGGAGGCCTACTAAGATAACATTTCATATAGCATAGGTATTTAAGCATAAAATTTATATAATTATACTATGTACAATAATAACAAAAGCCTCAGAAGTTGCTTCGGCGGAATAAAAGTAATTGATGGGAAAACTTACTTAAATATTTCCTCATTTGTGACTGTAATTTTATTTGTTTTTTCATTGTGCATTATATTTAAAATATTAATACAACAATATTATGTTTTGTATAATATTTTCATTTTGACTTTTACAATTATATCCTAATTTGAATTTTTAACAGTTTTCACAAAACGCTTGAAAAAACAGTGAATTTATGATATGATTTATCTAAAATAAGGAGGTCAACATGAAAAAAATTACTTTATTCTTTACCGCAGCACTTTTAAGCTTAAGCCTTGTGGCTTGCAATTCAGACGCCGGTGCATCAGCATATAAAGTTTACAAAGACGTCGTTGCAAAAATGGATTCCGTTAAATCTATGGAAGCCAAAATTGATGGTGTTATTAAAGCTACTATAGAAGGTAACGAAGTACCCATCGAAATGAACGGAACAGTTAAACAAGTAATTACCGATGATAACAACATCCAAATGCAAATGGACATCGCTACTATGGGTGTTAGCACAAGCGGCTTCTACACCGACGGTTATTTCTATATGGACGCAGCCGGAACTAAATTTAAAATGGCTATGCCTATGGAAGAAATGAAAGCAACCTCTAACACTCAATACTTAAACTTTGAAGAATCTGCAGTTAAAGAAAGCAAAGTTGAAGATGTAAACGGAGACAAAAAAGTTTCCTTTACTTTGGACGGCAAATCTATCGGCGACATCGCTGACAAAATGCTTCAAAGCTTGAAAAAATCTTTAGGTGCATCCGTATCTGCTACTTTTAGTGACATGGAATATGTTTGTACTATAAGCAAAGACAGCGTACTTAAAGATTACAACGTTAAATTTGTTGCTACTATCAGCGCAGAAGGCCAAGAAATGACTTTTGATTACGACTTGAACGTTACCTACACAGGTATCGACAACGTAACAATCGACATTCCCGAAAACTTGGATGAATACCAAGAAACAGCTGCTTAATTGAAATCTAAACTCCTCGGAAGAGGAGTTTTTTTATTACCTTTACGTCTAATTAAGACTGAGCGTGGAGGCAGCATTGTGGTATTAACGGAGGAGCGAAGGAACACAATCGGCCCCTACTTGGTTTAGGTGTGTCGTTAATGCAGAAGATGTTTATTAACCTGTTAAGCGGTTACTACACACATGACCTCAGGTTGGATTACCAACCAACACAAAAAAGCCGACAAACACTAAGTTTATCGGCTTTTTCCATCTGTACGCGAAAGGATTTGAACCCTCGGCCTTCTGATCCGTAGTCAGACGCTCTATCCAGCTGAGCTACGCGTACATATTATATTGGAGTTACTGCACATAAATAATGTACAAGCACTGCAACGAAAAGGATTATATCACATAGAAATTTATTTTGCAAGTATTTTTTGAAATTATTTTTCCTTTCTTGTTTTCTGTTTTAAAATGGCAGAACCGGGTACAGAATTTTGAATTAATTTAATAGAGGTTCGGGAGAAACCTAATAGCTTATGAGTTTCTCCCGAGATTATTTTTAATAAAAACGGGTTATAGATTTTTAAATTCATCTATCATATTTTGTTTCAAGGTCCACAATTCTTGGGAAAGGTCTACCCTATATTGCTGGGGTTTTACTATGCGTTTGTATTCGTCCCAGAAGGTATCCATATCCTTGCGGCAATATGCCTGAATTTCGGTAACGGGCGGTGAGTTGTAGACGCATTCTCCGTTGATAAATACCGGAATCAGCAACTCCTTCACCGTATATTGATTTGCCGGGAAGGTTTTGCGTTTCCAGGTTGCTAAGGGGTCAAAGATGGTCATATCTTCAGATGGGTCTATGGTTTCATTGTCCAGGGTTATTAAATCGGCCTCTGCCTTGCCGGTGTTAAGGTCATAGAAGCGGAATATCTTTTTGATACCGGGGTTTGTTACCTTGTCAACGTTTTCTGATAATTTTATTTTGGGTACTAAGTTGCCTTCTGCGTCTTCTTGGGCAACAAGCTTGTAAACACCGCCGAAAGCCGGGCAATCCTTGGAGGTAATAAGGCTGGTGCCTACGCCCCAGACGGTAATCTTTGCGCCTTGTAGAATAAGGTCACGAATAAGATACTCATCCAAGTCCGAAGAGGCTGAAATTATGGCATCAGGGAAGCCTGCATCGTCCAACATTTTACGTGCTTCTTTTGAAAGGTATGCAAGGTCCCCGGAATCAAGGCGTATGCCGTAATTTTTTAAACTGCCTTGTTGGCTTAATTCGTTGAAAACCTTTATGGCGTTGGGTACGCCGGATTTTAGGGTGTTATACGTATCCACTATAAGGATACAGTTTTGCGGAAAGACTTTGGCATATTCACGGAAGGCGGTTAATTCGTCCGGAAAGCTCATGACCCAGCTGTGGGCGTTTGTACCCCTAACAGGCACGTTAAACAGCTTCCCTGTCAGTACGTTGGATGTTGCACGGCAGCCGCCTATAATTGCCGCTCTGGCGCCGTAAATGCCGGCATCCGGCCCTTGGGCACGTCTCAAGCCAAACTCCAATACGGTGTCTCCGCCGGCGGCCAAAACAACACGGGCGGCCTTGGTGGCTATTAAGGATTGGTGGTTGATTATATTGAGTATAGCCGTCTCAAGTAATTGGGCTTCTATTAGGGGTGCCGAAATCCTTAACATGGGTTCGTGAGGGAAAACCACCGTGCCTTCCGGTATGGCATAAATGTCTCCGGTGAATTTTAAGTCTCGCAAATATTCCAGAAATTCTTCTGAAAATATGTTTAGGCTTCGCAAATAATCCAAATCTTCTTCCCAAAATTTGAGGTTTTTAACGTATTCTATGACCTGTTCCAGACCGGCGGCTATGGAAAAACCGTTTGCACAGGGGTTGGAGCGGAAGAACAGGTCGAAAACTACCTTTCTGTCCTGTATATCAGCCATTTTAAAGCCCTGCATCATGGTAAGTTCATAGAAGTCGGTCAAGAGGGTAAGATTATCGTAGTACAAAAAATCACGCCTTTGCACTTTTGTCTATAGTAAATAACTAGAAAAGTATAAAACCTTGAGGGAAGCTTTTTCTGAAAAAACTTTACCTCAAACGCCCTTCAAAAAGACTTTAACATTCTCTTTTTTTGTAACTTTCAAGTTTTTTGACTATAAAGTATAAAATTTAGAGGAAACCGTTAAGTTTCCTCTTGTTTCGTTGTATTTTATTTAACTGTAAGGTTGGAACATTGAGTCTGTGGGTTCCCAGTTAATTATTTTCCACCTGTTGTTAACGTCTTTTTCAAGGTGATACAACATATATTCTGTGGGAGAGTTTGAGAAATAATGGGTTACTCTGATTTCGCATTTTTTTGGGTCTATATCGTTGTAAGTTGCGGCTTTTTGTTCCAAGCTTATGCTGTAGATTTGTTTTGAATTAAGTATTTCCAGAGAATCTTTAAGCTTTTGGGACTGTACCTCTTGGCTGTTTAAGTCCAACAGTATGTCTCCCAGAAGAAAGCGTTGTTGGGCAATAACATTGTCAATGTATTCTTGGTTTAGCAACATTCGCCCGTAAAGTATATTTAGGGTGTCGCAGTACAAGGCCATAACATCGTCCGGCGAGGACGGATAAGCGCTTTGCAAATCAACGCTCATAATTTTATCGTATAATTTTTGTGCAACCTGTTTTTTGTCACGGTAAAAGGAAGGCTGACCGGGGTCTTGTGAAAGAACGGCAAGCATAATCAAGCCTCCGCAAAGAATAGTCAAGAGAACGGCAATGGTTATTCCGAGTATTTTCGCAGACGGGTCTTTTTTCATAATCGCCTCCTATGCACTTAATTTGTTAGAATAAAACCTTGAGAATCAGCCGTTTACCAAACTCAGAATGGCATCTTTGGTTTGTACGCCTACCAAACGGTTGTGTACTTCGCCTTTTTTAAAGCAAATAAGATTGGGTATAGTCATAACTTGGTATTTGGATGCCAATTCTTGGGCATTATCCACGTTGATTTTGTATACGCCCAGTTCGGGGTTTTCGTTGGCAATTTCGTCTAAAATAGGAGCAATCATTTTGCAAGGGCCGCACCAGTCGGCGTAGAAATCCACCAAAACTGTATCGTGTTGTTGAAGGGTATCGGTAAAGCTATCTTGGGAAAGAATTTGAATAGACATAATAATCCTCATTTCTTTAGTATAGTAATTATGTTGTAAGGCTATTGTTGTTCATGCAACTACTCTAATTAAAGTATAGCACATAACAGGGTAGAATTATACATCAAGTTGCCGGGTATGTACAGCCAAGGGCTTTAAACCGGCCGGCAGTATTTTAAGAAATTTTACCGGCCCAAAAACGGTTTAATAAGGGAGAAAACCAAAGTTTTCTCCCTTTAATCCGGACGGCTAAAAATATGTAAATACAGTGCCGGGATATTATACTGATTCCATATTTAATGAAGGATAAAAATTTTGTAATTCCCTTGGATCTTTGTCTAAATTGCAAATTTTTATCTACCGGTTTAGATGGAATCAGAATTAGTTGCAGGAATATACATCCGAAGATGCTACCATATCTATTCCGGCATCTTTCAGCAATTGATGAGCAAGCTCCATATTGTCGGCACTGATAACGATTAAGGCCTTGTTGTTGTTGCTTTCCAGGAAGCCGTAGGTGTATTCCACAGAAACCTTACCGCTGAGTACGTTTAATACGTTAAACAAGCTGCCCGGTGCATTTTCCACGCTGACCGCCAGAATATTGTTGATAGCAACGGTCAAACCACAGCCTTTAAGGACTTGTTCAGCCTTAACCGGGTTGTCTACTATCATGCGGAGTATACCGAAATCAACGGTATCCGCAATGCTCATGGCGCAAATATTGATTTTGTTTTCGGTTAAAATTTGGGTGACTTCAAGAAGCCTGCCGCTTTTGTTTTCGAGAAAAACCGATAATTGCTTAATATACATAAGAAAAACCTCCTATGATCTATTGTAATATAACGTGAACCCCACATAATAGGACAATAAAGCTTGAAGGCAACTAAATCTCGCCCACAAACTCACTTCATAAAGAAAATTGAAGTGAGTTTTTTCAAGATACTTGGCTATTTTAGACATTTACACGTTATGAGTAAGATTTTAATATCAGTCAATTCCGGATTGCATTGGGTTACTGTTTATGGATAACTAATAAATATTGTACCGAAAAGCAGTTATTCAGGCCTTTGTTGGAACTTTCTCAAGTGCATCCTTGCATCGGGGTTTGGCGTTGCAGCAGGTTTTTTTACCTTCTTGGGTAACAACTCCATAGCCTGGTTGTTTAGCTTGACTATGCATTTATCACAAAAACGGCCTGTCACTATGGGTTCTCCGCAGGATTCACAAGCCAAAACGTTTTCCATACCTTTAGAAACCACAAGGCGTCCTTCTCTCAGGTAGCGTAAAACCTTTTTGGCGGATACTCCCGTTGCTTCCAAAAGTTCAGCCATAATACAGCCGGGGTTTTCGTCCAAATAAGCTTTGACTTTTTGAAAGATTGCTTCTTCTTCTTTTTCACAAATAGGACATATTTTGCTTGACACTTTTGCGAAAAGTCTTCCGCATTTCGGACAATTTTGCATATCCATAATTTTACCTCCTTTGAGAACAGACAATCGGTTTAAAAAACCGGGTGATTATACGGGAAAGCCTATTTTTTTCTTAACCTTAGCCATGGTTCTTGCGGCTATGGCATTGGCTTTCTCGGCATTATCTTTGATAATACGGTCAATATATGCCTTGTCTTGGCTTAATTGTTTAAATTTTTCCTGTATGGGTGCCAGTTTGGAAACCACGGCTTCGCCCACGGCGTTTTTGAAGTATCCGTAACCCTTGGTTTCAAATTCTGCTTGGGTTTCGGCTATGGTTTTGCCGGTAGTGGCACAGTAAATATTGATTAAATTCTTAATACCGGGCTTTTCGTCCGAATAAATTACTTGAGTATCGGAATCTGTTACCGCACGTTTGAATTTATTCATTATAACGTTGGGTGCGTCAAGAAGGAAAACCACGTTGTTGTCGTTGCTTGTGTCAGACTTGGACATTTTCTTGGTTGGCTCTTGAAGCCCCATAATACGAGCGCCAACTTCCGGGATATAAGCCTCCGGTACAGTGAAAACATCGCCGTAAATGTTGTTGAAACGAGCGGCAACGTCTCTGCTTAATTCAAGGTGCTGGCGTTGGTCCTCGCCTATGGGCACCAAATCTGTCTTGAACAGCAGTATATCAGCCGCCATCAATACAGGATAAGTAAATAGTCCTGCGTTAATGTTTTCTTCGTGTTTTAGAGATTTTTCCTTAAACTGGGTCATGCGGTTAAGCTCACCCATGTAGGTATAGCAATTCAGTATCCACGCAAGCTCCGCATGGGCCGATACGTGGGATTGATAATAGATTAGGTTCTTCTCCGGGTCCAATCCACAAGCTATATATAACATAAGCAGCTCCCGGGATTGTTTGCGAAGCATTGCCGGGTCTTGCCTTACGGTAATGGAGTGCAGGTCTACAATGCAATACAGGCAGTTATATTGGTCCTGCAAGCTTACCCAGTTTTGTATGGCTCCCAGATAATTGCCTAAAGACGGAAACCCCGAGGGTTGCATCCCACTGAATATTATTTTCTTGTCTTTCACTTGTTATTACCTCTCTTTAGTAAACCTCCGGCTTTAAGCATGAAGTCTGTGCAAATCTTAAAAAAATTCGGGCAGATAATGTTTATTGTTAACTTAACTAAGCTGTCACAGGTTGTCTTTGCCCGATTTTATTTATGTTATTGTAATTATAACATATAAGGACTTGTTTGAAAATTAAATTTGAGGGCATTTTTGAGATATTTTTTGCAGAGCAAGGAAACGACGACGACGCATAATACAGAAATTTATGCCAGGAGGAGTTGACACAGCTATGCGTAAAATATCCGGAAACGCACCGAATTTTAATTTCTAAAACAATCCCGAGTAATGTAAGGGCAACCTTCGTTTGTGTTCGGTGCGGCTGTTGGCGGCGGTGATTTTCTCTATGTCCTCCGGAGATCCTGTGCCTTCTTTTATAAATTGGTCTATGGCTTTGTAGGTAACGCCCATATCCTTTTCGTCGGTTTGTCCTTCGTAAAGGCCGGCTGACGGTGGTTTGTCGATTAATTCTTTGGGTGCGTCCAGATATTCCAAAAACTCGAAGATCTCTGTTGCACACAGGTCTAAAATCGGATTAAAGTCATAAGCACCGTCACCCCATTTTGTGAAATATCCCATGTAGGCTTCGCTTCTGTTGCCTGTGCCGGCTACCAGATAGCCCATTGACTGGCCTATGGAGTATAGGGTAGTCATTCTCAAACGAGGGTTAATGTTGGTTTTTGCCAAGTCGGTTACTTTTGCTACTTTTTCTATGCGTTCGCAAAGCAGGTTTCGCATATCGGTTAGGTCAACTTCTATGGTTTCTATGGAAAATCGCTCTGCAAGCTTTAAGGCGTGTTCTCTGTCTTGATTATAGTTTTGTTTGGACACGCAGGGCATAATTACGCCCAAAACGTTTTCTGTTGCTTTTTTACACAAAATGCCAACCAAGGCAGAGTCCTTACCGCCGCTGCTGCCAAAAATTATACCTTTGGCGCCGCTTGCTTTCAGAATATCCCTTATCCATTCCACACGTTTTTCCGTTTCATGTGCGTAATCTCGACCCATGGTTATCCTCCGTTTCGTTAGTGCTGTAATTTGTATAATACTATATTGTGCCGTTTAAATCAATAGAAATACATTTTTAAGGAGGATGCATACCAAAAGATCTTGAGGGAGAAAACATTTTTTTCACGGCAGAAAAAGGTTTTATCCCCATACTGATTCCGGTTAAAAAGTATATAAAGTACGAAATCAGTCATAAACTACCTCTTTCCAAAAAAGCCGAACAAAAAAGCATTAAAGTTTTAGTCAGCCTACTAGCCTCATAAGCCCCAGCATGACCAAAACCGAGCCGGAGATAAAAACCCAAATTTTTGCATTTAGGTTAAACTTCATTAATTTTTTGCCTACCCAAGAACCAAGGGTTAAAAATATAAACTGCATAGCGGCTACGCTTAGAGGGATAAACGCATCATTTAAGCCCATCATAGCGGCGCCTACCCCGGCACACAAGGAATCTACGGAAAGGGCTATGCCTATATAAACGGCTTCTATGGGTTCTATATATGAGGAACCGTTTAAATCGCCGGATTTTGGGTCTCTGATAATTTTTATGGTGATACCCATGGATTTTATAATGAAGCTGAAAATACGCTTTTCATTTTTTACGGGTTTTACCGGTTCTTCTTTTTTGAAACGGGCTTGGAATATTATCCAAAATCCCATCAAACACAGTATAAGCACCCCTAGGATTTTTGCAAAATCTTCCGGTAGGATTTGACTGAGAGTAATACCTGCAAATACAGAGAAGCTTGAAAACAAATAAGCCAGTACCGACATAAGAAACTTAGCAAAAAAAGGAATTTGTATGCCTCTCACACTGTATGACAAGCCGGTTCCCAAAGCATCAATGCTGACTGAAAGTGCAAGAAAAAAAACGCCTAACATCCCCAAAACCCCTTTAAGGTTAAACTTAAAACCTTGAGAGAGAACTCCCTCTGTTAAATAAGCTAAAACCGAATATTTTATTTCTAAGAATCAAATTCAGCGGTTTCTTACTTTCATTTTATGTTTTAGGAATATTATCTGTCCCAAGAAAATATATTTATTTATGGAACAAGTATGATGAAAAAGGAATGTGATGTACAAATGACCTGGCACAGCAAGCATTACACGGAAGCCCTGCGGCATTACGAAACCGAGTCCCATAACGGATTGAGTGCAGCGGCGGTTAAGGAGAAACAACAGAAATTCGGACTGAACACTTTGCCGGAGAAAAAACGGACAAGTCTGATTGTGAAGTTTTTTATGCAGTTTAACGATTTTATGATTATAGTGCTTATAGCGGCGGCAGGAGTATCTTTTTTGATTTCACTGCTTAACGGGCACAATGATTACTTTGATTCAATCATTATTTTGTTTATAGTGGCTGTAAATGCGGTTTTGGGGTTGATTCAGGAAAACAAGGCAGAAAAATCTCTGGATGCCTTGAAAAAGATGACCACACCAAAATCCAAGGTGCAACGAGAAGGAAAAATAGTAGAAGTAGACACGGAGGATTTGGTTCCCGGGGATATTTTGGTCTTGGAAACCGGGGATTTGATTACGGCGGATGCCAGGCTTATCAGCAGTATTAATCTAAAGGTTGAGGAATCGGCTCTGACCGGAGAATCGGAACCTTCGGAAAAGGACGCCGAGGTTACAGTTAAGGAAGATGCCGCCTTGGGCGACAGAAAAAACATGGTTTTCTCCGGCTCCTGTATCAGTCTGGGTAAGGGAAAGGCCATAGTAACCGCCACCGGTCAGGATACGGAAGTGGGCAAAATCGCTCATATGATTATGGAGGACAACTCTCCCGAAACTCCTTTGCAAAAAAAATTAACCCAAACAGGAAAATTGCTGGGTCTGGGTGCATTGGCTATTTGTTTTATAATTTTCTTTTTGGGAATCTTCCATAAAATAGACGTTTTTGATATGTTTATGACCTCGGTTAGTTTGGCTGTTGCCGCCATCCCGGAGGGTTTGCCGGCCATTGTCACCATAATGCTTGCTATAGGTGTGCAAAAAATGGCAAGACGAAACGCCATAGTTCGCAAACTTACGGCCGTGGAGGCCTTGGGCTGTGCAAACGTAATCTGCTCGGACAAAACCGGCACTCTTACCCAAAACAAAATGACCGTTGTGGAAATACGCAATTCCGCAGGCACCCTTACCGGCGAGGATTACGCCACAAAAATTATTTTAAGATATGCCGCCCTTTGCAACAATTCTGTTCTGAACGACAATGTTTTAAAAGGCGAACCTACAGAAAAGGCGCTGGTTCAAGCGGCCTTGGATGCCAACATTAACAAAAACGATTTGGACGACCAATTTGTACGAGTGGCGGAAATTCCCTTTGATTCAAAGCGAAAACTTATGAGTACCCTTCATAAAGACAAAGACGGAAAGTACATAAGCATTACCAAAGGCGCCCCGGATATTTTGTTGTATAAATGCACCCATTATTACGAAAAAGGCGATGTAATTCCGCTGGGAAGCCAAAAACAACTGCAAATATCCAAAATTATTTCGTCAATGGCTGAAAAAGCTCTGCGTGTATTGGCTATAGGTTATCGGGAGTTCCGCTCCATGCCCAAAACCGAGGAAACCGAGCATAACATAGTATTTCTGGGCTTAATCGGTATTATGGACCCACCGAGACCGGAGGCAAAGGAAGCCGTAGCTATCTGTAAACAGGCCGGAATTAAGCCGGTTATGATAACCGGTGACCACCTGCTGACCGCTAAAGCAATCGCCGAGGATTTGGGCATAGCTTCCAAGGCGGACTACGCCATGACCGGCACTGAACTGGACGTTATCAGCCAAGAAGAGTTAAACGCTAACATACATAAATACTCTCTGTTTGCAAGGGTTTCTCCGGAGCATAAGCTGCGTATAGTCAAGGCCTTCCAAAGCACCGGAGCAGTTGTTGCTATGACCGGCGACGGCGTAAACGACGCACCTGCCTTAAAAGCCGCCGATATAGGCTGCGCTATGGGCATAACCGGCACAGAGGTTGCAAAAGGTGCGGCAGATATGATTTTGACGGACGATAATTTTTCTACCATAGTTGCGGCGGTGAAAGAGGGTCGTGGAATTTACGCCAACATTAGGAAGGCCGTGCATTTTCTTCTTTCCAGCAATATAGGCGAAATTATTACCATGTTGACCGCTCTTTTAATGGGTTGGTCAACACCCTTACTTGCCATACATCTGTTATGGGTAAACCTGGTAACGGATTCTCTGCCGGCTATAGCCCTTGGGCTTGACCCCTGCGACGACAATATTATGAAGCAAAAACCCTACCGCCACACCTCACTGTTTTCCGGCGGATTGTGGCAGAAAATTGCTACCCAGGGCCTAATGATAGGTATGCTGGCACTGTTGGCGTTTGGTATAGGCCATGTATTTTTCGATAAGAATGATTCGGTTGTTATCGGCCAGACCATGGCTTTTGCAACATTAAGCATTTCCCAATTGGTTCACGCCTTTAATATGCGTACAGAGCAGTCTGTGTTCAGCATAGATATTTTCGGCAACAAACAGCTTGTTTACGCATTTTTTATGGGATTGTTCCTACAGGTTTTTGTTATAATGACCCCGGCTTTGGCAGGAATTTTCAAGGTATGCCCTTTAAGCCCGGTGCAATGGCTTTTTGTAACCCTGCTTTGCATTACACCTATTTTCATAGTGGAGTTGCAAAAATCTTGGGAAAATCACCGCAGACGACCCCTAGCGGCTGACAGCTCCGTCTAAAAAAAATAAATAAATCAAGCGGATTATGGGTTTTAAGCCGGTTAAATTTGGAGATAATTGAATAAGGGTTTTGCATAATTTCCGCATTTTGTGAAATAATAGCAGCCCTAATCTCTTATCAAAAAAATTTACGCTGGGAGGCTTGATTTATGGATGCTGTAACCGCAGGCTACGGTGCTATCGGGTTTTATGCTCCGGCAGAGAAGGTATCGAAAAAGTCTAAAGCAAAGAAAAAAAGCATCTCTGACGAGGATATGAATGTGCTTAACAACCTTGAATATCTGAAACAGGAAATCAACAATCTTTACGATACCTATGCCTTTGAAACCGACCCGACCATGATAGACAGCTATATTTACGAAAGAATGGCCCTTAATATGAGGTACAAATACTATTTGGACCTGTGCAAGGAACGTGGTATAGTTGCCGACTTGTTTAGATAAAAGGCGTTTAGGGTCAAAAGAAACATGACATTAACCAACGGAAAGCCGGGTTAATGTCATGTGTTTTTTATCTTGGTATTATTTTTGAAGGGTGGTGTTAATATGCCTGCTCAACTGATAGTGTGGTTGATTATTGCCTGTATAGTGCTGATGATTGTAATTGCAATCTCCGGTTCCGGGAAAGGTTTGGCCAGAATAGCCGTGCAAGGCATGGCAGGAATTTGCGGAATATTGATTGCAAACTGGGTACTTCAACCCTTGGGCCTAAGTGTGGGAGTAAACCTGATTTCCGCCTTAGTCACAGGAGTTTTAGGCCTACCGGGGTTTCTGACCCTGTATCTGTCACAGGTAATCTTGTAATATCGTACATATCCAAACACCAAAATGTAGGGTCGTGGCTCTGCCACCACCGCTCTACAATCACACAAATCATGAAAAAGGACCGGCGATTAACAAAACCCGGTCCTTTTTCATTATCTATTATACTAATTCCATATTTAATGAAGGATAAAAATTTGCAAATTATCCTTGAATCTTTGTCTAATTGCAAATTTTTATCTACTGTTGTAAATGGAATTAGTATTATAACCCTGCATCTGCAATTACTATATCAAGCATTTTAAACAATTGTGCAAAGGTCATATTTTCTTTTGCTCGGATAGAACCTTCACCATCCATAAATCCTATGGCTTCTGCCTTTAATATGGCGTTGCGATAATTGGCATTTGCGGAATTTAAGTCCCCAAACTTTGACTGTGTAGCGAATGATTTCACCGGTCGCCCTGTTTTCTTCTCATACAGCTTAACCAAGGCGTTAATCCCGGCTTCTCGGGGTACGTTTGTACCCGAAATCAGCATACCGGAGGCTCCCATGGAACTAAACTCCTGTTGGGTCATAGGCTCGTTAGCCGCCACGGATAATTTACCGTTTGCCACGGCAAAAATTATCTTGTTAAACTGGCTTGCGTGTACAGGTGTATTGGGTTGGTAGCTATTCATATCCGTAATGTTAAATTTTGAGGTTACATTTTGCATTTGATTAATTGCCGGCGCACCCGGGAAGGCCTGTGGCAAATCCCTTGCAATTACGGCATAAGCACCCACAGCGGCTGTTTTGTAAGTCATAGTGCCGTTGGCTTGGTCGTATTGAGAGGGCATAGCCTTCCAACCGCCGGAATTTACATCTGCAAAATAAGTTGAAATATTTTTTTGATAGCCGGCGTGACGGTTATCGGGTTTTTCTTCTATGGTGGCCGGCGCCGAAAGGGTGCTAAGGCTGATGTTTCGGCTTGGCGTGTTAACTGTTATGCTTAGTTTTTGTGGAGAGGCAGTATAAATTTCCTCTAAGGACAGCAAGGGAATGGTTGTATCGGTTTGGGCGAAGCGGAAGGTCATGTTGCCGTTCATACCGAAATCCGGGCTGTTGGTTTTAAGGCTTCCGGCCGGGAAACTTACCTGTAAGGTATCCGCTCGCAGACGCAAAGCGATTTTTCTTTCATCCAATGCCCTTACTATGGTATAGGGTAAAACCAGTTCCCTGTTTGTTACCTTTCTGCCGTTGTAATAGGTCAAATCCAAGCTGTATTCAAACACCTTATCCGCAACCAATCGGGTAATAAAGCGTTGGTCTACCATGTTGTCCCTGTTGCCGTTTGCATCGGTTTTGTTGGAGCGGAAACGGTAGGTCATGGTATCGGTTACGGGATTGTAGATTATTTCATAATCTTCCCAAGGCAAGGGATAGGTGTTTATATTAATGTCGCCGTCGTATTCTCCGTTCCATTTACCGGTTTGGAAGATTAAGGTCGCCGTCCAATCGGACTCTAAACGGATGGCATTAGCCGGGTCTATATCCTCCGCTTGAGGAACAGTGACTTCGATAGCGTCTGCAAAATCAGCATTGGGGCTTACTTGCACCACGTAGTTGTAGGTTTTGGTAATGCCCGGGCCTTCTTTTTTTCTGGCAACGGTGAGCATGGTTTTTGCTCGCACGTAGTAGGATTTGTTTGGCGTCAATTCATTAAACTTTACAAGGATAAAATTCTTAAAGTAATCGCTTTCCAAAACTTCCGTGGCTGCGTTTCCTCCCGGTCCGGGAGCAGCGCCGGCACCGCCGCCGGGTTCTTCGTCAACAGGCGGAATGTCTTTAACGTCCTTCATCCATTCTATAATCATATAGTCCGAATCTACGGGATAAAGCTCGGTGGAGTTTTCCTTGTTGTAGGCTTTCAAATTATCCATTGCCGCCAAGCCCAAGCCCTTGGGCGGTGAAGGAGGATTAATAATTTTGGTGGTCATGGATACCGGGTTTGACCAGTCGGAGATTTTTTCCGTTTCATCCACGGTTACTGAAGAGCGTATCCAAATATAGTGCAAGGTCTGCGGGAAAAGGTCGTGTATGGTGCAGTAATAATACACAACACCGTTTTCTTCCTTTTCTTCTCGTTCTTCATAGAAAAACTTGGTTCCGCCTTCGGGATAGTTTTGCAATAGTTCGTCATATCCCAATTCATAATCCAATTCGGCAGACTTTTTCCATCTTACCGTAATGCTTGTTTCGGTTGAGGAAACAGCCTCCAATATGGGCACGGTAGGAGTAATATCCAGAGGCGGTAATACGTCTAAGGTAGTGCCCACAACAAAACTTGGGTAGTAGGCGTATTTTTTATTGTCTGCCTTGGTTACAAAGGGCCTAAGGAAGATAATATAAGGCGTATTGGGCTCCAAGCCACCGGCAGTTGGTTTATGCTGTTGTTTTACTTCAAATTCAAGAGTTGGCACAGCACCCGAGGGTGAAATTTTCGTCCATTGGGTATCGTCCAAAGTATCCAGATAAGCCTTATAGGTGTTTACGTCACCGGGATCAGGCTTAGTAGAATAATTTGCAAGGTAGGTATCGTACTGTTCAACGTGTATTTCATATTGAGCGTTGCCTAAATCTATCATTCTGAATGCAAGCAGGTTTGTATCCGTATCCCCATAACCCAAAGCCACTAAATCGGCCTTTATAGCTGCAATTGCCGAACGTTGGGTGTTTGGGTCTGTAAAATTACCTGAAATATATTTGGGGTCGTAGAGGTTAATAACCTTGCTTGAGGGTAGATTTTCGGTATTTGCACCAAATACCAGCTTGCCGTTGTCTACACCCACTTGGGTGTACCATTTTTCTGTGCCGTCGTAGACTTCAAACCAGCGGGTATCCCATTGGACGGTAATAGAATTATCTGTGATAACATCTACGCCCGGCGGGTCTTGTTTTATTCTCAAAGGAGGTTTAGCTATAACAGACGGCTCAAGGAACAAATCCTCCTTGGGCTGTATATAATGTGCCCTAAAGGCAGGTTGAGAATATACAAATTGAGTTTCGGATATGGCACGTCTTGCAATTATTTTTATATAATAAACTTTGTTGTCTTCTAGGGGTTTCATGACGTAACTGCCATCCGGGAGTTTGGTGGCGTATTTTGTAAGGTTGGTTTTGTAACTCCATTGGTCGGGGTCGTAAATTTCTTCCTGCAAATCCTTTGCATCCAAGGTTTCTGAAATTTCCGTATCTCCCAAGGGATTTGCACCTTCAAAATTCGTCAGCTTGTCTGTGACCCAGATGTCATAAAAAATATCTTTGTCTATATAGTAACCTCTGATTGCCGCTTTTTCTTCGTTTTCATCATAAGGCATTCTGGTAAACGCCTTCCAGGTTACTTCCATAGCCAAAGGAGCGTTTTCTGCCGTTACATTGTCCGTTACGCTGAAAATATTGGGTCTGTAGGGATAAAAATCAAACAGAGAGGGATTGTATATTGCAATTTCCGATTCCATTTCTGCTGTTTGGCTACCGATTTTGTAAATAACTCGTATTCTGTAGTAGGTTGTGCTTTTGGGCCGTTGGGTGTGCCAGTAGTTCATGTTGGCAATGGCATTTGGGCCTATAATCGAGCCTATATTTATCCATAAATCCGTTCCCGGCTCTTGTTTTTCTACTAATACCTTTTCAGGGTTTAAGTGGCTGTCTATTTTATCCCAACTTAATAACAATTCGTCGCCGGTAGGCTCTAAACGCAACGCCGGTTTTATGTATACTTCCGGCGATTTGTATTCACGTGCTTTTGGCGGATAAGCCAGGTTATATTCTATAGCAGAGGCTCCTGTTCCTACAGTAACCTTTTTTAAATCTCTGAACAGGGTTTTTCCGGAATAAACCGGCTCTACTTTAACGTCATAAAATGTGCCTATTTCCAGGTTTTGTGCGGTAAAAGTATATTGCCTTTTGTTGCCCGCTATTTTTTCGCTGTCCTCATTGGGTACATAAACTTCATTACTCCAAGCACCCAGAGATGTATCTGTGGTCTTCTTGTAATAAATATTATAACCTTGGAACAACTCCCTATTTCCCAAAGTGGGTGCATCCCATGTTACGGTTAAGTTTTTTCCGGAACCGGTGGCTTTTACTCTGATGTCGGTAAGAAAGATAACTTCCTTGGTGACGGTAGTGGGGTCTTTTGGTGCCGGTCTGTATGAAGGGTTGTCATTTTGGTCAAGAAATAAATGGTAATGAACGGGCTCCGTCTTAAACAAATAAAGACTGCCCGGGTCTAATGTGGCCGATTCGTACAAATTTGTAACCGGTTCAACCTCTGTTTCCGGCAGTACCGGGTCTACTTTTTTAGTTACAAATGGTTGATTAGGGTAGCCTGTACCTAAAGTTGCATTACGATAAAAAACCTGATACTCAAAAATATTGTGAGGATCGGCAGGTTTTACTGAACCGTCATTAGCCGAAGCTGACGATTTTATTGGTCTTTTGATTGTCATCTGCAGATTGTAAGTGTTTGTTGGATTGGTCTGTTCAGCGTCCGAACAGACTATGGTAAAATCCGAAACAGCAGACTGCATATTTGCCAAGGTTGGCGTTACAAAAAAAGAAGTAAGAATTACCGTAACCAATGCGAATGCAATAAGCTTGCGTACTCGCTTCATGATTTTCCTCCTTGAGACCGACGAAAGTTTAATCGGTTAAGAGATTGGAGTAGTATTTATACTAATTCCATATTTAATGAAGGATAAAAATTTGCAAATTATCCGTGAATCTTTGGCTAAATTGCAAATTTTTATCTACTGTTTTAAATGGAATCAGTATTATATATTATTATTAATTAATAAACAAGCGAAATTGAATGTAAATTCCGGTAAAAGGAAAATACATTCAATTTCACTTAATCTATGGGATAAAAAATATATCGGGATTATAAATTCTGTTTAAAGCTTAACCTTAGAATCTAAGGCCGCAAGCATTTGCAAGAAATCCCTGACTGTGATTTTAAATTTGGGTTGCATATTTTTGTTGGTATAAATACCGCTTTGGATAGCTACCCTTACGGCCTGTTTGTAGCGGTCGTCCAGACCTACCATATTGTTGGTAACAGTGAAATCACGGATTTGCACCGCAGACAATTTTGTGTTGGTCTTGTTTTCGTAAAGGAGCATTACCATATGAACGGCTTCTTCGGTAGAAATCGGCTCGGATTGGGAACGGGTGCTTAGGGTTATACCTTTGGTTTGCAACCAAGCAAATGGGTCGGAACCTTTGGGCGCACCCATCATTCTTGCCACAGATGCAACCGCCGCAAAACGCCCTGTTTGTGCATCAAGGTTAAATGCATTGCCTTTTCCGAAGAAATCATCCAGATTATATTTTGTGATTATGGTTGTTAGGGCACCGGCGTTGGGAATGTTGTTAAGCCCCGGCACTATGAGTTGAGAGCCTGCGAAAATGAAGATACCCGGTTCTAAACTGTAGAAGCCCTTACCCGAACCTATATTAAGCAATTCCTTTGGTGCCCATAAACCTGCCTTAAACTGATATGCCTTAGCGGAAACCTCTGCCGCAATATTTTTAATGGCGATTAACAAGGGGTTTTTCAGGCTGAGTATTTCGTAACTGTTATCCAATACATCGTCGATTTTTTCGGATGCTATATCCAAAAACTCATCCCGAACGTCTCCTACCAATTCCAAAATGAATCTAACCATTTCTTCATCGGTGGCGCCGTCTTCTACCTCGTCGGCTATATCTTCGAGTATGGCTTTATCCTTTAATTGTTCCTCGATTTTATTTAATATTTCCGTTAAAACCAAGTCGTCAAAGGTTTTGTTGTCTATGGTGGAGCATACGGCCTCCATACGGACTTCAACCTGTTTTGAAAGTGCTGGTTGCATATTTATTTGTTCGCCACGTTGGAACCAAGTTAGGCTTAACCTTACGTAATAATCTTTGGCAGGTTCGCTTCTGTTGTTAATATCCTTGAGTGCGTCTATTACCGCCGTATTTAGGTTGGGGTCTATAGCACTTGGCGGAATTACGATTTCCATGTTGCCGTGGGTTACGGCAAAGCCTTTATTTTGAGCATTTGCACTTAGCAGAGCCGTAGCCGGGATATAGTATACTGCCTTGTCGGCTTCGGTGCCTACCAGTAACAGCTTGCCGTCGGCTGTTTTGTTTAACAAACCGTCAAACATTGTGGGTCTGTATATTACTTCTAATTCCCTTGCTGTATCGGCTATTACCCAGTAAGGGTCACGGAGCAATTTCTCCAGTTCCTTACGCAACATATCCAGCCATTCTTTACGTAAAATATCCTCGTCATAGTCACCCTGGTCTACTTCCGTACGGAAAATGGCTATATTGGAATACATAGAGGCATCGTTTAATTCCAAATCCAGCAAACGCACTTGAACGGAGTAAGATGTTCCACTTAACAAACCTTCGGTAATTTTGTAGGTGTAATGATAGAAACCGGGCTTGTTGGGCGTAGGCGTAGCTGCCGGTTTATTTAGGCGTGAAACAACCATGTTTACCGGTGCAGACCAATCCTTACCGTCCTCTTTAAGTCTGTATTGAAGTTGGTACTTCTTGCCTAAGTCTCCGTACAGAACAGGAGCGTCAAAGCTGATTACCACTTCTTTTTTCGGGTCATATTCGGCATCAAATTCAACCTTTAAATTTATGGGAGCCAATACCGGTTTTGTAGTTAAAGTTGTTTGACCCCAGGCGGAATACAGCCTTTTATCGCCTACTTTTCTTACGGTTCTTACGTAATAGAAGTAGATATTGTTGGGTTGCAGGCTGTTATCCGAAAATTGTGCATTGGTGGCGTTTACATCGGGAATGTATTTATATTTGGTTGCTTGCTCGGTATTTAGGGCAACAAAATTAGTTCCGTTCCAAATTTGAATTTTGTTTGCCACATCTGCGTTTGTTTCGAAGCCCAGTTTTGAAGGGTTATCGATAGCAGACCAAATCTCATCAAACTTGCCTACGTACTTATCTTTCATTTGTTCGTCGGTCAGACGGATAATTTGATACTCCATTACATCCCCGGCCACCGTAGCGGGTATTTTATCCCAAGTAACAGCAGCGGAAGATGAGGTTACGGAATCGGGCACTACGGTAACCGTGGGAGCCGAAGGAACTTTGTCCTCACCTGTGGGAATATCGGGTAGGGCTAAGGTTGTTATACCAACCAAGTTTGAAAGTGAGGCGTAGATTTTCTCGAAGCCTGAGGGTATATCAGCTGTACCGTCAGCTTTCGTATTTAAGTTTTCGGATACTATATCCACATAAGCAAAGTAACGTTGGTTTTGGTCTAAGCCTGAGATTCTGAAATTCATGGGAAAATCCATGGAGCCGTTGTTTATAATTTCATTAAGAATTGCACTTTGGCCGGCCAAGGATGGGTCAAGAGACGTTATTGGTATATCCGCCAACCTGATTACTTTTTTATCCCTCAAAGCCTCTCTTGCATCAGCATACTTGGTATCACCCACCGGAAGATAGCCGGTTCCCGAAAGGGTTAAAGTGTCTCCGGTTTTAACCGTTGCGGGAGTAGTAACCTTTACTGAATTTACAAGGCGTTGATCATAATTCATATCATGAAAATTATTTGTCATGAAATTTTCGTCTTGAGAGATATATAAATTCATGGAGAGTTTAACCCTTTTTTCGGGTTCAACCACTAAGGTTGGGTCATCCGTATCACGGTCAAATTTTATACCGGAACCGTTATATAAAAATTCTCCAAGTTTCTTGCCGGGTATTAGCCATTCTGCTTTAAAGGAGCCGGAATTGTCCGCTGCGATTTTCGGGTCTGACAAAATAAAATCTTGAGGTGCCGGAATGGTTTGTTGGTCAAAGTCACTCAAGGTAAAACTACGGAACTTTGAAACACCGGTGGGTGTACTTACATTACAGGCTATGGGCCTTATATTTATATAGAAGATATTCGGGAAGGTAAAGATGTGCCTTGATGCAGTACCAACCTTTCCGGCCGAGAAATACAACCGGGTTTTTGCCATTAACCGTGTAGTGTTGGGAATGACACCTTCTCGTGCGCCCATGGTAGTGTCTGTTACGTCACCGATAATTTCTATACCGTCAGGATTTTGACCTACTATTTCATAGGTGCATTTATATACCGGTGATGCCGGGGTGCCCTCCATGGTTATGGTTAGCTTTAATTCTAAAAAGTCATATGCTTTAGAATTATCAAACGGCGTACCGGTGGGTAAATAGTTACCTGTGTTTAATACTTCAGGTTTTGTTCCGTAAGCCAGCCTGTAGTTTATGATAAGCGGTTCAGTGGGGTTTAAACCTTTGGCTTTATCTATTAAGCTCTTAATTGTGGTATCCGCACCAATATCCCAGGTTATGCCCAAATCCACCAGGCCCTCTTTTAAAGGTTCGGCAGAATTAAAATTTGGAGACATGGTTGTCTTTGTAATATCAAAGAATTGCGGAGTTGCAATGTTTGGCTCAGACGGCTTGAACATAGCTATCTGTGAATAAATCTTTGAACCGCCAAGAAATGAATCCGGCGGAACAATGGGAGAAAACTGTACTTGATAATACCTGGTTACGGAATCCGTAGAGACAGGTAATAAAACCTGCCTTGCGGGTGTTCCGTCACTTTGTGCTGATAATCTAAGGGTGTTTTCGTCGTTACCTATATATAGGCTGTAAGTCCCCGGATAATTATAAGGATTAACGTATACGGAATAATTGCCAAACTCGTCGTTTCCGAAGAAAAATTCGGGGAATGAATATACGGTCCCGAAGGGCAGTATTCTACGCTTGGTTTGTTTAAACAAGTTTGAATTAAATTCCACATAAGAGGTATGGTAAATTAGGCCGGGTTTAACGCCCTTTAATTTTAAATTTATGGTGCCGCCGGAGATGGTGGGTTCACCGTTTTTGGTTATTGTGGATGAACCGCCGGCTGTTACCGACATAGTAGTTGACTCCCCGGCAGCCGGAAAGATTTTTTCCAGCTTTATATCCACTGTTCCTTCTTCGGGAGTGTAAATCTCAACAGTTGACTTTAAGCTCTTACCCAGTGGGGTAGAATTGTCGGGAAGTATGAAGTCCCTTGTATTATCATCCCAAACCAAGGGCAATTCAAAGGTAAATTCCATACCTGCATCCAATCGCTTATCCGCCGGGTGAATAGGAAATGGATTGGTATCTGTCATATCTATGACTGTTTCTACGCCTGTACCGGCTTGAACGGTTCCTTCTCCCTGTAATGGCGGTGCTACCTTAGTTTTACCGTTTGCTGTGGGTTTATTAACGAAAGAATCTGTAATACCGTTGAAGATATAGTTGTGAACAGGGGTTGAAGTCCCGTATATGGATTTTACATCGTAAATGTAGCCATACTCAAAGCCGTCGGTTACAAAGAAAAACTTATCGGTAGCCCTATCCCAACGGAAAAACATGGTTCTGTTGTTATACTTGAAAGAAAAACCATAGCCCTTTGCTACTTTAAAAGTAGGAACAGTACCGGGCATTACTTCGAAGGGTGAGCCTGTGGGTATATTTATGGCGGTATAATCCACATAACCGTTTCCTGTTGCATTGGGGTCATAGATTAAATACTGACCGTTATTTGGATTATACGCCGGATTAAACCAATTATTTGTAGTATTGTTATAGCGTTGCAGACGATATTCCACCTGTACCTTTTCGTTGCTGGGCGGTGAAACCGTCAATAGTATTCTTGTGTCTTTTGCAAGGCTGTATTCCAATTGCATTGTCTGCATACTTGATGTAATGGGAAACCGGATAAAGCTTTGATTGTAAGCTTGAGAGTTTAAGTTTACAGGTGTATAGTCCGCCGTACCGGTAGTCATGCTGATATCATCAAAAAATTCGACTACAGGGTCGGCAGCAAACACATTAACCGCAGTAACCGAAAAAACAGTATTCAAAGTCAGTATCAATGCCAAAATCCGTGCAATATATTTGTTCATTTTCCCCCGCCTTTTGCGACGTTTCTAATTCCCCCGAATTTCGTCGGCTTAATTTTTTTACCTATCCCATGATTTCCGGCAAGGATAAGTGTATTCTTATATATATCGGTTAGTATTATTTTCAACTTTATTAAAACATGTAATAAAGCCTAACCCTTTAACTCAAACGAAAAGAATAATTCTCTCGGTTTGAGTTAAGGTCAACAAACACAGCTTGACAATTGCTTTTGTCATTACACGTAATTTTTGTTTGGGTTAGGCTTATGCTTATATATATTTTTTATAATTGTGGGATATTTATAATGGTATTTATTTGGTTATCAAATTGCGTCGTAAATCCGGTCAAACAAAATCTGAAAATGCTTGTATGTTTCAAACCAAATTAATAATAATTAACCCAACAAATACGGATGGTCTATGGCGAATAAAAGGTTGCTGTAAGCGTATTCGTTTTTCTTAATGGCAATTTCGGCTTGAGTTATGCCCAATTGTACGGCCATTACATCATAAGGAGTTACAAGGCCTGCTTCCAAGTTGGTTTGCATCTTTTTCAGATTATCTTGCATTTTTTTCAAGTCAAGTTCAAGTGATTTTTGTTGTTCTTCCAGTTTTTTAAGGTTGTTGTAAGCGTTACGGATGTTTTTGTCTAACTTTTGTTTGGCATCGTCCAAATCTCTGATGGCTTGGCGTAACTTGTTTTCGTTATTTAAACGGGATTCTTCGGTGTCTATTCTGGTGTCGATTCTGTATTCGGCTTCTTCTATGGCTTGCTTTTTTACACGAATGTTTAAGTCTGTGTCCATTTTACGGCGTATGTGGGAGTTTAAGTCAAGTTCAAACTTCTTTACCTCAGGCTTAAATTCAACCTTAATTTTTGTATCGGGTTTTAACTTCATAGTATTGTTTAAGGCAACACGTTCATCGCTCAAGGAAATTTCCAATGCCGCAAGATTTGCTTCGCTTTGATCCAAGCTTTGTTGTGCTGCGGTTACGTCGTAGGCACTTGCCATGCCAAGTTGCTGCTTAAGTTGCAGGTTTTTGTAATTCACTTTGTCCAAAGCTATCTTTTCTTTAAGCAGCGCTATGTCCTGCTCGTAGCCGGCTATGGCAGTTAAATGAGTAAGCAGCATTAACTCGGATGAGTCTTTGATTATCTGCTCGTTCAAATCAACGTTGGAACGCTGATTTTCTGCGGCTTTTAAAGCACGAACGGTTTCGATTGTGGTATCCTTTATACCTATACCCATGGAAAGAAAGGTTCTATAGTTGCGGGCTATATTATCGATTTGTTCGTCCATGTACGCCATGCCTTCCTGAAGATTTTTCAAGTTGGAATTGGACTTAATTATGGTGTCCAAGGCCTCTTTGTAGGTGTACATTTTTACACCCACTTCTGCCGGTTTCGATTGCGTGGCATTGCTTTGAACCGGTAATTCCAAACCTATCATCTTGTTGTTCTCGTTCCATAGAACCTTGGCACCCAAGGCCTCTGCAACGGGACGTAAAGGCAGAATAACTTGACCGTCTCTTAAAATGGGCTTAACAGGTAACTCTGCCTTGGTTTGGCCGGCAAAATAAGTGGTAAAATTTGTATCAATTAAGATGGATCTATCGCCTAAAGTTAAGGTAATCTTATTATCCTTAACTTCTGCTTTTGCACCCAATAAGTTTTCCAGGTCTTTTACGCTTATAAGGGTATGACCGTTTTCGTTTTGTAAAGATGTGCTTAGTTGTTTAATCATGCCGTTAACTGTAATAGTGTTTGGTGCTGCAAATACTGTTGTTGTCATTACTGCGGTTAATACTGCAGTTGCAATAAATTTTTTCATTATTTTTGTTTACCCCCCTGATCTTCGTTGCTAAACTTTAAAATACATTTCAAAAAGCTTGGTATTTAATACTGTGCCTTGACCGGATATGAATTCCTCAAAATCCACAGCCATTACCAATTTGAATTCTTTGGTATTAGTAGGAACACCTTCGAAATCCAGTCTTAAATTTTCTTTTTCGGTATAGGATGAAATGGGATTCACTACCTCGGTGTTGTAGATGGGTTTATATTGTATCTCGTCAATTTCGATATAGGTTTTTGTAAGGTTAATGTTTACAGACTTGTAGTATTCGTTGTTTATATCAAATTGCAGTCTGGGGTCATATCTTTCAAGGTCGAAACCGTAGACATTTATGGTAACATCGTTGACTTTTTGTTTCAAAGGTAAGGAATTATAATAGGGCTTACGCACCTCTACTTCTTTAATTACCTCTTTTTCTACCTCTTTGATTACAGGCTCCGGCTTAGTGAGCAGCAGACGTTTTGTGGCTTGGTCGTATTCTATTTTTCCGCCTATGGATTCGGCAATATGTCTTGCCGGTGTATAGATACGGTCTTGATAATTTAAAATGTGCATATCAGCAGGAAGCGCTACTTCTTTTCCGTCTACCATAATCTTAGTTTCGTCTTGCAAAAAGACTTGAACGAAGGTCGAGGCGGAAACCGAAATTGTTGTTGCCAAAAGAATACCTGTGATTAAGCCCCCTGTATAGGATTTAAACTTCATATATTTTACCCCTTTCGGTAATTTAATAGGAAATAAAACTATTAGAAAATAAAAATATTTGATTATATGATAAAAAAAACCCCTTGCGGGGTTTTTCTTATTTTATACTGTGAATT
>CAYMOU010000027.1:0-28426 GCA_964392115.1 uncultured Defluviitaleaceae bacterium | reverse complement strand
TAGCAGGGAAACCGAAAGTTTATTTGTATTCAAACCCAATGTCAGAATCTTTACTACATAAAATTAACGGACAATAATCCTAACCGGTTTGGTAGAAATAATATGGGAGAGTATATGACTGTTAAAGAGTTATCGCAACTGTATTTTTTAAAGAAAGAGTTTGAAGAGCTTCGGCGTAGGATTATGGAGTTGGAGGAAACCTCAACCGGTTCTTCAATCAGAATAACAGGTATGCCACGTACATACGGAAAAACAGATAAAGTTGCAAAATATGCAGCGGAAATAGTGGATTTAAAGTCTACATTGGAAGAGTACTTAAAAAAATGCTTTTCAGAATTAAATCGGCTGAATAATTATATCTCTAACATAGATGACAGCCATATAAGGGTCATTTTGACAATGAGATATATAAACGGACTGACATGGAATCAAGTTGCTGCTAAAGTCGGCGGCGGTAACAGTGAGGATAGTGTAAAAAAGGCTGCGTACAGGTATTTGGAGAAAAACTGAGGTTGTCCCATATGTCACTTTAACCTTGATATAATGGTATCATAGAAAAATCAAACAGACCAAGATGCTAAAAGAAAAGCAATACTAATGCAGTGTCTTGGGAATTAACCCGGCAAGCCTGATGTAATGCCCTATTCTTTCAACCCTTAATTTTGTTCATGCAAATTCGTATGAAAAGGTTAAGGGTTTTTACATCTTAAAATACAAAAACCAAAACAAAGGGGTAATGCAAATTGATTGATGTTATTAACTTAATTTTTGACTTGCTTTTCAAGGAGTTCGAAATCGGTGTGTATTACAAAAGCAATCCCCAAAGCATACCGGTTGACGAATATGTGGTTTTAAATCAAACATATGACAAGGTAACCCAAAGCGGTACAGATGTAACAACGAGAAATACGCAAATTCTTCTGAAATACTATTATAAAACACAAAACGCTGTCACCGAAACCGGAAGGAAGGAAATATTCAGACGTATAGAGTTAATCACACAACTCTTAAAGTCTGCCGGGTTTAGCACAGGTGATGGGTTTTGTGACTTTGAAGAAAACGAAATTTCGGACCATGCAATATTGGCTTGTACCTTCGGGTTTAATCAAATTGTAGACAGCTCCGCTGTTGAGTCTTAATTGTGGCTATAAGTTCTTTATGAATTTTATAGATAAAAACCAAAATAAGAAAGGAAGATGAACATGATGCAAAGAGAAAACAAAGTAGTATGGGGTTTACAAAGATTAATGTGGGGTAAAATCGTTGTGGGTCAAGATGGCTCATATACTTACAGCGATCCTATTCCTTGGGTAGGTGCCCGTGCCATTGACCTCACAAGCAGCGGTGAAGCCGTAAAAGTATACGGTACAACCGAAACCGGTATCGGTAATATTGTGGGCAATATTCAATCTTCAAAAACCTATGCCGGTACCCTTGAAACAACCTACATACCGGATGATTTCAGAGAGTATGCGTTTAACATGAAACGTGATGCTAACGGCGTTTTAATTGAAGAAGCAAAACCCGTGGCTCAACCATTCTATCTTCTTTTCGGAGTATCCAACGACGTTAAAGACAGAAGACATGTGCTTTACCATTGCACAGCCGACTTGAATTCAATCAAAGCCACTTTGGCAGAGGACGGCGGCACTCAAGCGCCTCAGTACGAAACATTTAACTTAAGCGCAGAAAAAAGCCCTGTATACGGTACAAGCTATGTAATAGCCGACAGAAAGACAGATCCCACAGTATACGATAAATGGTTTGACAAAATTTACACTCCAACCTACAAACCTTCTGTGTCCGAAACTGCCGTAATCATAGACGCCGGTGAAACCGTTGACGTTTTGGTAAACTTAAACAGCGCAACAAGCGTCAGTATTTCTTCTTCCACCACTTCTGTTGCAACTGTAAGCCCAAACAGCATGGCAGAAGGCGGAAATTTACGAATTACAGGCGTAGAACAGGGTGAAGCAACCGTAACCCTTACCTTTAACGATGCAGACTCAACTGTAATTTCTATACCGGTAACAATAAAATGAAAATAAATCAGGGTCTTGCGAGAATTGGTTATTTTACCGTTTCCCAACGCACTGATGAACCACTAACACCGGATACGTACAGTCCCGTTAATATTTTAACGGGCGTACGTATGTTTAATATGGAACCCATGACGGCAAATACTGATATTCAAATAGGCAATGTCATATTTGACAGGGAAAATGAAAACTTGGGATACAGTGTTTCCCTTGAAGTTATGCTTCCGTATGATTCATTTTTGTTAAGTGCTTTGGGGTTTTCTTCAACCGAGTACAACTTTTCTTACAACAACCAAGAAAACATAGGTCTGATTTATGAATTTCATACCTCGGCCGAGCCTATTAAGGGTGTTTTATATAACGTTAAGTTTGATAAATTTTCAAAATCCGTAAATATATACGGCGATGGTGACAGCGTAACCCCTTATTACTATACGCTTAACGGCATAGCATTGCCCCGGCCGGGAGACGGACTTATATCCTACGAAGGCAACGAGTATAACTGGTTTAAATCAGTACACGAACCGAAAGAAGGAGTGTTTGCAGAATATGCAACGGGAGATTCAAATAAACGAAACACAGTCCGTACCCATAAAAGTAACATTAAAAGCATTATTGGTTTATCGTAACGAAACCGGCAGGGATATGTTTGAGGATATAAAAAATCTTTCAACCAAAACCCAAAAACTCGGAATGAAAAAGTTATTAAAAAGCGAAAAACTGGCCAAAAAAATTCTGAGTGCCGGAATAAAAGATGAAGCAAAAGCCAATGAATATATTTTCGGTTTATATACCTCCGGCGAATTATCTGAAGACGAATTGTTTGATATGTTTGACCCAACCGAAAATGAGGATTTGGACGATTGGATCTTAATGTTGGATATTATTTATGCCTTTGCAAAAAATGCAGACGCCTCCATTAATAAAGAACCTATGGAATGGGCTGAAAGTTTTGAATGTTTTCCCGTAAAAACAGTCTTCGACCGTTGCCTTGATCTATGGTACAAATCCCAAAAGGGTAACATAGAGCCAAAAAAACCTCAGGCGATAGCGAAGAAATAAGCACTTGCTTGCTTTTATTTTTAGCGAAACAAAGCCGAATCGCTATTGCCGAATTAGAAGAAATGACACTGGGTTTATTTTTGGATTTTATTACCTATTCGATAAACATAAGAGAAAAACCGCAAAATAAATGCCTAGCCGCTCAGTTGTCAAGCCAAGATGAAATAGACCGTTTTTTGAGTGATTAATCCATTAACCAATCTTCCACGGGAGGATTGGTTGTTTTTTCCACATTTATAAACGCAATTAACTCTAGTTAGCAAAATAATAAATCAGAAAACAACTCCGGCTAATTACCGGCCGGATAATAAATAGAAGGAGTGGGCCAAAACCGCTCCCATTGCTACAAAGCGAGGTGATGTTTCTGTCAACCGAAAAAGATGTTTTCCGAGAGGCAAACACAGGCATACAAGACCTTTTGACAGCACTGGACGACCTTAACCAATCAGCCAAAAAAGTCCAAAATGAGCTGATTCAAGTTAATCGTCTGTTAAATCTTAACCCCGAAAGTATAGAATTAACTGCCATTAAGCTGGATTTACTAAATCAAAGTGCTGAATGTTCTGTGGAAAAGCTGGATTTGGTAAATCAATGTTTAATGCAAGCAGATGCCTTGTATGCTCAAAGCACAGCCGGTATTCAAACCTATGCAGAGCAAATAACAGCCCTAAACTTAAATCTTACAGATATTCAATCTTCATTGCTATATACCGCCGAAGGCGTGACCGGATTGGACGTGGTTTTAAACACGGGTACAGAAGCCTTGGCAGGATATGCAGCAAAAGAAGCTGATTTTAATAATACTATGCTTCAAGGTGAAGAACCAATAAACAATCTCATAGCCAAACTGTCAGATTTAAACGGAGCATATGACCAAAGCGTTGCAAACGCAAAAGCTTGGGGTGCATACCAAGCCGACTTTAAACAGCAAATTGATGAATTGGTTGCCAAAATTCAAGTCGAGAGGCAAGAAATCGATCTTACATCACAGTCTCTATTGGGTTTTAAAAAAAATACGGCCATAGACAGCTCCGGCTTTACAGCCTTTACAAAAAACATGACCACAGATGTTGAAAAAGCAATAGAATCTATCAGCAAAAACATTTTAAGCAGTAAGGGCGATTTCAGTAAAATACAAGAATCATTGGATGACATTAGCGGTGGTATAAAAGACCTGTGTAAAGAGGATTTTGCCGGGTTCAAATCACATGTTAAAGGTGTTTTTTCCGCATTAAGTGATGTGGGCTTGAATGTAAGAAATATATTTGGCGATGCAGTTGCAGATAGCGTGGATGCCGCTTCAGGGGTAATCGACTTTGGTAAAAATTTAGTAGGTATATTCACAGAAGCCAATAAAGAGGTTGCCAAACGAAGTTCAGACGGTATGTCTGATGCAGCTGCAAGTACAAGTATATATTCTATTGCTATAGATTTATTGTCGGGTAAAATAAACATTGCATCGGCCGCAACACAGGCGTTTTCACTGGTAACACAAGCTTTGGGCGGACCGGTGGGCCTATTGATTACCGGTATTGCCGCACTTACAGTTGGTATAATCGCATATTGTTCTACTAAAGAAGATATTAAAAGCGAGACGGAACTTTTTAATGAGCAATTGGATGAAGAGATCGAATTACTCAAAAAGGAAAAAGAAGAGTATGATGCGTTTGTAAGTGCCCAACAAAGCAGGCTAAAAGGTGACCTTTACGAAATTGATAATGTATCAAAAATGATAAAGGAGCTTAATGGGCTAATTGATTCAGAGGGTAATATAGTAGGTAATAAGGATAAAGCTTTGGCTTTAATGAATGAAATAAATAAGCTTTACCCCGACTTAATCGAATTTACCTCTGAAGAAAAAATACAATATAAAGAAACAGCAGATGCACTTGATCTTCTTATAGCTAAAAAGAAAACACAGGCTATAATTGACGCAAAAATGCCTGAATATACCAAGGCTATAAGGGAACAGTATGAAACATCAAAGAAATTAAGTGAAGATAGGCTGGAACAACAGAAAGTTGAGCTTCAAATTGCTGAAAAACAGCGTGAAATTGATAAAATTAATAATGAGTTTAAAGATACATCAAGGTATATGACAGATGATGAAAAAATGGATAAGGCTGCGAAGCTGTCGGAATTATCTGCCCAACAAGAAGAACTAAGGGGATCTTACGATAGACTTTCGGTAAGCATTGCAGGCCTTACTGAAACCGAAAATCAACACGCTCAGGTTATCCAAGATGTAAATAATTTAAATATGGCTGCTGTAAGTGATAACCTAGAGTTTGTTGTTAATACAAACAACGAAATCGGTGGTAGTTACAGAGAGCTTACAAAGACCAGAGCGGATGAACAAGAAAAGGTAATACAAAATGAAATAGAAACATTGGGAAGATGGCTACAAGAGCATAAAAAGGGTAATAAAGCCTATGATGACAAGGTAATACAGGATCAGCTCGAAAGAGTGGGCGTTGCACTCAAACACGGTAAAACTTTGGGCGAAACACTATCCGAAGCAGAAATTAAAGCCTTGGAAAGCAAGTATCCCGGTATAAGTCAAGCAATATCAAAAGGTGTTGACGGTGCCGTTGAATTTGCCAAACAAAGTGAAGAATCTAGCAAATTAGGCGTCCAAGTGACAGATAAAATAATTGCCGGTGTTAAGTCAAATCAGACAATCTTTGATGCTGCAATTTCCGCCTCTGTTAAAACGGCTTTTGAAAATGCTAAATCTAATAATGCTACTACATTTGGGTCAGATTTGGCAAAGGGTATCGTAAGCGGATTTCAGGCTCATCAAGGAATAATAAATGGGGTAGTGGTAGGTGTTGCAACTGCCGCTATTGAAAAAAGCAGAAAAAAACTTGAAATCAACTCACCTTCAAGGAAAACCGCCAGAGAAATCGGCAGACCATTTGCCAAAGGCATAGCTAAAGGTATCACCGACACCACACCCACCGTTGTTAGCGAAATGAATACCCTTGTGCATCAAGCTGTAAAAGGTATTTCAACCACTGCATCAGCTACCCTTTCTCAATCCGGTGCTGCCATTGATAAAAGCAGCAGCGAGCTGCAAAAGCAAATAATAAACGGCGTAGGTAATATTACCGATTTGGTTAAACCCGTAAAACTCAAAACAAGCAGCATACTTCAGATTGCCGGTGACAGTCAAAACCTTATGCCGAGAATGTCTGTGGGCTTACCGGACAGCATTGAAATATCACCGGATTTTAGCCGGGGTTTATCTTCAACAATTAAAGAAAACATAAACCCGAAAGATATAGACGCTGCTGTTAAGGAAGGCTTGACAAAACCTTTGTCAAAAACTATGACTAAAGAACTGGCCGACCTGACATCTACAATAGATTGGATCACACCCGAAGCTAAAAGTGCTTTGGCAGAACTTGATACATGGAGTTATAAATTAAATTTCAATTTTGACAAGGAAAAGTTAGAAAAAGATATAGACACCGACATAAAACAGACTTTAGACAAAAAAATTAATGGCTTAAACAAGGAAGAAAATGATTTTGATTTAAAAGTAGGCTTCAAATTCAAGATTGATTATAAAAAGAAAATTTCTGATTTGGAAAACCTAATAAATCCTCAGGGAGATAACACCAAGGAATCAAGTTTTGAAAGTTCGGAAGCCTCGGTTGTTTCACCAACGACTAAACCGGACGAAATTAAGGTCGCAAATGCAAAGGTAAATAAGGAGATTTCCGAAGACAACAAAAGGTCCTATGAAGATCAACTTAGAGACTTGCAAAACAACCAAAAAGAAGTAGTCGGCCTTTACGATAAGTTGGGGAAAGAAGTAACCGATGTTGTTAAAACACAATACGAGGGCTTGCGTGATGCACAAAAGGCACAAGACGAAGACAATATTAACACAGCCAAGGAAAACTCTAAAAGAAGGATAGAAATATACGAAGAAGAGTACAAAAAACGTGTTGCCTTCTTAAATAATGAAGAAAACGAAGACATAAAAAAAATACAGCGCCAAATCGACGCTATAGACAACTTAACCAAGCAAGAAGACAAGTTTGAGCGTGATCGTCAAGACAGAATGCGCTTGGATAACTTGTTGGATGCAGTAAACTCCGCCGAAACCGACGAGGAAAAGTATGAGGCGCAGAAAAGATATAACGAGGAGTTACAAAAGCAACAGCGTGTACAACTTTTAGAGCAGAGGGAACAGGAGAAACAAAATCTCCGTGATGAAATAGATCGTGTTAAAGATAAATACAAGCAAAGACGAGACGAAGAAAAAGAGGATTTGGAGAAACTAAAAGAGACCGAGGCTGAAAGGCTTAACGTAGAGTTAGGCAATCTTAAAACCCTAAAAGAGAAGCATGATGAATATTGGAAGAACAAGCTGTCGGACGAAGCGTTGCAACAAGAAAGTCTGAAAAAATTAGTGGACACCGGCAGTGCAAACATTCTTACTTTAATGAGGGGTTATTACACCCAATGGGAGAACGCCGGAAAGTCTATGGGTGAAAAGCTTATTGCAGGGTTGGAATCCATGCGAGGTACCTGGGATTCTACTGTTGCCTCTTTTGTGAATAACGGCGAATCAGATAATAAGGCTAAGGCAGCTTTATCTATTAATTCGCCTGCGGTTATGTCTTTGCCCATGCCGGCTATTCCCACTTCTTATATAGAGGCAGCCCTACCGTCGCCACAGGCTGTTAATTCCCGAGCAATGCCGTCCGCCGGCCAAGAAGTAAACAACCATTACCACAACTCATTTAATTTTTATTCGCCAAAGCCTATAGACGCTAACGAAGCAAAGCGGCTTACTGAACGTACATTCAGAAAACTGGCATTGGACATGATTTAACGGGAGGCGTTGTGTTTGGATTATCAAATATTATATAAATCAGGCAATAACTATATAGAAACAACGCCCTATCCTCAAAAGGGTAATTTTTACTTGCAACACATTTCCGGCCTGGGTTATCAAAATATGCTTAATACATATAAGGCTGTAGCCTGCGACGGTGAAAAATTTGTAAGCAGTCAGTTGGATAAAAGAAATATTAACTTAGAAATTTTGGTAACAGCAGACCACTCCGGTACGGAGGATTGTGATTTTTATAAAAACAAGCTTTTAAATGTATTCCATCCAAAAATCCCGGGCGAAATTTACATTAAAAAAGGCAATGTAGTACGTAAAACAAAAGCATATGTTGAATCCTTTGATACAAAGGATAACAAAAACTCATCTTATGCGGTAATTTCGCTGCTTTGCCCGGACCCTGCTTTTTATGATATACAAGAAACCGTTGTTTCTCTACCTTCGTGGGAAGGCGGTTTTTGGTTTGATGCTGTGTATGACGACAAAATTTATGAACAACGAGCCTACACAGGTTATAAAACCTTCGACAACAATGGAACTCTGGACACACCGTTCAAAATTATCCTCACCAACTTAGGTGATATTCCTGTTGTTAATCCTTCCATAATAAAGATGGATACAGGTGAGTTTTGCAAGATAAACTGCACCCTGGGCAGATCGGATACCTTGGAGATAGACACAAAAAACAAGAAGGTTTTTTATAACGACCAAAACTACTATCCGCAAAGGGTTTTGGGCAGTAAGTTCTTTTATTTGAATTCCGGCGAAAATGTAATTAAGTTTGATGCCGATTCCGGAAAAGATTATATGAATGCGGTCATTTATTACGAAAATATGTATTTGGGGATTTGATTAAATGGTGCCGGAAATTCTTAACTTTAACTTTGAAGCTCTGGGGCAAATAACAGAATACAACTATATGAGATGGTATAGGAAGTTTCTTACTGTTGGCAGTTTTGAGATGCAGTGTGTATGTAATGAGAACAACAAAAAACTGGCTAAAATCAATAATTTGGTGGCTCGCTTGGACGCCGTGGAAGTTGGTCTCATAGAAAAAATCGAGTACCAATTTAGCGTAGAGCAGGGCAATATAATTATTGTATCGGGCAGATTTCTGTCTTGTATACTTGACAGAAGAATTGCGCTTGGCACTCAAAACTTCAGCGGTAGAACGGAAAGCATTATGAGGCAACTCATTACCGAGAATTTTATCAATCCTACTGACAGTAACAGAAAGTGGCTAAGTCTTGTTTTGGGAGCAGATAAGGCTTTCCAAGATAACAGGGAATTTCAAGTATCTTACAAACCTTTGCAGGATATATTTGATAAGCTGGTGCTTATGTCAAATATATCCTTTAATATTTACGCTGACTTCGACTTATGCAAGTTTGTTTTTCAACCTTATACCGGCAGGGATTTAAAAGATTATATTATTCTGTCCGAAGAAGAGGACAGCTTATATAACAGCAACTATTTGTTTGATTCTCAACATGATAAAAACTATGCAATAGTTGGCGGTGAAGGTGAAGAAGACGTAAGAATTTACACTAATGTTGATAACGGTTTGACAGGATTCGACCGCAGAGAGGTTTTTATCGACGCTTCAAGTATACGCAAAGATAAATTAACCATCTCCAAGTATACTGAAATGTTAAAAGAACACGGTACAGAACAGCTTAAAACCATGCAAATCTATTCCAAGTTCGATTCCGTATTCGAACCGGCCGGATTTCTTGAATATAAAAAGGATTGGGACCTGGGCGATATAGTCTCTGTCACAAAAAAAGATTGGGACATACAAATTGAGGAGAGGGTGACAGAAATCGAAGAGATATACAGTGTGGGAGAAATAAAAATCAACCCAACCTTCGGTACACCTTTACCGGAAGTTAAAAATTTGTTTAAGGAGGATTAATAATGGCTGAATACAGTTTTCCGTTTCCTGCCGTTCTGGACGAGTTTAATAAACCCGACAGAATATTTACCAGTGCGGCAGACAGAAAAAGACATGCCGCCTTGGTCAGTAACGGTATTTATACAACACCGTCCGACAACCTTCAGGTTAGGGCTCATTCCGGCTTGATACTTGTGGTTAAACCCGGCAAAGCATGGGTACAAGGCTCGTTTTATTATGCTGACGAAGACGTGGAAGTAGACCTTGAATCTGCCGATCAGACATTCCCAAGAATAGATTCGGTGGTTCTAAGGTTTGATTTACCGGCAAGATCAACCTACATAGCTTTGGTTAAGGGAGTACCGGCAGCATCACCGGTAGCAAAAGACCCGATCAAAAGGGATGACGTATACGAACTTGTCTTGGCAAAAATCAGGGTAAACGCCAAGACTACAACTATTGCTCAAGCCTCTGTTACCGATACCAGATCAAGCAGCCTCTGCGGTTATACCGGTGCAGTAATCTCCAAAATTGATACTGACGGGGTATTTATTCAGTTTCAGGATTATTTGAACACACAAATTAATCAATGGAATACAACCATTGCAAGTCAAAAAAGTCAGTGGGACGGCTTGTATGCGGAGCTTCAAGAGCTTTATGCTAATTTAAGCAATCAATCCTTCTCTCTTATCAACAATAACTTTGATGATTGGAGCGTTAAGCCGGGCACCAAAAAAACCACATCATTTTTGGCTAATAACAACATTAAAGAAGAAATTCGTTTCTCGTTAAATAACGCTATGTTGGCAAACAGGCTTACAGAGTTTTGGTCAAATGGTAATATCAGAGAAACCGTTACCTTCTACGCATCGGAAATTGTGGTTGGTTCAAACAATATAACAACATCCAATTTCAGCATTGCAAGGTTTACTGAATTTCAGCAAAACGGAGATATTATTGAGACTATAAGCTAGGCCGGGGTTTTTAGTAAATATTAAAGGAGTTGATTTTTTGAGTTGGGCAGAGATAAAAAGGGCGGTTAACAGCGACATAGATGTACCGCTGAATTTAATATTACATATCAACGATTTAAAAATTTTTGGTACAAGTTCATATGTATGGAACGATGATAAGCTGGCTCTTCGTGTGTTTGAATCGGTTTATACAGAGATTGACCACGTGCTTTTTAACTTACCTTGGATTAATAGATTTGCCGCAAAAAATAAAAATATGGGCGTTATATTTAAAAAAATTGCCGGCAGCACTAATTCTGTTTTTAATAGCTTGGATACAATAGCGCAAGTGCTTAACAATTCTACAGCCATGGGAATATTAGCAGATAACAAAAAGGCACTGGTTGACATGTACTTATCGGCTAACTTGTTTGAGCCTGTTATTTTAAGTAGCACTATAGCGAAAAATGCTTTAAGTAATTCTAAGTTTAAAGTAACTAAAAGTACAAGCATATCTGCTACATACGACACGGAATTCGAAATCTATCCTCAACCGGCTTTTGTTATTAGCACTTATGGACAGTATCCCTCTACAACCACGGGAGCAGGAAAATACGTTCTATCCCCATATAATATTCCTCAAACTGCAACTACACAGAATGTGTATAGGTTTGCAACCAAGGTAACCAGTAGTAGGTCGAGTACAAGTACATATACACATTATGCAACAATAATACCTTTGTTCGAATAAAAATTAAGGAGTTGAATAAATTATGATACCTCTTATTGAACATTTTAGTAATAAAAGAGTATTCACTGAAAATGGAATTTTTGTTGTACCGGATGGGATTGATATAATTTTTGTTAGTGCTATTGCAGCCGGTGGTGATGGCGGAGGTAACGGTGGGGGAGGATCCGGAGAATTTTGTATTGAATTTCCAATCAAAGTAATGCCAAAACAAATTATAGATATAGTTGTTGGTAGCGGAAATACTATAATAGGTGGCTTTATGACATTACTAAAAGGCGGAAATGGATCAAATGATGGTGGCGGTTCAGGTGGCGCCGGTGGTGGTGCTTATGGCAGCTCCTCCTACTCTTGTAGGGGGGGGCTTGGCAGAGGTGGGGGTAATGGTGCAGATGGGGCAAGTGGTAGAGGCGGTGCAGGAGGCGGACGATATAGCGATGGCATACCTGCTACTGGATATATCAAGAGCAGAAAAGGACTAGGCGGCGGTGGAGGCGGTGGTGATACAAGTGCCGGCGGCGGTGGAGGTATAGAACCGTTTGGAATTGGTGGCTCGCCAGGAATTAACGGAGGACAAGGTAAAGGCTACGGCTCAGGCGCAGCCGAGGGTATCGGTAAAGGCACCCCGGGTATAGTGATAATCGAATGCTGGAAGGGATGATATAAAAATGTTGTACGCACAAATAATTGATAATCAAATTAATCTTATCGGAGCAGAGGATGTGGGTTTGCCGTTGTCTGCCGAAATTCTAGCAACGAAACCTTACGCCCAATGCATAGAAATATCAAGCCTACCACAACAGCCACAAGTTGGACATTACTACAAAGACGGCAAATTCTACACCCCGGAAGAATACGCCGTAGCCTTTCCACCTGAACCGGTTACACCCGAGCCATACCAACCCAACAACGCTGAAATCGCCCAACAAATATCAGAACTCTATGCCCAAATGGAAATAAGGGGAGTGATTTAATGGATAAGTGGAAGGAACTGTTTATGAAAAACATGGTCTCTACAGAGACCTTAAAAAAGCTTGCGGAAGCCGGAAAGATAAAAGCAGATGTAATAGAGGCATGGTCGGCCGAAAGGCTTGAAAAATTCGGCTTCTAAGTACTAAAGACTTTCTTAAACCACCAACCCGGGAGTTGTGATAATGTCTCGAGAAGTAGCCTTGTTACACCCTGAACTCCAAGAGATAGTAACAGAATTCTTATCCCTCTGTTTAAGCAAAGGGTTGCCCGTAATTATAACCCAAACTTGGCGGTCCAAGCAGGAGCAGGACCAGCTGTATGCCCAAGGTCGCACCAAACCGGGAAGCATAGTCACCAATTGCAAATATCCGTTAAGCCCTCATTGCTGGGGTGTTGCCTTTGACTTTTGCAGAAATGTTAGGGGCAGAGAGTACGACGACAGTGACGGATTTTTTAAAAAGGTCGGTGCGGTTGGCAAGGGCTTGGGATTGGCCTGGGGCGGTGATTGGAAGGGCTTTGTGGACAAGCCTCATCTGGAGCTTGCAAAGTACCTTCCGGGCAACAGCGTATCTCAACTGCAAAAGCAGTATGGAACCCCGGAGAATTTCAAAAAAACTTGGAGAACAGCGAAAAAGGAAGTATACAGAGGGACTTTTTATATGATAAATAAAACGGCCATTCTTGTTAACGGAGAAAAAGTAGAGATGGAACGTATATTATACGAGGACACAAACTATATAAAACTACGTGAGCTTGAGAAAATAGGCATAAAAGTTACTTACGACAACGAGAAAAAAATGCCTGTACTAACATTTTAACAACCGGTCTTTGGTCATATGTAAATAAAAAGGCCGATGGGATTTCTGTTTGGAGGTAATGTTCTGGAATACGTACAATACATAAGGCCGGAATTGACCGTCTTAATACCCGTGCTTTATATTATGGGTAAATTTCTTAAAGAATCGGAGAAATTTAAGGACAAGCACATACCGATGCTTTTATTGATTATCGGTGTAATAATGTCCGGCTTATATATAGTATCCGAAATGGGTTTTAGTTTTTATGCCGTTTTTATGGCTGTTATACAGGGAACCCTCTGTGCCGGTGTTACCCTACTGGGTAACCGACTGATAAAACGAAGCAACAAGCACAAGGATGGGAAGTAGGTGCTGTCATGCCTGACAGTATAACTTTGGAAAAATTATTTGAATGGATATTATGGCTGTCGAGCGTCATAGCGGCGGCTGCATCGGCCACGGTATTTTTTAATAAAATGCCCTTTGTCAAGACAATTAAGCAGGTAAACAATAACACAAAAGATATAATCGCATTAAGGGAAAATATTAACTCCGTAAGAGAACAATTGGAAAAAAACAATGAAATGACTATTTTGGTTTGTAGGGGTGTAGTATGTTTGCTGGAAAGTCAAAGAACCGGTAACAGCCTTGTAGACATGAGACAGGCGGAGCTGGACATACGAAACTATATAGAGACCAAGACCATAAACTACAGTTAAAAATTTATAGGATTAAATCATCAAAGCCGTTGCTTTACGCAGCGGCTTTTTTATATTGGACAAGAAAATGCTTTAGGGTTGTTTTGTGTGGCAAGCCTTTTTACATAGTGTTCTTTGCATCACAAGCAGGGTATTTTCAAACAGAACAACAATTAAAAACCCCCGAAAGATTCCAAATCATCGGGGGTTAAAAATATTTCTTATTTCAAAATTCCGTAAGCAGTCATTTCTCTCTTAAGCAATTCCAAACCTGCCGGTTCGATTTCCGTAAGTGGCATACGCATACCGCCTACGTTCATGCCCATAAGATTCATTGCGGCTTTAACCGGTATGGGGTTAACCTCGCAGAATAAAGCACGAACAAGTCCCATGGATTTTAACTGGATTTTCAGTGATTCGGCGTGGTTGCCGTTTAAGTAATGCATAACCAGGTCGTGGGTATCTTGCGGGGTGACGTTGGCTATAACGGAGATTACGCCTATACCGCCCAGTGAAAGAATGGGCACGATTTGGTCGTCGTTGCCGGAATACAGGTCCAGTCTGTCGCCGCAGAGTTCAGCGATTTCAGCTATTTGGACGATGTTGCCGGTGGCTTCTTTGATTGCAACTATATTTTCTGTTTTGGAAAGTTCATTGGCTGTGGCCGGGGTTATGTTTACACCGGTACGGCTTGGTACAGAGTAGAGGATTATAGGCAAATCAACGCTGTTTGCTATCATTTGATAGTGTTTAACCAGGCCTTTTTGTGTGCATTTGTTGTAGTAGGGTGTGACGGACAACAAAGCGTCTGCACCGGCTTTTTGTACGGCCCGGCTGAGCTTTATACCGTGTTCGGTATCGTTGCTGCCCGCACCGGCTATTACGGGTACACGCTTTTTGGCAGCTTTGACCGCACATTCCACTACCGCTATTTGTTCCTCGTCGCTCAGTGTAGAGGCTTCGCCTGTAGTTCCGCAGGATATGATTGCGTCTGTGCCGTTGTTTATTTGGTATTCTATGAGTTTTTCATAACACTCAAAGTTTACGGAGCCGTCAACATTGAATGGGGTTACTATAGCTACGCCGGAACCTTTAAACACTGTCATGTTAAATCCTCCTTTATGGGTGTGTAAAGAGATTGAGAGAATAAGACTTTGGGGTAACGCAGGTAATCAAATTTTAAAAAAGACTTAGCTTTAGCGGCCGGGGCTTGTGAGCCGAAAGGGCGGTTTTCCGTAGTTTGCGGAAAATTGCTTGAAGTCCAGCCTTTTGCCACGGTAAGCCTTTTTTAAAACTACATCTTTCAGCGGTTACCCGGGGAAAACTTTATCTAAAGAAAAAGTTTTCCCCAAAACCCTTTCAAAAAGACTTTATTATAGAAGAAAGAGGTTTTTATGTTAAGGGATAATGTTCTAAATTTATTCGCCTTTTGCTATAACTTCTGCGATTTGGACTGCGTTGCTGGCGGCGCCTTTTCTTATGTTGTCGGCAACAACCCAGAGGTTTAGGCCGTTTTCAACTGAGAAGTCACGGCGTACACGGCCTACGTAAACTTCGTCATGGCCGGTGGCGTTAATGGGCATGGGGTAGATGCCGTTTTTAATGTCGTCTTGAAGGATGATGCCGGGTGCATTTTTCAAAACTTCGAATACTTCGTTCATTTCAAAGGGTTTTTCAAATTCCACGTTGATGGATTCGCTGTGGGAGTTGAAAACGCTCACACGGACGGTAGTGGCGGTGATTTTAATTTCGGGTGCGTTAAGGATTTTTTGGGTTTCCTTAATCATTTTTGTTTCTTCTTTGGTGTAACCGTCTTCTTGGAACACGTCGATTTGGGGTATGCAGTTATTTGCTATGGGATAAGGGAATTTTTTCGGCGGGTTGCCTTTAAGGCCCTCTTCCAAATCGGTATAGCCGCCCATACCTGCGCCGGAAACGGCTTGGTAGGTGGAGTAGACGATACGTTTGATTTTAAATTTGTCGTGGAGCGGTTTAAGGGCAACCACGGCTTGGATGGTGGAGCAGTTGGGGTTGGCGATAATGCCCTTGTTCCATTTGATGTCGTCCGGGTTTACTTCCGGCACTACCAGGGGCACGGTTTCGTCCATACGCCATTGGGAGCTGTTGTCTATAACGATGCAGCCTTTGGAAGCGGCTATGGGAGCAAATTCTTTGCTGGTGGAGCCGCCGGCGGAGAAAAGGGCTATATCTATATCTCTGTCAAAGGAGTTTGCGTTCAGTTCTTCAACCACGTAATCTTTGCCCATAAATTTCACGGTTTGGCCCGCAGAACGAGCAGAGGCAAAGAGGTAGAAGTTTTTCATGGGCAGATTTTTTTCTTCAAGTACTTTTAAAAATGTTCTTCCAACCATTCCTGTGGCACCGACGACGGCGTAGTTTAAAGGTTTCATTTTTTTACACTCCTGTCTGTGTTAGTGTGTGTGGGTAAAACGACGGAAAGGATTAAGACCTTGAGGGAAACTTTTTCTGAAGAAAAAGTTTCCCTCAAACTCCCTTCAAAAAGACTTTAATATTAAGTTCATTTATATCTTTGCAAGTCATATAAGTTGTTTTACCACGATAATTTACCAAAAACCCACAAAAGTGGGTTTTTTAATGTGAATCTATTTTTTTGGGGTTACCCTTTTATTGTGTATTCATGTCAAGATAGGGTTTGTGCTTTATTGTGTAGTAAATCATATAGCCTGTCAAAATCGTATTGGCGAAGGAAACGTAAGGTAACAGCCAACATTGGTAGATGTTTGGTGGGAAAGGAATATACAGTCCCATCAAAATATCCAAGCAATTTAAAAACAGTGTTACCGAGAAGCCGATAAATAATATTAGCATATGCTTGTTAGGCTTTAAAAGGTACGCCATAAGCAAAAAAGCAAGGGCCGGGTATATGTAGCGCTCGTGCATTTTTACGGAGAAAATAAAGGTCATGACCGATAAAAACGCCCCGACATAGAAGAAATTTGTTGACTTTTTTTGCTTGGATAAGACATAAAACGAAGCTGCTGTTATTAATATTAAACTCAATGTACCGAAAAAGCTATAGGGCATAACTACAAAAATTTCGTCTAATACCTTGCCGTTAGCACCGAATAATGCATAAAAATTGTAAGCATTTAAGGTGGCGAAGGGGTATTGGGTTAGGGTAGAAACGTATTGACTGAGTATGGGCATAAAGTCAAAATTATGCGTAAAGGGTAGAAAAATCAAGAAAATCAATGCAATACAGCTTAAACCCAATCTTACCAATCCGCCGAAGGACATAACCCTGTCCTTGAGTATGCGAAAGATACAGTAAAGGTATATGGGCGAAAGTATTAATACCTGGGGTTTAACGGTTATATTAAGGGCGAAAAGCAAAAATGCCGGGGTGTACTTCTTTTTATAAAGACAATACAGAGACATAAGGCTTATGCCGGTGTAGATTATATCCACCTGACCCCAAACCGAGGAGTTTATCAAAATCGCCGGATTAAACAGAAATGCCACAGCTACCAAAAAAGCGGACGAATGGGAAAATCGCTTTATAGCCACCAAATATATAAAAGCAGACAGGGCTATATCGCAAATTATAGCCGGCATCATAATAAGCACTGTATAATCAAGGCTTTCGATAGACAGGCCCAGTAATTTTCCTGTTTGGGCAAGCAGCCACAATACATAAAGGTAACCGGGCGGATAATCCGCAAAGGCATCACCGGTATAAAATTCCGACAGCGGAGAGCTTATCAACATCCGGCTCCAAGATTTAAAGGTATTAACGTCTATAATAAACGAAAAGTCCATGCGGGCCAGAATCACTCGCAGGGTTACTCCCAAAACCACCAGGAGTATAATACGTGTCTTGTGTTCGTGAGCAATTTTTGAGCGGGAAATAAGAAAAACCGTCAAAGCTGTCAATAACAATAATCCCAACCACATCATTTTATCAAATCCAGACCGATATAAAATAAATTGCGATGCCGGGAAAAGCTTAAAAGAAGAAGACCTTGAGGGAAACTTTTTCTGAAGAAAAAGTTTCCCTCAAACTCCCTTCAAAAAGACTTTAATATAAAGGCTTGGTATTGCGGCATCTTTTAATTACAGTACAAGGGTTCGTGAAATGTTATTGCTTGTCCTATTTTATTGCCTTTTAGGCAGAATAAGTTCTGCCGGTGATATAGTGTGTTATGCTTCATGGGCTTCATATTTTTTTGTAAATTGCACGGTACAAGGGGATGTATCGGTATAGTAGCTTGGATGAGGAACCGGATTTTCCGAGACAAGGTATGCCGTTTTCGGGTAAAACGGAAAAGAAATATACTCTCTACTCCTGTCATGTAGTTGAGGTGAGGTAATGTATGTATCGGAAAATCGGGAATTTATAGTTAAAATAAAATTACGCTTTATTTGCTGCGAGGATGAGAGCGGTCGTAATCTTCTCTAAGGTTATTTTTTTGAAGATTAAAATAAATTTGGGTAGTGGAAATATCCGAGTGTCCCAACATTTCTTGAACATATTGCACGTCGGCGCCGTTGGCTATCATATGCATGGCGAATGAATGACGCAGAACGTTTGGAGTAATACGGGTTGCTATGCCTGCGGTTACGGCGTATTGTTTGATAATTTTCCAGAAACCCTGACGAGTCATTTTGGAGCCGCTTCTGTTTACGAATAAGGTGTTTTCGGAAGGTGATTTTAACATTTTCAAGCGGCAGCCTTCAAGGTAGCGTTCCAAGGCGTTGGCACAGACTGCACCTATGGGAATAATACGTTCTTTATCGCCGGTGGTGCATCTTATGTAGCGTTGGTTTACGTTAATGTCTGAGGTTTTCAGTTGTATAAGTTCGCTTACTCTCAAGCCGGTGGCATAGGCCAGTTCCATCATAGCACGGTCCCTGATACCTTTAAGGTCGTTTTTGGGTTGGTTAAAGAGTTGTTCAAGCTCTTTAGGGCTGATGGTTGCCGGTATTTTGCGTTCTACCTTGGGAATGCTCAAGTCAAAGCAGGGGTCGCTTTTTACTATTTCCTCACAGTATAAAAATTTAAAGAAGGAGCGAAGTGAAGCTATATTTCGGGTTATGGAGGCTGTGGCTTTGCCCTTCTTTTGCAAAGTTAATATGTAAGCGTACAGGGTAGTTTTATTGACCTTGTTAATGTCCTCTATCCCACTTTGTTGCATAAATTCTTTGAAAAACCGTAAATCCCTATTATACGATGCTATGGTATTTTCACTTGCTTGCTTTTTATCTTTAAGATACTCCATAAATTTTTCTATAAACACGTCCATTTTATTCTCCCTTTCTGGCTACTCTTGATGCTGAATGGTTTGTTTATGAAACCTTGAAGCTTGTCTATGTAATGATATGCTCTTAGTTTCTTGCGATAAAAACAGCCGCAAAACAGGTGTTAAGCCCGTAGGTATTTCACGGGGTTGTACGAGCAAAAACTTGCCTTTTAGGTTTTAGAGCATATGGGAGAGGCTGAAACCTCTCCGGCCGGCCCTGTCTTGCCGGCGGTGTTGGGAATGCATCAGCCCCGGTAAAGCAAGCCCGGTGCATTCATAGGGGTTAAGGTTTAATCATGTTCCCTATCAAAACGGGTACTGCGTAAGCATCCAAAAAACCCACTACAACAGTGCAGGCTATTCCTATAAACAAAAAGACAGAATAACCGGTCATAGATTCTTTGGTTTTGTTGTTCAGATGCTTTAGTATAAAATTTATACCGCTGTAGGACATCATAACGTAAACAGGTATCAGTATTAAGCACTGGGGTAAATACAGCAACCCGGCGCAGACCAAACCGTTCAGTTTAAACATCCTAAAAAGTATGGCGGTGGTAAAGCCAAGGCCTATGCCCTTAATCATAATCAGCATGAAAATAACAAAGCCGCCTATGGGAACAAAGGCAAGAAGCCAAATCATTATCACCGTCTTACCGTGTTTTAAAACAGAATCGTTGAATATATTCATACGATTGGTTGTTTCGTGAGAAAACTGCTTCAAATATTCTTGGGTAGATGAAGCGGCTTTGGTGTAACCTTGGCCGGTCAAGGTTACGGAATAAATCCAACCTATAATAATACCTGCCAAAAGCCCGGAAATTATAATTATCAGTATAGTTCGGTTTTTGCTGAATCTGCCTTTATGTATAGCCTTCATACAAACCGCTTCCTCTCGAGTAAAAACTAAATTTATTACCGTATTCCAAAGGGAATTAGTATAAATTTATATTCGGAGAAGGCGGTTTCTATGCATTATGTTTTAATGATAAGGCTTAAAAGGGCGAAATCAGGGCAAACAAATCGGAAAACTAGGTAGATACAAGCAATTTGCATGCAAAAACTTCGCTTACTATATAATTTCGTTACTTTTCTTAATTTTCCTAATTTTGCAATGTTGACATTAACGGGTTTGGTCTAATTGCAAAAGTGTTCAGATTGCCTGTGAAATTCAATTTTCACAAGGCAATTGCTTTACATCATCCGCATAATTATCTTAGAATATGCGGTATTAGTAAAGAGGAAAAAAACGGAAAGCAAATACAGCCGGATATTATATTAACAGAAAACCGGCTTTTGAGATTCTTAGCAAAGAGTATCTACACAGATTAAAAATCGGCGTTGTTAACGGTTCTGGGGAAGGGAATTACGTCACGGATATTGGTCATGCCGGTTATATACATAACGCAACGCTCAAAACCAAGGCCAAAGCCCGAATGTTTAACGGAGCCGTAACGACGTAAATCAAGATACCACCAATAATCGTCCTTGTTCAGACCCAATTCTTCCATGCGTTTTTCCAACACATCAAGACGTTCCTCACGCTGACTGCCGCCAATGATTTCGCCTACACCCGGTACTAAAAGGTCCATAGCGGCAACGGTTTTGCCGTCGTCGTTTTGGCGCATATAGAAGGCCTTAATATCCTTAGGATAGTCTGTAACGAAAACCGGCTTTTTGAAAATTTGCTCGGTAATATAGCGTTCATGCTCGGTTTGCAAATCCATACCCCATTTTACGGGATAATCGAATTTCACGTTTGCTTTTTCAAGATATTCTATGGCTTCCGTATAAGTAATACGGGCAAAGTCCGAATTTAAAATATTGTTCAAACGCTCGAAAAGACCCTTGTCAACAAAGCTGTTGAAAAACTCCATTTCTTGGGGTGCGTTTTCCATAACGTATTTGATTACGAATTTAAGCATATCTTCCGCAATATTCATATCGTCTTTAAGCTCCGCAAAGGCGATTTCAGGTTCTATCATCCAGAACTCGGCGGCATGACGGGCAGTATTGGAATTTTCGGCACGAAAAGTAGGGCCGAAGGTATAAACGTTTCTAAAGGCGGTTGCAAAAGTCTCGGCACAGAGCTGTCCGCTAACGGTTAGGTTTGCAAGCTTACCGAAAAAGTCCTCTTTAAAGTCTATGTTACCTTCCTTGGTTTTGGGTATATTGTTTAAATCCAAGGTGGTAACTTTAAACATTTCGCCGGCACCTTCGCAGTCGCTGGCGGTGATAATGGGCGTGTGTGCCCAAACAAAACCTCTTTCGGCAAAGAATTTTTGTATGGCATAACCGGCAACGGAGCGTACCCTAAACACCGCAAGGAAGGTGTTTGTTCTGGGGCGTAAATGGGCAATGGTACGCAAAAATTCAAGGGAATGGCGTTTCTTTTGGAGAGGGTAGTCCGAAGGAGCAGTGCCTTCGATAATAACCTTTTCGGCCTTTATCTCTATGCTTTGCTTGTGACCCGGGCTATCCACAGGGGTACCCTCTACAGTAACGGATGCACCGGCACCTAACTTTGCCACTTGGGCAAAATTCTCCAGGGTATTGTCAAAGACAATTTGTATGCCCTTAAAGCAGCTTCCGTCGTTCAGCTCCATAAAGCCGAAATTCTTGTTGTCCCTTACCGTCCGCACCCAACCGCCTACGGTAATTTTGCTGTCTTTAAATTGTTCGGGTGATTCTAAAATCTTTTTTAGCTCTGTGTACATGGTTATGTCCTTTCTTTTGTATAATGTATCTGTAGAGCTTTTGGGCAGTAATCTGCCTATTTATATAGCATTAATCTTTGCAAATAGGTGAGCAAAAATCAATGTAAAAAATAACAATGAAATTCAACCGTATAATGTAAAATTTACCTAGTTATTGATTTGGCTTCTGTTAACCATATAAACGCAAATGTACGGTTAAAAATTTTATCGGAACCCTTTGAAAGAAGCTCGTGACATTTAATATAATAATATAGAAAATCACAATAAAGATTTATTATAACATAAAACGGTATAAATGTTAATAAATAGTTTTACCTGAATATCAACTTCCGGTAATTTTTTCTATAAGTTCTTGTTCATAACCGTTATTACCGCCAAGTTTAAGGAAACCCACAAGGTTTTCAACTTCCTTATCGGTAATGTAAGCGCCCTGTACCCTTAGGGGTTTGCTCATTCCTACGGGATAAAAAAGCATATCACCTTTGCCAAGGAGTTTCTCCGCACCTACCATATCCAAAATGGTACGGGAATCTATGCCGGAAGAAACAGCAAAGGCAAGCCTTGAAGGAATATTTGCCTTAATCAGCCCGGTAATAACATCCACAGAGGGTCGTTGAGTGGCAATAATAAGGTGTATGCCTGCCGCACGAGCCATTTGAGCAAGACGGCAAATGGAATCCTCAACATCTTTGGAAGCAACCATCATCAAGTCCGACAACTCGTCTATAATAATAACTATTTGCGGAAGTGTGTTTTCTTGGTTGATTTCTTTTAAGTAGGCGTTGTAGCCGGCTAAGTCCCTGACGGAGGTTTCCGCAAAAAGCCTGTAACGCTCGGTCATTTGGTTGACGGCCCAGTTTAAGGCACCTGCCGCTTTTAAGGGGTCGGTTACCACCGGTATCAACAGATGAGGAATACCGTTATAAACAGAAAGTTCTACCACTTTTGGGTCTATCATAAGCAGCTTAACTTCGTTGGGCGAAGCCTTAAAGAGTATAGAGGCAACTATGGTGTTTATGCAAACGCTTTTTCCGGAACCGGTTGCACCGGCTATGAGAAGGTGGGGCATTTTTGCTATGTCGGCCACAACTATATTTCCTGCTATGTCTTTTCCCAAGCCTATGGACAGCTTTGAAGGATATTCTATAAAGGTATCGTCCTCCAAAACCTCACGCAGGAAAACCGGGGTTACCTCTCTGTTGGGTAATTCTATACCCACAACAGACTTTCCCGGGACCGGGGCTTCTATACGTATGCCTTGAGCGGCAAGGCTTAAAGCCAAGTCGTCCGCAAGGCCGGAAATTTTGCTAACCTTAACCCCTTGGCCCGGTGACAATTCGTAACGGGTTACGGAAGGGCCTTGGCTAACTTCCACAACCGTAGCCTTTACACCGAAACTACGGAGGGTATCCTCAAGTTTTCGTGAGTTTTCCAGTATTACAGAGCGTGGAATAGTGTTTACGGATTGGGGATTTTTACGCAGTAAATCTATGCGTGGATAGACATAATCCTCGGAAGAAATAACGGGAAACTCCCTGCCGGGTTTTTGTTGAGGTTGGGGATTAATTTCCTGCTCCTCGGTGGTGGGAATGTATATTTCCGTGCCGGCGTTTTGGGGTTCTACGTATTCTTCGTGAGGTTCAGGCACATAGAGTTCCGGTTCTTCCTCGGCAACGGCCTTGCTTTCGTTAAACAGCATTATGGGTCTGTTTTGTCCGGCCGGTTCTCTGTGGTTGTGTATATCATTTCGGTTTTGAGCCGGTCTTTGCTTTGGGCGGCGGTTTTTGTTGCCGTTGGATTTAAAACGTTTTATCAGTGCAAATACTGATTTACCTGTAAGAATAATGGTCAGTATGAGAATTACCGCTATCAATATAATCAGCGAGCCTATTTTATCCACCAAGGATATTAAAAGGTTACCTAAAATAGCGCCTATAAGGCCGCCATTGTAAATGGAGCCTTGCTCAAAATGGTATGATATATAATGAAAGAAACTTTTGTAATTCACCGGCTCTACATAGCCCAGCACATGAACCAAGCTGAGAACCGCCAAAAACAGTATGTTGATTATGACGATTTTAGAGCGTTCGAAGTAAACGTCTTTCTTTAGCAGAGCCATTACAGCCCAGCCTATCATCAGCAGCGGGCAGATATAAGCACCAAAGCCAAACAGGCCGCTTAATATGCCGGAAACCGCAGTGCCGGCTATGCCCATGCTTTGCGGAAAAGTCATACTCAGCAGTAAAAACAGTGCAAGGGCGAAGCAACCGATAATGAGAATCTCATCAAAAAGGTTGCGGCTTAGGGAATTTTTCTTTTTGTTTTTGTTGTTTTTTCTCAAGCTTTCAAAACCTTCCCGGTTCAAGAGTTAAGAACCTAATAATCGCAGGCAAGGCAAAATCACAATGTACGCAACGCAATGGGTATAACAACAAAAGTGAAAAATATAAAGACCTTGAGGGAAACTTTATCTGAATAAAAAACTTTCCCTCATGCCAATTGGCTTGAATTACCACCCATACGGAGACAATACTGCCAATCGGCATGATGCGGCGTTGTGAATAAAATAAATAAATTTCACTCACAACTTGGCAACAAACTCCCTTAAAAAGACTTTATTATTAAAGAATATTTAATTAACAAAGATACATTATTTTAATAAAAAAAGGTAAAATTCGCAAGACTTTTATAAAGTTGCAGTTACTTTTTTTGAGGCAGGTCGATTTTAAGTATTTTGGCATCGCCCCAGACACGTTCAAGGTTGTAGAATTGGCGGCTGGTGCTGTCGAAAATATGGACTATAAGGTCGCCGAAGTCCAGAAGCAGCCAAGAACTTTGTCCGCTGCCTTCATAGTTTATAAGTTCTACGCCTTCTTTTTTCAGCTCGAAGGCAACGTTGTCTGCCATAGCTTTAATTTGGTTGGAGTTTGTACCCTCCGTAATAATGAAGTAATCCGCAAAGCCGGAGATTTCGCCTATGTCCATAACGGTAATGTCTCTTGCGAATTTATCGTCAAGTGCTTTACAGGCCACTGTTAAAAGTCGGTTATCCATATATTATCCTCCCGGTGTGAATGTTTAGAAGGGACGTAAAGTCCCGGTGTCCGTCTAAAGTAAAGGATTAGAACATTGGGGAAAACTTTTTCTGAAGAAAAGGTTTTCTCCAAACCCCTTTCAAAAAGACTTTAATATTAATGAAGGGATTGATGTTCTAACTTTATGAAATTCAATAAAACGGACTAATTACTTGTCTTCTTTATTCAATAAATCCAAAAAATAATCATATGCGGCGATGGCGTGAGGATGAACGGTTTTGCCTTGGTTTTTAACGTGTTCAGCCTTATTTTTCAGCTTATCGGCCATGGCTTTGTCTATGTCCTCCATGGCTGTTTTGCGGAGTTGTTCCGCATCTTTGCGATAGGGGTCCATGGCGTCTGCAAGGAAGATGATTTTTTCCAGGACGCTCATGTTTGCTCGGCCGGTGGTGTGATATTTTATGGCGTTATAGATACTTTGGGGTATGTTGAAACGCTGACGTGCCAGTTCCGCACCCAGAAAGGCGTGTATCAATTCCGGTTGGGATTTTAACAGGCTGTCGGCAGTTATGCCGTTTTCCTCGCAAAGCTTGACTTGCTTATCAAAGGGTATGTCCTTGGCATAATCGTGCAGCAAGGCGGCTATATATGCCTGTTCTTTGTCTACCCGGTAATGTGCGGAAAGGCGAACAGCTTCTTTTGCCACCCTGATGGTATGCTCGAAGCGTTTTTTGCTTAAATTTTTACGAAGGGCCTCTATTATATCCTCCGGGTTGCCCGGTGAGCGGTAAAGTTCCTGTTTTACGATGTAACGCTCCACCTCTTCCGGTAGGAGATATTTAATGGGCTTGTTTTTACCCAATCTGTCCCGTATGTCCGACGAGGAAATGGCTAGGGCCGGAACATCCAAAAAATGAATTTTTCCGGCGTAGGAATTTTGTATAAGCGCTATGTCCGACATAAGCTTGTCCTTGTCTTGACCGGGACGAGACACGGCAACAAAGTTACACATGGTCAGCAGTTTTTCCGAGTCCTTCCAAGTGAAAATTTGTGCTATGGCGTCGGCACCGGAAATAAAATAAATCTCGGCATCCTTGCGGCAAATGCTTTTCAAATGTGTGATAGTATCTATGGTATAAGTATGGCCGGGTCGCTCGATTTCCAGACGGGAAACCCTGAAAAAAGGGTTGGCTATGGTGGCGATAACGGTCATCAAATATCTGTGCCAGCTATGGGTAACAGAGCTGTTATCCTTATGCGGCGGTTTGCCCGAGGGAATAAAAATGACGCATTCCAAGTCAAATTGGTCCCGAACGGCTTCCGCAGTAACCAAGTGTCCGTTGTGTATAGGGTCAAAGGTACCGCCCATTATGGCAAAGCGTTTATACTGGTCTATACGTTCAATATCGTTGGTCATGTATGTTCCTCGATTCGTAAGTTTACCGGAATAATTATTATACAACAAAATATTTTAATTTACAAATAAATATAAAATAATTTTATGCCGATACTGTAATTGTATTAGTCTTTGTATAAACATTTCCGAGGCTTGCGAAAAAGGTTGACATGAGTTTTACGAATTGAAGGGTGTATTTGTAATGAGGTAACAGGGACATAACAATATACCTGTTCCCAAATTCGAAAAAGCATAGGTAGGTATAAGAACTTACATTCATCCAAAAAGCAAAACCTAAGGATTACACAGGGGACCCGTGGCAAGACCAACTTATTAATCATATAGGGAAACCACCCTTAGTTTTTGAATGTAGATATTATACTAGGAGTTAACCCTAAAGTACAGCAAAAATCAACAAAAGTTTAATATTTTTAAGTCTTTGTCAAAAATTAATCAATACTTTCGGTTTTGCCGAAATAAGGAGGCAATTATGGATATTCCAACTTTGTCAATGCAAATGGCATCGGCTAATGTTGCCCAACAGGTTAACATAGCCGTGTTGAAAAATTCTATTGAAATGACCCGTCAAACAGGGCAGCAAATCTGTGAAATGATAAAAAACATACCCCATCCGGATTCTACGGTGGATTTTTCGGTGTAAAAATTGAGATTGTAAGGTAAAACAGGCGAATACAGTTTATCCCTAAGGGGCCGGTATTTTTTTCTGAACCGGTGTGCCGGGAAAAAGAAAAATCCTTAATGCAGAAAAGTGAATCTAAAAATGACATTTTGTGAAATGTTTTGTGGAATTAAAATTGGTCATTTATAAAAATCCACACAATTAGTGATTTGAAACGCTGTCAACCGTAGGCACCAACCGGGTACGCCCCGTAAACCGGCCACGCCCTGTAAATTTTTCAAAAAAACAAAAACCCCTGAAATCAGGGGTTTAATTTTTTATCTGCTCTATTATCTGGCGAAAACTTCGCCGGTCATAAATTTTTTAAACTTGCCGGCTTTCTTTTGCAACTTGCTTGAAATTTGCAGAGCAATTTCGTAACAGGCGCTGTATTTATCCGCCATGGAAACTATCATGGATTCTTTATAACGAGGAGGTCTAACGGTTAGCGGCCACATATGTTTTACGATGGCATCCTTTTCGACCTTATTCAAATCAGCTATTCTTTCGGCATTTCTGAGAGCAACTCTGGGGTGTGCCTTGGCGTGGTTGCCTTCGGGTTGTTTTTCTTTACGCCAGTCATACAGGAACAAATCGTGCAATACGCCGGCCCTAGCCGCCGACCTATAATCAAGCCCCAAACGCTTACAAATTCTGTAGCTGTAGTAAGCCACGTTAAGGCTGTGTTGCAAGCGGTTTGTCTTAAAATGTTGAGCAAAATTGCTTAACTGCTGTACGTCGCTGATTTCCAAAAGTTCCGAAATACAGTTAAAAAATTCGGTGTCGTGTTTATATTCCACTCCGAAATCGGATTGTCTTATACTCATATAGTCAACTCTCCCCGTTTTATCATGGTTTTGTTGTTTTATAGTCAAATGGATTATATTCCGTTTAATTATCAAAAGTTAGATGTTTTTTCCGTACGTTGCTTTACGTAAATCGGTGATGACCTAGTTATATCATATCGGAATAATGCTTTCAACCGGAACAATTTTCTATTTAACGAGCGGAAATTTTTAAATTGTCGAAACTGTCCGCAGAACTTTATGTTTTTAAATTTTTTTAAAAAGCTTATGTGTTTAATTACCTGCTCATATGTTGGGAACTACATATGTACGCTCGGCTGTTTGAAAAATTTGGATTTTATGCCATTTAATTTGTAACAATTTACCACTGAGAGAAATATATTATCACATACTACCCCTCCTGCGTTTTTTAGAGCTTATAGTCAAATCCTAATTAAAGAGTAACAAAAGCGTCTATTCGCAGTGGTGAGCGACCGGTGGTTTT
>CAYMOU010000026.1:0-28717 GCA_964392115.1 uncultured Defluviitaleaceae bacterium | reverse complement strand
AAGGCAGAGGTCTGCAACACCTTTATCGCCGGTTCAAATCCGGCTGGTGCCTCTATTAAAAAAGCCCTTGTAATCAGTGTTAATCATTGGTTGCAGGGGTTTTTGCTTGCGTTGAAGTATTGTTCTGCTGTCCGTTTGGGGTTAAATTGGGGTTAAGCTATATTTGATTTATATGTATAAATAGTTTTAGACGCAGAATAAGAGACAAAAGCCCTTTAAGTAATAAAGGGCTTTTTTGCGTTTACGTATATGTTCAACGGGTTATTTCTTATAGAATACTTCATTCTCCAACTTTTCGTCATTCAAAAATGAGTTTATATTCTCAATAGTAACCTCGGCAATTTTTTGCAGTGCCTCTTCCGTAAGAAAGGCTTGGTGAGAGGTAACCAAAACATTGGGCATGGAAATTAGAGAGGTCAAAATATCGTCGTTTATAATTTTGTCCGAATAATCCTCGAAGAAAAATTCCGTCTCTTCCTCGTAAACGTCAAGGGCGACGCCGCTGATTTTACGGGATTTAATGTTTTCCAAAAGGTCCTCACTGTTTACCAATGCACCTCTTGAGGTATTCAGAATTATAACGCCGTCCTGCATCATTTCAATGGATTTTTGGTTAATCATATGGTGTGTGGACGAGGTTAAAGGGCAATGTAGCGAGATTATTTTGCTGTTTTTTAGCAACTCATCAAGAGGTACATAATTTATGTCGCTGTCTTTCAAGGGATAAGGGTCATAAGCCAGTACATTCATCTTGAATCCACGGCAAATATCTATAAACAGTTGCCCGATTTTACCGGTGCCGATAACGCCTACGGTCTTGTCATAAAGGTCAAAGCCCGCAAAACTTTCTATGCTGAAATTATGGTCACGGGTGCGGTTATAAGCCTTGTGTATTTTTCGGTTAAGGCTTAAAAGCATGGCCATGGTGTATTCCGCAACAGCATAAGGCGAATACATGGGCACATTAGCCACCCGAATTTTACCCTTGGCATATTTTAAATCCACGTTATTGTACCCTGCCGAACGCATAGCTATAAGCTTAACGCCGTTTTCGCAAAGCCTATCTATGGTTTCGGCGTCCACTATGTCATTTACAAAGGGTACTACCGCAAAGCAGTCCTTAGATAAGGCCGCCGTGTCGGAATTTAATTTATATTCGTGGTATTTTATATTCATAGAACCTTTCAGCCTGTCAAACCAAACTTTGTCATAAGGCTTGGTATCATAGAAAGCCACTTTCATAAAATTCACCGCCTTCTTTCATCTTTTTACTACCTGTTTTTATACGCAAATTTATTATTCGCAAGCGTTACTTTTATATACAGCACCATACTTTACGCAATATTTAAGATATTTTGCACGGTAATGCAGGTTTTTGCTCATTGAATTACCGGAAAATAAATATTATAATATTTGGTACACGCTGTTTAGGTGTTTTGTTATGTAAAACGCTTGCAACATTGCGGATAAAGTTTGTATTATATAAGAATTATTATCATCTGTCAACGATAATGTAGGGACGAACTTTGTTAGCCCTAAGGATACATTACAAATTACCAAGTATAGTATAACCGGGCTTTTGTGGCGTAAAAACCCATAGGGTTAACTTTCGCCAATACCAAACGGAGGTGCAAAATGCTTGAAGCAAAGGGCTTGACCAAGCTTTACGGTAACCATAAGGCACTTAACGGCATAAATTTTCGGGTAGACCCCGGAGAAATAGTGGGCTTTTTAGGCCCCAACGGTGCCGGCAAAACAACAACCATGAATATACTTACCGGCTATATTTCCGCAACCTCGGGTGAGGTTAATATAGCCGGTTTCGATATTAAAACCATGCCGGAGCAGGCAAAGAAATGCATAGGTTTCCTCCCGGATACTCCGCCGCTTTATCCCGATATGAGGGTAGACGAGTATTTGAGTTTTGTTTGGGAAATCAAGACGGGCAAAGCTGAAAAAGGCCTGAATAAAAAAGCCGAGTTGGAAAAAATCAAAGAACAGGTGGACATAGCCGATGTGTCCCGTTGGCTTATAAAAAGCCTGTCAAAGGGCTACAGACAGCGTGTAGGCATAGCCCAAGCCCTTATCGGCAACCCCAAGGTGCTTATTCTGGACGAACCCACAACCGGCCTAGACCCTAAGCAAATGAAAGAAATACAGGATTTAATCTTAAATTTGGGCAAGGAACATTCAGTGCTTTTCAGCTCTCATAACCTAAACCAGGTAGGAGAAATCAGTGACAGAGTTATAATTATAAACAAGGGCAATATTATTGCTCAAGATACCATGGAGGGCCTTACCAAGAGCCTAAACACCGGTAATCGTATGCAAATCAGGGTAAAATCAACGGAGACTGAAGCAAAGGCCGCTTTCGAGAAAATACCATTAAACGAAATAAAACTCCTCACATCAATAGAACCGGGAACGGTGGAGTTGTTGCTGGAAGGCAAAGAAACGGATATTCGAGAGGATATTTTCAACTGTGCCGTGCAAAACAACATTCCCATTTTACTGATGAAATCCAAGGATTTTTCTTTGGAAGAATTGTTCCTGCAATTAACAGACAGCGAAACCGAAATGCACCAAGAAAATGTGGAAGCGGAAGGAGCTGAGGAACAATGAGGGCTATATTTAAAAAAGAGTTGCAGTCCTACTTTATAACCATGTCCGGCTATATTGTAATAGCCATATACCTAGCGGTTACAGGGCTGTTTTTCACCCAAATCAATATTTATTCATCCTATTCGGATTACAGTGCCACCATTGCACAGTCATCCATACTTTACCTGATAATGATACCGCTGATTACCATGCGGCTTTTCCCGGAGGAGGTAAAGCTGAAAACAGACCAGCTTCTTTTCACCTCTCCTTTACCCCTGTGGAAGATAGTTCTGGGTAAATATTTCGCCGCCTTTGCCTTGTTGCTGTTGTCCATAGCCGCAACCATGCTGTATCCCTTAATTATGACATCTTTCGGTGAGGTGGCATTGGATAAGGCAGCCTGTGCCTTTTTGGGCTTTATCCTCTTCGGCGGAGCCTTAACGGCGGTGGGCTTGTTGATTTCGGCCTTTACAGACAATCAAATTATCGCCGGGGTAATTACCTTTGTGGCAGTATTTTTAGTATTTATAATTGATTCGCTTATACCAAGCTTACCCTCCGGGCATTTTTCATCTGTAATGTTTTTGGGCGTAGCCTTGCTGATATTCAGTGCCTTTATATATGTTTGCACCTACAACCCGGCCGCTGCCGCTTTGATTTTGGTCTTGGGATTGCTTTGCACCGGTATTCTCTATGCAACAAATCCCTTGCTTTTTGACGGCCTTATAGGCAAGGTTTTCAGATGGCTGTCCCTGCCGGTGAGATATTATAATTTTTCCAAGGGTGTACTTAATTTGAGCGATATAGTATATTATCTTACATTTATTGCCGGCGTTTTGGTTACAGCCGTAAGCTTTACGGAAAGAAAACGCTACAGTTAAACTGCGGGTCGGAAAGGAGTGACAGGTATGAAAGATTTTTTTAAATCATTTAAACGCTTCAGCACCGTCTCCGCAATAAGACTGACGGTGATATTGGCGGTTTTGGTACTGATAAATTTTGCGGCACAGGCCGTAGACATAAAAATAGACGTAACACAGGACAGGCGTTACACCCTGTCGGATACATCAAAGGTACTGCTTACAGGGCTTGCCGGTGAGGTAATTCTATATCCTGTATTCAGCGAAAATACGGAAGACGTTAACCTGGATATTTTAAAAGATTTACTTAAACAATACGAGGAATTTCCGGCTGTAAAGGTAATATACAAAGACCCGGAAAATTACCCGGGCTTTGCCCAAAGCTATGCCGAACCTGACCAAAATGTAGGAGAGGGCACGGTTATAGTAGAATCCGGCGGCCGAAGCATTGCCGTTACTTATTATGATATGTTTGTGCAAGAAGTGGATTATTCCACCATGAGCAGCTACGAAAACATAGATGCTGAATCTCAATTAACAAACGCCATACTTTCGGCAACGGAGCAAAGAACAGAAAAAATATACACCTTAACCGGGCATAACGAATATCCTCTGTCGGAGAGTTTTATAAAACAATTTCGGCTGGCCAACTACGAGGTTGAGGAATTAAATCTGCTTCTGGCGAAAGAATTCCCCGAGGATTGCAGTTTGTTGTTTATAACCACCCCGGCCCGGGATTGGACTGAAAAGGAAACTCAACTTATACGTAAGTACTTCCAAGAAGGCGGTAAGGGATATTTCTGTTTGGACAGCGTATATATGGCATTGCCAAATATGGAATCCCTTTTGGAATATTACGGTGTAAAGCTGAACAAAGCCGTAATAGTAGAGGGTGATGAAGGCAACGTTCATCCTTACGGCAATTATATGGACTTAATACCCAACCTTGCACCGCATCCGGCCACAGACAGTTTAAACAAAAAACAGGTGATTACCTTTGTTTCCATGGCATCGGGCATTTCAGTTACAGAAAATGTAAGGGAAAGTATAACCATAGAAACCTTGCAACAGACTTCGCCATATGCCTACGGGAAAATTGTGGGTGTGGGTTCCCAAACCAAAAACAAAGAAGAAGGCGACTTGGAAGGCCCTCTGGATATTTCCGTAGCCGTCACGGACAGCGATAATAAGTCAAAAATTGTGGTAGTAAGCTCACTGACCATTTTAGATGACAATTATAACGAATCCATAGCCGGCGGCAATGCCGAGTTCGTTATCAGTACCGTAAATTGGACACAAGATAAGGAAAACCGGGTATTTATTCCGCCGAAAATGCCCAATGGCGACTACATTATTACAGACAGACAAACCGCCTTGTTAATACGCATACTTACAGTGGTGGTTCTGCCGGGAGCGGTTATAGTTGCCGGGTTGATTGTATGGTTCAGAAGACGCAAAACGGCGTAAATAATGCCTAAAACAGATAAATTTAATACAGTTTAAATCAATATCTTTGATTCTTATGATTTTGGATAATCTCATCAAATGATTAATCCGGTCCCATGAAACTCCCGTCTTTTTGGTCTTTTTGCCGGTTTATATTTACGCAAAGACTGTCTTTTTACCGGAAATTTATATATATGCACATCTTTTCATACAACTTATTCATAATCAAATTCAAATCCCCTGCGTAAGTGGGGGATTTTTCTTGTTATAAAACGTGGGCAAATGCAAAGTTTAATTAAAGTAACAAAATTATTTTACAAATCTTTCGCCTTGTTGTATAATCATAGTGAAAAATTCATAGTCCCGGACCTATGTAGGGTTTAATGAAACCCGGAAACCACGGAATACAACCGGAGCGATTTCGTTTGTTTATATTAATCCTTATACCGGTTCCATATTTAATGAAGGATAAAAATTTGCAAATTATACTTGAATCTTTGTCTAATTGCAAATTTTATCTGCTGTTTAAATGGAATTAGTATTAATTAACGGAAGTTTCTATGTTTTTTTGAGATTAATATTAAATAGTAAAATCCCACAATTATAGATGATGGAGCGGAAAGGTTAGCATAAGAAAATCTTATATTATGGAATTTTATGATTTACCGTGTTAAAATATAGGACGTGTAACGGTATGCCTGAAATGATTTTACATAAACATACCAATCCTTTAAACTATCAAGTATATTAAGGCTTTGCCCATATTTTCGAGCGGTTTTAGGCAAAACTTAAATATACCGTAAATAAAAAGAATTGGTGTCAGCAACTATATAGAAAGACTGCCGTAATAAAATGAAGGAGCTTAATTTTAATGACTAACGACAGAAAGAGAATATCCATGGCGGTAATTAAACGCCTGCCAAAATACTACAGACACCTAAGCGAATTGCTGGAGCATGACATAACCAGAATTTCTTCAAAAGAACTCAGCAATCGTATGAACATTACCTCATCACAAATGAGACAGGACCTAAATATTTTCGGTTGTTTTGGGCAACAGGGCTATGGATACGATGTTTTTTATCTTCACAGCGAAATTAAAAAAATATTGGGTCTTGACCGTATGCATAACATGATAGTTATAGGCGTTGGTAACATAGGACAAGCCTTGTTAAACTACGGAAATTTCGAAAGTTATGCCTTTAATTTTGTAGGAGCCTTCGATGCAAGCCCCAATCTTGTGGGCAAAACCATCTCCGACATTGCAGTTCGGGATATTAACAGCCTAAACGAATTTCTTATGGAAAACAAGGTAGATATAGCCGTTCTTACCATTCCTCAAGCCTCTGTAAGCAATGTTATGAAAACCTTGGTTGAATGTAAGGTGCCATCTGTTTGGAACTTTACACCCCTGGATATAGAGGCAGACGATTCAATGATAGTGGAAAGCGTTCATTTGACCGAAAGTCTTATGGCATTATCCTTCAGACTTAATCATAAATAACAGCTATACCCTCCTTTTGCATTGATTTTAAAGGACAGGTATCGTGGGAAAGGATACTCATATGGACATACGCACCGTACTCCAAGACCTTAAAGACGGAAAAATTTCGGTTACCGAAGCCGAAAGCGAAATACGCTATCTACCCTTTGTGGATTTGGAATATGCCATGATAGATTATCACAGAGAGCTTAGAAACGGTTGCCCGGAGGTAATCTACTGCGAAGGAAAAACCTTGGAACATACCGTGGGCATATTCTCCAACATGAAGGCTAACGGCATTAAAAATATCCTTGCTACCCGTGCGAAAAAGGAAACCTATACAGAGGTTAAAAAAATATACGAAAACGCAAAATATTCGGATATTGCACGTATTATTACCGTAGAAACCGAGCCTTTCCCAAAAAATACAGGAAAAATACTGGTTCTCACCGCCGGCACCTCCGATATTCCCGTGGCGGAAGAAGCGGCATTAACGGCAGAATTTCTGGGCAACAATGTGGAACGCCTTTTTGACGTTGGCGTAGCAGGCTTGCACAGATTGCTTTCCAGATTGTCCTCCTTTAAGGATGCAAACGTTATGGTAGTTGCCGCCGGTATGGAAGGAGCCTTGGCTTCGGTAGTAGGCGGCTTGACAGACAAGCCGGTTATAGCCCTGCCAACCTCCGTAGGTTACGGTGCCAGCATGGGTGGTTTGGCGGCTTTAATGGCTATGCTTAACTCCTGTGCCTCCGGAGTAGGCGTGGTAAACATAGATAACGGCTTCGGCGCCGGATATTTGGCAAACAGCATTAACAGATTGGTAAAATGAATCATCTTCGATAACTTGTGTGTATTTAATACGGAAAAATGGTTTGGGAGAAAATCCGAGGGGTCTAAGCGGGTTTTCTCCTTCCGCTATTTGCCCCGGGTTTAATCCCGTTAACTGTAATAGGGTTTCAAACTTACCTTACGACTATAAAAATAAAACGGAGTCTATTATGAGAATATTATATTTTGACTGCTTTGCCGGAATCAGCGGAGATATGACCCTGGGTGCCTTGTTGGGCATGGGCATAGAAAAAGAGTATTTAATTTCCGAATTAAACAAACTAAATTTACCCGGCTGGAATTTAACTGTAAGTAAGGTTTCAAAGAACGGAATCAGTGCAAACTATGTAAAAGTAGAGACAGACGAGCAAGAGGATGATCACTGGCATCATCACGGACATGAACATGAACATGAACACCATGAACACCATGAACATGATCACGACCATCATCACGACCATTCCGAACACGAACACAAGCAATGCCAAGGCCATTCTCACGGGCATAATCACGCTCACGGGCATGAATGCAAAGGAAAACACAAAAACCACAAATGTTGCAAACACTCCGGAAATCACGGCGAACAATCCGGTTCACAGGCTAATCATGCCCACCACCATCGCAGTTATGCACATATAAAAAATCTTATTATTAACAGTGGTATAAGCGAAACGGCCAAGCAACTCTCCTTGCGTATTTTTGACAGAGTAGCCAAAGCCGAAGCCTTGATACACAATATGCCCTTGGATGAGGTATCTTTTCACGAAGTGGGCGCTGTGGACTCCATAATAGATATAGTGGGCACGGCAGTTTGCATGGATAAATTAAAAGCAGATAAAATCATGGTTTCCACCGTTAATGACGGCAGGGGCTTTGTAAAATGCCAACACGGCTTAATTCCCATTCCGGTTCCGGCTGTTTTGGAGATTTTTGCGGACAGTAAAATAAAGCTGAACCAAACGGACATAGACAAAGAATTGGTAACGCCCACCGGTGCCGCCATAATAGCAGAATTGGCAGAAACCTGCTCGGCTATGCCACATATGAAAATAATAAAAGGTTCCTACGGAGCAGGAACCAGAGATTTAAAAATACCTAATGTTTTGCGTTTGATTTTGGGAGAAACCCTTTCGGATGACTATGTACAAGGGCATAACGATACGGAAAGGTCCATAGGGTCGGACTATGACAACGACGCAACATCCGAGGTAACTGTTCTTGAAACCAATATAGACGACACAAACCCGGAAATTTTGGGCTATGTCATGGAAAGGCTTTTCAAAGAGGGTGCTTTGGACGTTTTTTTCACTAATATATATATGAAGAAAAACAGACCTGCCACCAAGCTGACGGTGCTATGCTCTCGGGAGAGGGCAGCTGTTTTACAAAAAATTATATTTACCGAAACATCAACCATAGGCATAAGATTTCGCAGTGAGGCAAGAATTTGCCTCCGCAGGGAAATGAAAACGGTTTCCACAAATATAGGTGATGTTTTGGTAAAGGTAAGTACTTTTGAGGATAATGTTAAAATTTCGCCGGAATACGAAAACGCAAAAGCTTTGGCGGAAAGCCTGAATGTTCCCTTAAAAACCGTTTACGATTCAATCACCGTCGAAAAAATCTGATTCTTCTTCATATTCCTCTAAGGTTTTAACAATATATTCGTGGTTTTCGGCCGTTAAGCTTGATTTTTTATTCTCAATCAGCTTGCGGACGGTTTCCACTATGTTTATGACGCAATCAAGTTCCTCGTTATCCAAGGTTTTAAAAATTACTTTAAGCCGGTTACGCTTTTTTTCCTCAAGAGTAGGCTCTTTTAGTTGCAATTTATTCTTATAAAAAAAAGTTTCCATGCTCACATTAAACAACTTTGACAGCTCAAACAACACAATGAGGCTTGTTCCTCGGCTACCTTTTTCTATTGCATTATATGAAGATATTTGGTAATCTTTTATTTTCTTCTCTTTTAAGTATTTTACTATGTCTTCTTGCGATAATCCGTTGGATTGTCTGTAGGTGGCAATGTTTTCTCCGATAATTTTTTTTATAACATTGCTTTCTTTGCTAACTTCACACACTGGCTTCACCTCAATATAAGTTTTCAGTCAAAATTTTGCAGTTTGTATTCAATTAATACTAATTGTATTTAAAACAGTAGATAAAAATTTGCAAAGTAGACAAAGATTCAAGTATAATTTGCAAATTTTTATCCCTCATTAAATATGGAATTAGTATAAAAAGATACTTTTATGTAGGCTTATTCAGAGAAAAAGGAGCTATGCCGCTATAAATCTTCAAAAAATGCTAAATTATGTAAAATAGATTATAACGTAGGATAAAAATTTATGCAACATTAATTAATCAAAAAAATATCCATAAGTTTAACATTTTCTCGGATTTAGCGTTATGTATACTCGAATACCGGTACAGTTTCATTAAACTTGCGTTAAGACTTTGAATTGAATAGTCCGAAAATAAAGAAATTAACCGCTGATTGGGAGAACAAATGTACAATTTATTAAAAACAGAAGGACAAGCCAAACGTGGACGTTTTACAACGGTACACGGCGTTATAGAAACCCCTGTATTTATGAATGTGGGAACTCTGGCGGCTATAAAAGGCGCCGTATCAAGCCTTGATTTAAAAGAAATCAAATGCCAGGTGGAGTTATCCAACACTTATCATTTGCATTTACGACCCGGTGACCAAGTTATAAGAAAACTGGGCGGTTTGCATAAATTTATGGTATGGGACAGACCTATACTTACGGATTCCGGCGGTTTCCAGGTTTTTTCGCTTTCAAGTATGCGAAAACTTACGGAAGAAGGGGTTCATTTTTCTTCACATATAGACGGCCGAAAGATTTTCATGGGGCCAAAAGAATGTATGCAGATTCAATCCAACCTGGGCTCTACCATAGCCATGGCCTTGGACGAATGTCCGCCTTACCCTGCAACCCGTGAATATATGCGTGATTCCGTAGACAGAACCACCCGTTGGCTTAAAATATGCAAAGAACACTTAACATACCTAAACAGTTTGGAAGACACAGTCAACCCAAAACAAATGCTTTTCGGCATTAATCAGGGTGGGGTATACCCCGATATGCGTATAGAACACGCTAAGCAAATCTCCGATTTGGATTTGGACGGTTATGCCTTGGGCGGTTTGGCTGTGGGAGAAAGCCACGAAGCAATGTATGAAACCATAGAACATACCGTGCCTTACCTACCCAAAAACAAGCCAACCTATCTTATGGGTGTTGGAACGCCGGAAAATATTTTGGAAGCCGTAGACAGAGGCATAGACTTTTTCGACTGTGTACTACCGGCTCGAAACGGCAGACATGCTCACGTTTTCACAAAACAGGGCAAAATCAATCTGAACAATGCCAAATTTGAACTTGACGAAAGCCCCATAGACCCCACATGTAGCTGCCCGACCTGCCGTACCTACACCAGAGCCTATATTAGGCATTTATTTAAGGCGAAAGAAATGCTGGCTATGCGTCTTTGCGTATTGCATAATTTACATTTCTTTAACACCTTGACAGAAGATATAAGGATTGCTCTGGACGAAGGCAGATTTAAGGAATTTAAAAGAAATTGGCTGAATGAATATAACGGTAAATAATATTAATTAACGGGATTTTGGGGAGACATTTTGCGGAAGTGTTCCCTCAAGGTCTTTGGTTTTTTGTTCCAATATTTAATAATACATAGGAAATGAGGTGTCCTATTTGAAATTTAAAAGTATATATATCCCGGTTATAATAGGAATGTTCGCTTTGACAGCTTGCCAACCCACAGAACCCCAACAAACGCCACCGGTTTCAGCGTCGCCGGCTGTTTCCGCAAGACCTCAAACCACTCCTACTCCACCTGTTACCACCGATAAATCTCCGGATGAAGTTTGGGATACTTTGGATAAAGTGGCAGAGGCCGCTCAAGAATATTACGATAAATACAACAGTACCGTGGCTTTCGCCTCTCAAGACGGAAGGCTTTACGAGGTGCCGGCAAAAAGAGAAGTGAATGTAAACGATTTGTTGGAGGTTACGGGGCTTACTCCCGAAGACGCCGATGAAAATATTAAAATATTATTTATAAAACCCTCGGATTTAAAGGGTTACAAGGACGTTAAAACCAACGACGACACTGAGCTTGCAATATTTACCGCCTATCCCACCAAAGAGGGCTACGCACTTTCCTCATACCTAACCCACGGCGGTTTAATGTCATGGGACGAATTTAACGACTTAACAGAAAAATACTCTAGCAACAGGGGTAACATCAACCGTCCAAACAAAGACGATACACAACGCAAAGAGATTGAAAAGGCCATAGCCGAAAGCTATTCTCCTGCTGAAGCCGTAGATATTCGCCACCTTGCGGTTAACGATAAATATGCATTTGCTGTGGCTTCTCCGGTTAACAGGTTTGGTTTTATCAAAGAATACGTCTTAATAAAGGAAAACAACGCCTGGGTTGTGGGTCTAAGAGGGTTTGAAAGTGAGCCCTATTACAAGCTTATGATAACAAACCAATATCCGGATTTTTCTCTGGAGCTTATACCGAAATACAATATGTCTACCCACGCGAAATTTATTCAAACGGATTTTAGCAATATCCTTGCCGCAATGTACAGCCAACAACTGTTGCCCGAAGGTACTCAACCAAGTTTTATTTCAGGCAACGATGAATTTGTCTATGCAGAACACGAAGATAAAAAGTTTTTGCTTTGTTACGATAGGGAAGCGGATAACTGGCAATTCTTTACCATAGCCAACAATACGGAAGGCGAAGAAATTATGTCGGGCTTCTCCAAAGATGCTCCGTATTTTATAATGAAACAAGAATAATAAACAAATATTAATCACAAAAAAACAGATATAATTGCCTTGTTTTTCAGCATACAAAGCAATTATATCTATTTTTTTATAAGGAGTAGTACTATATAAATAAATTTTATGCTATAATGTACTGTAAAGTAATACTTATTTCATTTAAAACAGAGATAAAATTTATGATTTCTCAAAGATACTAGGAAAATTTATAAATTTTTATCCTTCGTTAAATATGGAATAAGTATAAAATTAATTCGTAAGTTTACGTAACATTCATTCATACAAACATACATAACTTACGTAAATTAATCTTAATGTAACGTGATTTCTACGGAGGCTATTAGAATTACCCGGAGATTTTCACGTTATAAGTACGTTTTTACATGATTTTTATGTAAAAATGTGCGATTATTACAGAAAGTTGGTTGAAGTTAACTTTCACCAACTCATACTAATTCCATTTAAAACATTAGATAAAAATTTGCAATTTAGACAAAGATTCAAGGATAATTTGCAAATTTTTATCCTTCATTAAATATGGAATTAGTATCACATTAATTTAGGAGGGTTATTATGGCAAATTTTTGTACCAAATGCGGTTCCGCTTTGGCTGAAGGGCAAATTTGTGCTTGCTCTATGCCCGGTCCACAGCCCGGGGTTAATATGCAACCTCAGGTTCAGCCACGTCCCGGGGTTAATATGCAACCGGGGGTTCCGGCTTATAATCCCATGCAGGGTCAACCTCAAGGGCAGGCTTATTCGGCACAAGCATCATATCTTACAAATTTGTTTTCCTTCTTTTTCGATGCAATAAAAAAACCTGCAACCACTGTTAAGTCTTTATATCAAAAACGTGACCAAGGCTTGGCTTGGGGCTTAATCTCTATCTTTGCCATTGCTTTTACGGTATCTATGTTTACCATGATGAGCGCTATAATAGGTGTGTTTATGCGCTCCTTACCTTTCGGCGGCGCATTTCTCTCGCCTTATGGCGGAGACTTAGTACCTTACGCTAAAATTTTCTTTACTTCAATAATTATGTCCGGTGCGTTTACCGTGCTTATGGCGGTAGCATCTTTGATTTACGTTAAGGTATTCAATAAAAACTTCGATTTTGTACAGGGCTTGTGTTTTGCCGGCTTTGTTACCATACCAATGTCAGTAACATTATTGGTAGGTTCTTTGCTTATCTTTGTGCTTGAAGGCTTTGCCTTTATCCTTTTCGCTATGGGTATATTGCTTTCCGTAATATTTACCTTTATAGGCTTTAAATATGCCCATAATTGGGACGATGACAAATTGGTTTATATGTTGGCTTCTTACTGTGTTACATATATGATTTTCTGCGTATTTTTGATGTATATGATGGCAAGAATTTTATTATAAATCTTAACAAATAAAAAAAGCTGACTCCGGTCAGCTTTTTTAAATTTAAACCTTATATTCCGTTTCGTATATCTGTAAGCTCAATAAATTTAATCAGGAAATCAATCTTTTGTTGATTGGCCGGGGATACAAAAGGCTTCATAGCGTTAAGCATACCTTGGCGCCAATCGTGACGATAATGCATATCGACGGATTCCTCTGTAAGCTCGAGGATATTTTGCAGTTCCATGAACCTAATCATGATACCCAGAATTTTTTGAAACCTAAACTCCAAATAAGGCAAGGCGGCGTTTATGCACATAATTTGCCAGGAAAGGTCGGGAGTTTGCGGATTCGAAGTATGTAAGTTTTCGGATTGATTCCCGGTTTGATTAAAAGAATTGAACATTTGCATCATTTGCATAAGTTTTTGAAAGTCGGGTCCGGAATTTTGTTCGGTGTCTTGGTTTCCTGCTTGCTCCTTAAACATTTCGGACAAACTCATGGCCTGCTCAAACATTTTGAACATATCCATATCAGTTCATGTCCTCCTCCTACATTCCCGCTTCCATCATTTTGTAGCTGCCATTGCCGCCGGACATCATCATCATTATAAGCATAAGCATAAGCATGTCGTTTCCGGCCATTCCGCCTTGCATCATCATGATTAACAACATCATCATCATGGGATTGTTAAAACCGTTCATATACAGCCTCCTCAAAAATATCTTTAGGCGGTAAACCGGGTTAGAATACAACCGGCGTTTACCGTTAAAAAACAAAAGTTACTGCGGTGCAATAACTATTATAGATATTCTATGAGATTGATGTATAAAAATTGACATTAGATAAATTTATTTTAAAAGACCTTTTTATAGGCGAACCCGTCAAGGAAACGCAAATAAAAAGGTCTTTGGCTGAATGTTAATTTTTTTCGTGGTCCATAGCGGCCTTGGTTAAGGCCTGTTTTTCTTCCTTTGACAAGGGATATTCGGAATTCAGCCCTTCAATGGATTTTGCGTAGGTATGGCAATAGTCTCTGGCGTGTAGCCCGTTTAAAATAATGCCGTCGTAGTTTTCGTCCAGCAAAGCCAAAGCATAGGAGAAATCGCCGCCCATATCTTCAAAAGGGTTGTAGCGCACCAAGCTTACGTTTTGTAGGCATTTGGCAAGGCGAGCATTAATGGATTCTATGGATTCGGAAATCATGTCGAATTTTTGATCCAACATTTTGTTATTCTCCAAATGCTCCTCAAGCATGGTTTCCACATCCCTAAGGCCGCCACGTTCTCCGAAAAATTTATTTACCCGGTTTTTTACCTTAAATATAGTAACGGTATTGACTATGCAAAGGGCCAGCAAAGCCGCCGTCAGTACAATCAAAACTACCACAAGAACTTCCGTGCTAAAAAAATTCATTCAATCAGCTCCAAGTTTAAAAATGTTGCAAGGCTTGCTAGGGTGCTATTCTTTTGAACATGGACATAAGCCTGTCCAATTCCTCGTTTGAATAGTACTCAATTTCGATTTTGCCTTTGTTTTTTCTGTCCTTAATAATTACTTTGGTGCCCAAAATTTGTTTTAAGTCCTGTTCGGCTTGAACAAAGTGGGTGTTTTTTTCGGGCCGGGTCTTTTGTGGTTGGGCGTTTTCGTTTATCCCGGCTATTAGTTTTTCTATATCTTTAAGAGACAGGTCCTCTTCTATTATTTTTTCTGCCAGTTCAAATTGAAAATAATTATCGTTGAGAGTGAGCAACGCACGGCCTTTAGCCACGGACAATTTCCCTTCGATTATAAAGTTTTGCACTCTTTCGTCAAGGTTTAAAAGGCTTATGGCGTTTGATACTGAACTGCGGCTTTTACCGATTTTAGCTGCTACGTCTTCTTGGCTGAAAAAATACTCCTCAATCAGACGTTTGTAGCATTGGGCTTCCTCAACAGGGTTTAGGTCCTTGCGTTGTATGTTTTCGATTAAGGCCACCTGTAGCATTTCAACGGCGTTGTATTCCTTGATAATTACCGGCAAAGTGGGCAGTTTTGCAATTCTTGCCGCACGCCAGCGGCGTTCACCGGCGATAATGGAGTAATAACCGTCCTCTTCCTTAACTATTAATGGCTGTATTAAGCCGAAAGTTTTCAGGGATTCGGCAAGCTCGAATAAAGAATCCTCGTCGAAATATTTACGGGGTTGCATTTTGTTGGGCTCGATTTTATTTATATCAACTTCTATTACGCCCGATTTGTCCTCGGTTTTAGGACTTTCCGTGGGAATCAGCATACCTATGCCCTTGCCAAGGGCTTTGCGAGTACCGGACATATTTACCTCCTTCGAAAAGCTGTATTTTGTGTGTATAAGTTATAAAAAAGGCTTTATTATAAGTACATATGGGCGTTTTTGATTACTTCATCCGCCAGCAGAACATAACCTTCCGCACCCTTGGATTTTTTATCATATAAAGTAATGGGCAAGCCGTGGCTGGGAGCTTCGCTTAACCTAACATTTCTGGGGATAATACATCTGTAGACAGAGCTGCCCAAGTGTTCCTTAACTTCTTCCACCACCTGCATGGAAAGATTGGTTCTTGGGTCATACATGGTGAAAACAACGCCCTCTATCTCCAGTTTTGGGTTAAGCTTTCTTTGCACCAAATTTATGGTGTGGAACAACTGGGTTAAGCCCTCCAGAGCGTAATATTCGCATTGTATGGGCACCAGAATAGAATCCGCCGCTGTCAGAGCATTTATCGTCAGCACGTTAAGGGACGGCGGACAGTCTATCAAAATAAAGTCATAATATGCCTTGGGCTTTATCAAGGCGTTTTTTAATATGTATTCTCTTTCTTCGTAGCCTATCAAATCAACCTCGGCACCGGCCAGATTTATGTTTGACGGCAATATGTCCAAGTTTTCCACGCAGGTCTTTCTTATAACCTCGTCTAGGGTTTTTTCTCCGATTATCAGATGATAAAGCATACAGTTCAGTTCGTTTTTTTCTATGCCCAAGCCGGAAGTGGTGTTTCCTTGAGGGTCACAGTCCACCACAAGCACCTTTTTGCCTGCCTGTGCCAAACAGGCCGATAGGTTAACGCTTGTGGTGGTCTTGCCCACACCACCCTTTTGATTGGCTATTGCTATTATTCTACCCAAGTTTGCACCTCCAAATTTTACCTCGGTTCGGTTTTTGACCGCAGTAAAGACGTTTTCTTATACGGAAACAGTTTTAGAATAAAATTTAATCTATATTTATTTTCTAATTTCGACTTATTTTTTAGCATTATTTTTAGTATATCATTAATTTGCCGAGTGAAAAAGATTTTATGTTAAAAATCGTAAAATTTATTTTGTCGAAAGGAGAATTGACGTGTGGAGGTTTTGAAAATTTCGGCATAGGAAGTTTTCGAACCAAGTATTAATCAGCGTATTTATATTCCGGTATTAACCTTACCTTCTATGAACTTACAAATTTTTATAGGAATATTCAACATATTTCAACAAACACTAAATACCAGAAAAGGAGGAATTGAATTGAAAAAATTCATTAAGATTTTTTCGGCAATGGTACTGGCAGTAAGCCTAACTACGCCTGCTTTTGCCCATGAATACGCAATGTCATTTTTGTTCGGCGGCACCACCACCCAATACAAAACAAACGTGGGTAATACCGACGGCGTGCTGAACAGCGTCTCACCGGACTATTTTGACATTAATCCTGACGGCAGCTTGTATGCGCCTAAAGTTGATGCCAATTTCATCAACGCTATGCATGACAAAAACATTGCGGTTATACCCTTTATCAGCAACCACTGGGACAGAAACTTAGGGGTTATCGCTCTGGATAACACAGAAGCCCTTACCGCACAAGTAGCAAACTTAATAAATACTTATAACATTGACGGTATCAACGTTGATATTGAAAATGTGTCTCATCTTCACCGTGATGCCTACACCAATTTTGTAAAGCGTTTAAGGGAACGTATGCCCAACAAAATGATTACGGTTTCGGTTGCGGCAAACCCCTACGGCTGGACCCAAGGCTGGCACGGTTCTTATGACTATGCGGCTTTAAGCAAATATGCCGATTATCTTATGATTATGGGCTACGACGAATCCTACTACGGCAGTGCCCCGGGGCCTATTGCCAGCAGTACCTTCGTTGATAAATCAGTACAATACGCACTTAAATATACCACACCGGACAAAATAGTTCTGGGTCTGCCCTTCTTCGGCCGTTACTGGAAAACAGGCGATGCGGTGGGCGGCAACGGAGTAACCAGCCTTGACGTAAAGAACTTGCTGGAAAACTACAATACCACCAAGACTTATTACCCCGACAAACAATCGGCACAGGTTAAACTTATCCTTACTTCAAACGAAGTAGCGCCCAAACTCTGGGGTGGCAGGATATTGACACCCGGCGAATACGAAATTTGGTATGACGATATAACAGCAACAGCCTGGAAATTGGACTTGGTTAACAGATATAACCTCAGAGGCTCGGGAAGTTGGGCTTTGGGTCAGGATACAAAAGAAGTATGGGTAGAATATGCCAATTACAAAACCGTAGCTGCCCCGCAACCTACGCCAACCCCGGCACCTACTCCTACACCTACCCCGGCGCCTACACCAACCCCGGCGCCCACACCTACCCCGGCACCCACTCCGGCTCCTACACCAACACCGGCTCCCACACCTACGCCGGCACCCGAGCCAACTCCAACTCCTACACCCAAACCTCCCAAACCTAACGAATCGGCTCCGGGACAAAACAAAAAAGAGAAAACTGTTATCAGAAATTGGACATCCGCAGAAACTTTTGACGAGCAAAAGGGTATGGTACAAACCGAAATCATTAAGATAGAAGTTGTTGACCCAACCGTTCTGCCCGACAATACTGAAGATTCTGCCAATAACACAAGTTTGTACGACATCTCTCTTTACGGCGAAAATGATAAAAACTCTCTTGATTTCGACCAATCGCCTATATTGAACTATGCAAGAATTAATCCTAACGGTAACCCCAATCAGGGTCAAAACAATGCAGGCATTTTAACCAGAAGCGAGGCAATTAAACAATTGATGATTTATGCATCAAGCTTGCCGGAAATTTCAAGCATTGACTTTAACTTTAACGATATAGCCGAAAACCATCCCAATAAATACTATGTGGCAAAGGCAAGAAAATACGGCATAATCAAGCCCGACCGCTGGAACAAATTCTATCCCGACGAGCCTATGACCAGAGCAGAATTGGTTGACTGTCTGGATAAACTGTTCGACTTGCCGGATACGGTAAACTTTGAAAGCGATAAGGTTTGGGATATAAGCAAAGAAGATAACCCCGACGCTTACTATGCAGTTAATAAATATATAGAGCTTGGCATTATTCGCACAGATGCCATCGGACAATTCTTCCCCAATTCTCCCGTAACCCAAACAGAACTTCAAGACGTGCTTAACAAATTAAGCGCAGTTCCAATACGTCCGCTTCAACCTCTTGAATACGAGGGTCAAGAACAACCCAGAACTATTATCGAACCCAGATAGTTATTTCAACAAACAAAAAAGCCTTGAGAGCCAAATCTCAAGGTTTTTTGTTTATAACTGTATTTATATACAACTTTCCAAAGCCTTAGACAATATTTCCATAGCTTTGTCTGTGTCTTCCTCTTTCAGTATAAAAGGAGGAACAAAACGAATTACATTGGTGCCTGATCCTACCAACAGCAGCCCGTTTTCCAAGCATTTGCCTATAATAGGAGCGGTGGCTACGGACAATTCTATACCCAGCATTAAGCCCAAGCCACGTACATCCGTTATAACCGGGAATTTTTCTTTAAGGGCTTGCAGCTTTTCCATAAGGTATTTGCTTTGTTTGTTAACGTTTTCAAGTAATCCGCCGGTTAGTTGGCTTATCACATAGTCCGCAGCGGCAGTTGCCAAGGGATTTCCGCCGAAGGTAGAGGCATGGTCACCGGGTGCAAAGGCCTGTGCCGCTTTCTCTACAGCAAGCATGGCTCCTATGGGAACACCGCCGGCCAAACCTTTAGCCAAGGTTATCACGTCCGGTTTTACACCAAAGCTGTCATGTGCAAACAAGGTTCCGCAACGTCCCACGCCGCATTGAATTTCGTCGAATACCAGAAGCAAATCTTTTTCGTCGCAAAGTTTGCGTACATTTTGCAGATATTCTTTATTTGCGGCCTTAATACCGCCTTCGCCTTGAACCGGCTCTAAAAGTACGGCACAGGTTTTTTCGTTTACCGCCGCTTTCAGTGCTTCAAAATCGTTAAAAGGTACATGAACTATACCCGGCAGCATGGGCTCCAAGCCGGCTTGGTATTTCTTTTGCCCGGTGGCTGTGACCGCACCGAAAGTACGCCCATGGAAGGAGTTTTCCATGCAAATTATTTCATAACGTCCCTTGCCGTATTTACGGGATAATTTCAGCGCACCTTCTACGGCTTCCGCACCGGAGTTGCAGAAAAATACCCTATCAAAGCAGGAGTTTCCCGTAAGTTTCTCAGCCAGTGACAGTTGCGGTTCTGTCCAGTATAAATTTGAAACATGAATTAAGGTTTCGGCTTGTTTGGCTATAACTTCCGCAAGCCCCTTATGCCCGTGGCCCAAAGCGTTAACGGCTATACCTGCCACAAAGTCCAAATATTCTTTGCCTTGGTGGTCATAAACATACATACCGCTGCCCTTGGTCAACACCAAAGGAAAGCGGTTGTATGTATTCATTATATTATCAAAGGCTTTCATTAGGGGTTCCTCCTTAACGTTCGATTAAAGTGCCTATACCGTCCTTGGTGAATATTTCCAGGATTAAACAGTGTTGTACCCTACCGTCCAAAATATGCACGTGTCTTACCCCGGCTTCCACTCCTGCCATACAGCATTCAACCTTGGGTATCATTCCGCCGGAGATTGTTCCGGCTTCTATCATCTTTTTGATGTCGTCGGTTTTTATTCTGCTGTAAACGGAATCGGAATTGGAAACGTCACTCATTATACCGTTAACGTCCGTAAGAAAGACCAGTTTTTCGGCGTTTAATGCGCCGGCTATTGCCACAGCGGCGTAGTCGGCGTTGATGTTAAAGGTGTTGCCTTCTTCGTCTGTGCCTATGGGTGCTATAACGGGTACGAAATCGTTGTCCAGTAGGGTTTTCAGCAGGGCGGTGTCCACTTCTTCGATTACGCCGACCAAACCCAAATCTTGACCGTCGGCAAGCTTTTTCTTGGCTTTCAAAATGCCGGCGTCTTTACCGCTGATGCCTACGCCACGAACGCCTTGTAGGGTTAATTCCGAAGCGATTGCCTTGTTTATTGTGCCGGACAGCACCATTTCAACCACTTCCATGGTGGCTTCGTCGGTTATTCTCAAGCCGTTGTGGAACTTGCTTTCTATTTCCAACCGGGACAGCATTTTGTTTATGTCCGGGCCGCCGCCGTGTACTATAATGGGCTTTATGCCTACACATTTCAACAGGGCAATGTCCTGAATTATGGTGGATTTAATATTATCGTCTATTAAGGCCGAGCCGCCGTATTTTATTACTGCGGTGTAGCCGCCGAATTCTTTTACATAAGGTAAAACTTCAACCAATACCTTGGCTTTTTCTATGTCTTTTTCTATAAAATTTTGCATGATTCCTCCTAATTGAAAGACTTGGCGAAAGCTTTTCCGAAAAAAGAACCTCCGCAGAGCCGCTAATATTTTATGACCGGTAATCTCCGTTGATTTTTACATAATCATAAGTTAAATCGCAACCCCAACCGCAGGCGGATTCTGTGCCCAGGTTTAAGTTTACGGTTACGGTGATTTCTTTTTCGGCCAGGATTTTTGCGGCGTGGTCTTCGTCAAAAACTATGGGAACGCCCTTGGTCATCAGGTCTATTTTTCCGTAAGACGAGGAGAATTCAAGGTCTACCATGCTTGGGTCAAAATCTGCTTGGCTGTAACCCATGGCACAAAGCACCCTGCCCCAGTTTGCGTCCTCTCCGAACAGAGCCGCTTTAAACAGGCTGGAGGAGATAACGGATTTGGATATTTTTTGTGCGTCGTCCTTGGTTTTTGCGGAATTTACCATAACGGTGAGAAGTTTTGTTGCGCCTTCGCCGTCTTTGGCTATATCTATGGCTAGTTTTTTATTTACGGAAAGCAGGGCTTCGAAGAAGATTTTATAATTTTCGTCCTCGGAGGTGATTACAGGGTTTTCCGCAAGACCGTTTGCCAGGCAAAGCACGGTGTCGTTGGTGCTGGTATCGCCGTCTACGGAAATCATATTGTAGGTTTCCTTAACTACTTGGTTCAGTGCTTTGTTTAGCAGTTCTTTGGTGATGTTTGCGTCTGTGGTGATAAAGGAAAGCAGGGTTGCCATGTTGGGGTGTATCATGCCGGAGCCTTTCGCCATGCCGCCTATAGTTACCTTTTTGCCGGCGATTTCAATTTCAACGGCTACGGATTTGGCAAAGGTATCGGTGGTCATAATGGCGGCGGCGGCATCTGCGCCGTTTTTGTGGTGGTAGCCCATGGTTTGGAACACCCCGGGCATACCGGTTAAAATTTTATCCATGGGTAGGGTTACGCCTATAACCCCGGTGGAGCAAACCAATATATCTTCCGCTTGAACGCCCAGCATTTCGCCGTAAGTCTTAGCTATGGAAAAGTTGTCGTCTTCGCCTTGTTTTCCGGTGCAGGCGTTGGCGTTGCCTGCGTTTACGGCTATGCCTCTGACGGTAGCTTTAGTATCTAAAATTTTCATATCCCAAACCACCGGAGCGGCTTTAACAATATTTGTGGTAAAACTGCCGGCGAATACTGCATCAACGTCGCTGGCCACCATGGCGAAGTCTGCTCTGTCTTTTTTTATGCCAACGTTACCTCCTGCGGCTTTAAAGCCTTTGGGGCTTGTAACGTTGCCCTCAGTTATTTTCATAGGAACCTCCAAGATTAAAAGAATATTCAAAAAGACTTTAACATTGCTGAACGGGAGCTTTTCGCAATTTACCCGGTATAATTATTTCTAATTTTATGACGGAAACACCGGCAAACCTTCCAGACCGGTTTTTTCGTCTAATCCCAAGCAGATGTTTAAATTTTGTACTGCTTGACCTGCCGCACCTTTTAAAAGGTTATCTAAGGCGGAAACCACAATAATCCGTCCGGTGCGTTTATCTAAGGTAAAGCCTATGTCGCAGAAATTAGAGCCTTTGACCCAACGTGTTTCCGGGAATGTATTTTCTTTGCATAGTCTAATAAAATATTCATCGTCATAATATTTTTTATACACGTTTTGAATGTCGCTGTAACTTGTATTTTTATACATGGGTTTCAGCTTTGCGTAGCAGGTTGACAAAATTCCTCTGTTCATGGGAACAAGATGAGGAGTGAAATTCAGAATAATTTCTTCGCCTGCCGCATAGGACAGTTGTTCCTCGATTTCCGGGGTGTGCCTGTGGGATGCAATTTTGTATGCCTTGATGCTTTCGTTCACTTCATTAAAATGTACATCCAAGGAAACCCCACGGCCGGCACCGGATACGCCGGACTTTGCATCTATACAAACGGAGTCCGGTTCAATCAAACCTTCTTTAAAAAGAGGGTACAAAGCCAGTATGCTACAGGTGGTATAACAGCCCGGGTTCGCAACCAACTTAGTAGATTTTATGTCTTCACGATTTATTTCACAAAGCCCGTATACGGCCTTTTCAAGCAATTCCGGCCCGAAATGCTCGGTGGCATACCAATTTTCGTAAACTTTTTTATCTTTTAAACGGAAATCTGCACCCAGGTCTATGACCGTGGTTTTGTTTAATATGTCCTTTGTCACCTTTTGGCTTGCTATGCCGTGAGGTAAGGCGATAAATACAGCGTCACATTGCTCGGCAGCTTCCGGTAACTCTATATCTTGGCAAACCAGGTTTTGCTCATGTCGGTAATTTTGAAAAATATCTCCGTATTCTTTACCCACATAGCTTTGGCTTGTAATCAATTTTAAATCCAAATTGGGATGTGCTTTTATAAGTCTCAATAATTCGGAGCCTACATAACCTGTGGCTCCCATAATTCCAACGCTAATCATAGCCATTCCTCCTGTTTTTATAATTATACAAAGTATTCACAAAATATGCAAGAAAAAAATGTTGTAATTTTTAAATTTATTCGGTATAATATAGCAAGCAACCTTTATATCACATTTATAATAATGCAGATATGTGAGTATTTATACAACACATACTAACATTTCAGGAGGAAAACTAATGAGTGAAAAAATCGTTTTGGCTTATTCCGGTGGTCTGGATACTACCGTTATTATTCCGTGGTTAAAAGATGAATACCCGGATTGTGAAATTATTGCTGTTTGTGTTGACGTAGGACAAGGCAAAGAAACCGAAGGTCTGGAAGAACGTGCTATCAGCACCGGTGCTTCCAAATGTTATATAGAAGACGTTCGTCACGAAATGATGGTAAATTACGTTTACCCCATGTTGAAAGCAAACGCCGTTTACGAAGACAAATATCTCCTCGGTACTTCCATTGCCCGTCCCTTAATCGCAAAAGTGTTGGTAGACATAGCTTTAAAAGAAAAAGCTACCGCCATTTGCCACGGTGCCACAGGCAAAGGCAACGACCAAATCCGTTTCGAATTAACCATTAAAGCTCTTGCTCCTCACCTTAAAATTATCGCTCCTTGGCGTACCTGGGACATTACTTCCAGAGAAGAAGAACTTGAATACTTGGCAAAACGCGGCATAGATTACCCCGTTTCAAAAGAAGAAAACTACAGCCGTGACGGAAATATTTGGCATTTAAGCCACGAAGGTCTGGAACTGGAAGACCCCTTAAACGAACCCAACTACAAAAAGCTTCTCAAACTTACCGTAACCCCCGAAACCGCACCGGATACACCAACTTACGTTCAAATTGATTTTGAAAAAGGTATACCCTTTGCATTAAACGGCGTAGCTATGGATCCGGTTACCCTTATGATTAAACTCAACGAAATCGGCGGAGCAAACGCCATCGGCGTAGTTGATTTGGTGGAAAACAGGGTTGTGGGTATGAAATCCCGTGGGGTATACGAAACACCCGGCGGTGCCATCCTTTACTATGCCCACAGAGAACTGGAATATCTCTGTCTGGACAAACAAACCACCGCTTTCAAAGAAGTAGTGGCAACAAAAATGGCAGAATTAATCTATTCCGGCGAATGGTTCACTCCTCTCCGCGAAGCTCTTTCCGCCTTTGTGGATACTACCCAACAAACCGTAACCGGCACAGTTCGCCTTAAACTCTACAAAGGCAATATCACTCCCGCCGGCTCAAATTCCGAATTTTCTCTCTACAACCCCGAACTGGCAAGCTTCACCACCGGCGACCTCTACAACCACCACGACGCCGAAGGCTTCATCAATCTTTTCGGCCTTCCCTTAAAAGTCAGAGCATTAATGAAAGAAAACTTGAACAAATAACAATTTAACTATATACTTATTAAAAATGTAAGTGCATATCCAATAGGGTATGCACTTTTAACAATAAAACGAGATTCCATAGAATTTTACACCAATAAGATTTTTTACACCACGAAACCCTTTTCATAATATTAAAGTCTTTTTGAAAGGAGTTTGAGGAAGACTTTTTCTTCAGAAAAAGTTTTCCTCAAGGTCTTAATCTTTTAAATCACTTTCCCGGGAGGACTTATGAAACTTTGGAGCGGTAGATTTACAGCAACAACAGACAGCACTACAGACCACTTTCATTCTTCCATAGGCTTTGACTGTCGCCTGTATAAAGAAGATATACAAGGTTCAATGGCTCACGCAAAAATGTTGGGCAAACAAGGCATTATTTCTCAAACTGATGCGGAATTAATCTGCAAAACCTTGCCGGAAATACTGGCAGATATAGAAAACGGCAAAATCCAATTCAGCGAACAAGCCGAAGATATACACATGAACATAGAATCGGAACTGATAAACCGCATAGGCGAAGTTGGCAAACGTCTGCATACCGGCAGAAGTCGCAACGACCAAGTAGCCCTAGACATGAGAATCTACACAAAAAAAGAAATAAAAGCTATCCAATCCCAAATCAAAGATATAATTTACACCCTTAACAACTTAGCCAAAGAACACAAAACCACCGTTATGCCCGGCTACACCCATCTGCAAAGAGCCCAACCGGTAACCTTTGCACACCATATGCTTGCCTACGCCGAAATGTTTAAACGAGACATGGAACGCCTAAGCGACACCTATAAACGCACGGACAAAATGCCCCTTGGCTCCGGTGCTTTGGCAACCACTACTTACAACTTAGACAGATACGCCGTCTGCAAGGAACTGGGCTTCTCCGACATTACCCAAAACAGCATGGATTCAGTCTCGGACAGAGACTTTTTGATAGAATTGTTAAGCAACCTAAGCCTGTTAATGATGCACCTTAGCCGTTTCTGCGAGGAAATCATCATCTGGTCCAGCCACGAATTTAAGTTTATCGAGCTTAACGACGGCTACTGCACAGGCTCCAGCATTATGCCCCAAAAGAAAAACCCGGACATGGCAGAACTTATCCGTGGTAAAACCGGCCGGGTTTACGGCGATTTAATGGGTCTTTTAACGGTAATGAAAGGCTTGCCTCTTGCTTATAATAAAGATATGCAGGAAGATAAAGAAGGCGCTTTCGATGCCATAGACACTGTGAAAATGTGCCTGCCGGTCTTTAACGGCATGATTTCAATAATGAAGGTAAACAAAGAAACCCTCCGAAACGCCGCCCTTGGCGGTTTTACCAACGCCACCGATGCCGCCGATTGGCTGGTTAAAAAAGGCGTGGCGTTTAGAGATGCCCACGAAATTCTGGGCAAGCTTGTATTATATTGCATAGAAAACAACAAAGCCCTTGAACAGCTTTCATTGTCCGAATACAAGAAAATTTCCCATGTATTCGACGAATCCGTCTACGAAGCAATTTCCCTTGATGCCTGCGTAAACAACCGCAACATCGAAGGCGGTCCCTCTGTGGAACGTATGGAAAAATTAATTGAAATCAACGAAATCTTCCTTAAAAATTGCAGTAAGGCAGAAAATACGGAAATCGAACGGAAATTTCTCATAACAGAGCTTCCTTTTGACTTAAACAATTTGAAAAAGTCGGAAATCAGTCAAAGTTATATTTCAGCAAGACCTACTTTAAGAATAAGAAAATCCGACGATAATTATTTCTTCACCGTCAAGGGCATGGGCAAATTGTCCAGACAGGAATTTGAAATGGCTATTACCCCGGATGAATACCAAAACTTGCAAAAACTTGTGAAAGGTAATACCATAGAAAAGCAGCGTTATTTTATACCTCTGGAAAACTCCCTTACAGCCGAGCTTGACGTATATGAAGGAGAATTAAACGGCTTGATGACTGTCGAGGTTGAATTTAACGATCTTGAAGAATCGGAACAATTCACCGCTCCTCTTTGGTTCGGCAAAGAATTAACCAACGACAGCCGTTACAGCAACAGCAGTTTATCCCAATACGGAATACCCAAGTAAACTGTAGTTAAACCTCTTTAGAAATAAATCCCTGCTTTAATCGGCTATTATTAATGTAGACAATGAAAATTTATCAACCTGTGTTTCCTGCAAGAAAAGTTTTATTAAAGAGGGTGAATCAATGAATACTTTCGAGGAACAGGAATATACCAAGGGTTTTGATTACAGCCTCTGGAAAAAACTACTTAAATGTACCGCAGCATACAAAAAACAGGTGGCCTTTCTGGCGGTCACCATGATAATTATGGCGATTATAGACGTTATTTTCCCGCTGGCAACAAAATACGCCATAAACCTGTATATAGACGCCGGTGATTTTAGCACCATGCCTGTTTTTATAGCGGTTTATTTGGGCTTGATTTTGTTGCAATTTGTAAATGTCTATGTTTTCATAGTAAACTCCGGGCAGCTTGAAACCGGCATAACTTATGACATTCGCAAGGCCGGCTTCAAAAAGCTGCAGGAACTGTCCTTTTCTTATTACGACAACAAAGCCGTTGGCTGGCTTATGGCACGCCTTACCTCCGATACCCAAAAAATAGGCGATGTTTTAGCTTGGAACTGTATAGACCTAATCTGGGGCTCGGCTTTTGTCATAGTTATAGTGGTATGTATGTTCATGCTGAATGCCCTTTTGGCTTGGATAATTTTGGGAACTGTTCCTCTGCTGGTGGCGGCAACCTATATATTTCAGAAGCTTATTTTCAAAAGCCAACGTGAGGTACGCCTACGTAACTCCAAAATAACCGGTGCCGTTAACGAGGGCATAAACGGTGCAAGAACCACAAAAACCTTGGTTCGTGAAGATGCCAACTTTGCGGAATTTGAAGTGCTAACCTCGGATATGCGCAAGGTTTCCATTCGTGCGGCTGTTTTTTCATCGGTATTTCTGCCGGTGGTGCTTTCCTTGGGCAGTTTGGCTATAGGTGCGGTTTTATGGGCAGGTGGCATACAGATTAACAATAAACTTTTGGACTTGGGCACCCTGTCGGTTTTCGTTTCCTACGCCGTGCAAATTTTTGAGCCTATACAACAACTGGCTAGGGCCTTTGCGGAAATGCAATCCGCCCAAGCCTCAGCTGAAAGAACTTTTTCCTTGTTAGATACAGACCCCGAAATCAGCGACCCACAAGCCGTACTGGCAATATACGGCGATGCCCTAAACCCAAAAACCGAAAACTGGGAAAAAATCAATGGTGACATCACCTTTGATAACGTCAGCTTTTTCTATAACGAAACCGAACCCGTACTTAAAAATTTTAACTTAGATGTAAAAGCCGGGGAAAAAATAGCCCTTGTAGGCGAAACCGGTGCCGGCAAAACCACCATAGTAAACCTACTCTGCCGCTTCTACGAACCAAAATCCGGGCGTATTCTCATAGACGGTAAAGACTACAAAGCACGCTCCCAAATCTGGCTACAATCCAATCTGGGTTACGTTCTGCAAACACCCCATTTATTCAGCGGCACCGTTAAAGAAAACATTCGCTACGGCAAACTTGATGCCACAGACGAAGAAATTATCCAAGCGGCAAAAACCGTCAACGCCTATGACTTTATAATGCGTATGGAACACGGTATGGATACGGAAGTAGGCGAAGGCGGCGATAAACTGTCTACCGGCGAAAAACAGCTTATCTCCTTTGCCCGGGCGGTTTTAAGCAACCCACGGATTTTTATTCTGGACGAAGCCACAGCTTCCATAGATACCCACACAGAGCAAATTATCCAATCCG
>CAYMOU010000025.1:0-28773 GCA_964392115.1 uncultured Defluviitaleaceae bacterium | reverse complement strand
CTAAACACTACATAATTAAAATTATTTTGATATTAATATAAAAATAAACTTCTGTAGAAAAGGCCCAAGTGCTTGTTGCAAAATGCAGCTTCGCTTTGGGCTTTTGATTTTGGAAGGTGGTAAATTTTGGAGAAAAAGTTAAAGTTGCACGGGTTTAATAATCTTACAAAGTCTCTTAGTTTTAATATTTTTGACGTTTGCTACGCAAAAAGCGAAAGAGAACAGCACGATTACATCGCCTATATAGACGAGCAGTACAATTCCGAAAGGCTTACGGATATACTGCACAATGTAACAAATATGATAGGTGCCAATGTAATAAACGTCTCAAAACAGGACTACGACCCACAAGGGGCCAGTGTTACCTTTTTGATAGCGGAGGAGTCCATGCAATGCAAACGCAAGGGCGAAACCGTTTTAATGCATTTGGATAAAAGCCATGTCACCGTTCATACCTACCCGGAATTTCATCCGGACAATTCCATCGCTACCTTTAGAGTGGATATAGACGTGGCAACCTGTGGCGAGATTACGCCTTTGCGTACTCTGGATTATCTTATAGGCAGTTTTGATTCGGACATTATTACCATGGATTACCGGGTAAGAGGTTTTACCAGAGATATAGAAGGTAAAAAACTGTTTATAGACCATAAGATTACTTCAATACAAGATTATATAAACCCTGCAACTCTGGAAAAATACGACGCTATAGACATTAACGTATATCAATCAAATATGTTTCACACCAAAATGCTGATTAAAGACATTAATCTGCAAAACTATCTTTTTAACACTGATGTATACGAATTGGCTCCCAAAACAAGACTATCTATAACAAACAGTTTAAGGCAGGAAATGATTGAGATTTTCAGCGGAGCCAATGTTTATTGATATACAACTGCTTAAAAATATATGTTACCGCCTACCTATAAATGATTATATAGTTTATCAACTTGCCGGAAGACAAACCCTACAATAAAATTATTAATTTTTTTGAAAGGGGTTTGTTGAAAATTTTAGCTTCAGAATAAGTGTTCCGGAAGGTTTATTCTTTAAAGTTGTTACTATACAAGGGGATTGATAATGGACAGACAACTACAGACCAGGGTGCCTATTGTTGAAGCCTTGGAAGGATTAAAAAGGCAACGGGTTGTTCCCTTTGACGTGCCGGGCCACAAACGAGGCAAAGGAAATACGGCTTTAAGCGATTTTTTGGGTGAAAGATGCCTTTCCGTGGACGTAAACTCCATGAAGTGCTTGGATAATCTGTGCCATCCGGTTTCGGTTATTAAGGAAGCCGAGGAAATAGCGGCTGATGCATTTGGAGCGGCAAATGCATTTTTTATGGTTAACGGAACCACCTCTGCCGTTCAGGCTATGATAATGTCTGTCTGCAAAAAAGGCGAAAAGATTATTTTGCCCAGAAATGTTCACCGCAGCGTTTTAAACTGTCTGGCTATTTGCGGAGCCGAACCGGTATACGTCAACCCTAAAACCAATAAACGCTTGGGCATAGCCTTGGGAATGTCTGTCTCGGACGTAAAACGTGCTATGGAAGAAAACCCGGATGCCAAAGCGATTCTGGTCAATAACCCCACATATTACGGAATCTGCTCCGACTTAAAATCCATTGTGGATTTGGCACATTCCAAAAATATGAGTGTTTTGGCTGACGAGGCTCACGGTGCCCATTTTTATTTCGGCGAAAATCTGCCTGTTTCGGCTATGGCGGCGGGTGCGGATATGTCTGCTATCAGTATGCATAAATCCGGCGGCTCCCTAACCCAAAGCTCATTTTTGCTGTGCGGAAAAAAAATAAATGCCAACTATGTTCGCCAGATTATAAATTTAACCTTAACCACCAGTGCATCTTATCTGTTAATGTCCAGCTTGGATATTTCCAGAAAAAATTTAAGCCTTAACGGTAAGGAGATATTTAAAAAAGTAACCAAACTGGCACAATACGCCAGAGACGAAATAAATGCAATCGGCGGTTACTATGCTTATTCCAAGGAAATTACGGACAATGACGCAATTTTCGATTTTGATATTACCAAATTGTCCGTAAATACCCTTGATTTGGGTCTGGCAGGTATAGAGGTTTATGACCTGTTACGAGACGAATACGATATACAAATAGAATTCGGCGATATAGGCAATATTCTGGCCTATATTTCCGTGGGCGACAGGTTGCAGGAAGTTGAGCGTTTGGTTAGTGCCCTTTCTGAAATTAAACGCCTCTACAGCAAGGACAAAACCGGCTTGGCTGAATTTCATTATATACCGCCCAGAGTGGCATTTACTCCCAATGAGGCCTTTTTTGCGGAAAAAGAATCTGTTTTACTCAAAAACGCCTCCGGAAAAATTTGCACCGAGTTTATTATGTGCTACCCTCCGGGCATACCCATTTTGGCACCCGGAGAAGAAATAACCCAAGAAACCATAGATTATATTATTTATGCCAAAGAAAAGGGCTGTTCCGTAACAGGAACAGAAGATATGCAGTCCAATTATATAAACGTTATGAAAGGATAATCGGATGGAGCTTTGGTACAGTGAGAAACACACCAAAAATGTTAAATTTTCAATAAAAGTACAAAACCAGCTTTGCAGCGTGAACAGTGATTTTCAAAGAATAGACGTATTTTACTCAAAAGATTTTGGCAGATTTTTGACCTTAGACGGCTTTATGATGCTAACGGAAAAAGATGAATTTATTTATCACGAAATGATTACCCATGTAGCCATGGCCGTAAACCCCAAAATTAAAAAGGTTTTGGTTATAGGTGCCGGCGACGGCGGAGTAATAAGAGAACTGGCGAAATATAAAGATATTAAGCAGATAGACTTGGTAGAGATAGATGAAATGGTGGTTAAGGTTTGCAAAGAATATTTACCCCAAACCGCCTGTTGCTTGGACGACGAACGCCTGACCATTTACTACCAAGACGGCTTAAAATATATAAGAAAATGCGAAAATCAATATGACCTTATTATAGTTGATTCAACCGACCCATTCGGGCCGGGTGAAGGCTTGTTCACTAAGGAATTCTACGGTAACTGCTACAGGGCTTTGAAAGACAGTGGTATTATGGTAAATCAGCATGAAAGCCCTTTCTACGACAAAGACGCTCAAGCCATGCAGAGAGCCCATAAACGCATTACCGAATCCTTCGATATTTGCAAGGTCTATCAAGCACATATACCCACTTATCCTTCCGGGCATTGGCTTTTCGGCTTTGCGTCCAAAAAATATCACCCCATCAAAGACCTTGATGCCGATTACTGGAACAGCTTAAACATTAAAACCCGATACTACAATACAAAACTACATAAAGGTGCCTTTTATTTGCCCACCTATGTAGAGGAGTTACTTGCCGATGTTGAATAAAAATACAGAAACTTTTATAGCCTGCGACAAGGAATACAGCGAATCTCATACAGTAATTTTCGGTGTACCCTTCGATTCCACTACGTCTTACAGACCGGGAACCCGTTTTGCAAGCAAAGCCATACGCTCGGAGTCCTTTTCCATAGAAACCTACAGCCCTTACCAAGACAAGGATTTATGCGACATTGCAGTCTTTGACGCCGGCGACTTGGAATTGCCCTTCGGAAATACCCAGAGGGTACTTGACGAAATAGAGGACTTCACAAGAGATATATTGAAAGACAACAAACTGCCCTTAATGATCGGCGGCGAACACTTGGTAACCTTAGGTGCTTTTAAGGCCGTTCTGGAAAAATACCCGGATTTGCATATAATACATTTTGATGCACACACGGATTTAAGAGACGATTATTTGGGAGAACCTCTTTCCCACGCTACTGTAATTCGCAGAGTCTGGGACTTGGTTGGAGACGGCAGAATTTTTCAATTCGGAATACGCTCCGGCGAAAAAGCCGATTTTGAATTCGCCAAAGAACATACACACCTACAAAAATTCACTACCAACGGCTTGGATAAAATAATTGCTCAACTAAAGGACAAGCCGGTGTATTTTACTTTAGACCTGGATATTCTTGACAGCTCCGTCTTTCCCGGCACAGGCACACCCGAAGCCGGCGGAATAGATTTTAACGAATTGTTAAGTGCTGTAATTAGGTTAGGTTCCTTAAACATAGTAGGCTGTGATATAACAGAACTTGCACCTATTTATGACCTAAGCGGTTCGTCAACTTCGGTGGCTTGTAAGGTCTTGAGAGAGATTCTTTTGTCATTTGATAAAGAAGGTAAAAACCAATAATTCTTTTATTCATATAGTACATCTTTTATTATAAAGTCTTTGTGAAAGGTGTTTGGTGAAAACTTTTTCATCTGAAAAGTTTTCACCGGGTCTTATTATTTTTTGACTGTTACGGAGGTAAATAAATGGGAAAAGCTTTAATTATAGGCTGCGGCGGCGTAGCAAGCGTTACTGTACACAAATGTTGTCAAAACAGTGAAGTATTCAGCGAAATAATGATAGCCAGCAGAACAAAAAGCAAATGTGATGCCTTAAAAGCAAAACTGGACGGCGGAAAAACCATAATCCATACCGCTCAGGTTGATGCAGACAAGGTTGACGAACTTGTTGAACTGATAAATTCCTTTAAACCTGACGTGGTTATTAATCTTGCCTTACCTTATCAAGATTTAACCATTATGGATGCCTGCCTTGCCACAAAAACGCATTATGTGGATACGGCAAACTACGAACCACTTGATACCGCCAAATTCGAATACAAATGGCAGTGGGAATACAGGGAACGCTTTGAAAAAGCCGGAATTACTGCTCTCCTGGGCAGCGGCTTTGACCCCGGCGTTACCGGCGTATTTTCCGCTTACGCACAGAAACATCACTTCGACGAAATCGAATATATAGATATTTTGGACGCCAACGCCGGCGACCATGGTTATCCCTTTGCCACAAACTTTAACCCTGAAATCAACATAAGAGAAGTTACGGCTAACGGCAGCTACTGGGAAAACGGCCAATGGGTAGAAACCGAGCCCATGGAAATCAAGCGAGTATACAACTTCCCGGAAATCGGCGAAAAAGATATGTACCTTCTTCATCACGAAGAATTGGAATCTTTAGCGTTGAACATCAAAGGTATAAAAAGAATACGCTTTTTCATGACCTTTGGGCAGAGCTACTTAACCCACTTAAAATGCTTGGAAAACGTGGGCATGACCTCAATCGAGCCTATACAATACCAAGGAATGAAAATTGTACCGCTTCAATTTTTAAAGGCCGTTCTGCCGGACCCTGCAACCCTGGGCCCCAGAACAAAGGGAAAAACCAATATAGGTTGCATTTTCCGTGGCAAAAAAGACGGCAAGGACAAAGTGTATTATGTCTACAACGTTTGTGACCATGAAGAATGTTATAAAGAAGTGGAATCCCAAGCTATTTCCTATACCACCGGGGTACCGGCAATGATAGGTGCCGCCATGATTATGAAGGGCCTCTGGAACAAGGCCGGGGTATACAATATAGAAGAATTTGACCCCGACCCCTTTATGGACGAACTGAACAAATGGGGACTTCCTTGGCAAGAAAGCTTTAATCCGGAGTTGGTGGATTAATGAATTTTGACATTAACAACCTAGAAACGCCTTATTATATAGTAGACGAAAAACTGCTTATACAGAACCTGGAAGTTCTGAAATCCGTAAAGGACAGAACAGGTTGTCGTATACTTTTGGCACAAAAGGCCTTTTCCATGTTTGCCCTGTACCCCTTAATAGGCTCTTATCTGGACGGAACAACAGCCAGCGGACTTTACGAAGCAAAACTTGGCTATGAAGAAATGGGCAAGGAAAACCATATTTTTTCTCCGGCCTACACAGAGAAAGAAATAGACGAGATTGTAAATATCTGCGACCATATAATATTTAATTCCTTTGCCCAATTGGATAAATTCAAGGCAAAAGTTCTCTCAGCAGGTAAAGAAATCGGCATAAGAATTAATCCGGAGCGTTCAACTCAAGAACATTCCATTTACGACCCCTGTTCGCCGGGTTCACGCCTTGGTGTTACTCTTGATAATTTCAGAGAGGATATGCTTGAGGGTATCAGCGGATTGCATTTTCACACTCTTTGCGAGCAAAACTCAGATGCTTTGGTTGCTACGCTGGAGGCCGTGGAGGAAAAGTTCGGGAAATATCTGAATTCAATGAAATGGGTTAATTTCGGCGGCGGTCACCATATTACCCGAAATGATTACGACGTTGAAACCCTGGTGAAATGCATAACCGACTTTAAAGCCAAATACAACGTTGAAGTATATCTGGAGCCGGGCGAAGCGGTAGTATTGAATACCGGTTTTTTGGTGGCAAGCGTTATGGACATCATAGAAAATAAAGGCATTCAAACCGCTGTTTTGGATACTTCCGCTGCCTGCCATATGCCGGATGTATTGGAGATGCCCTATAGACCGGGTATAATTTCCTCCGGTAAGCCGGGCGAAAAACAGTATACCTACCGTCTTGGTGGCCATACCTGCCTTGCCGGCGATATTATTGGGGATTATTCCTTCAATAAACCTCTTTCCGTGGGCGACAGACTTATCTTTACGGATATGTCTCACTATTCCATGGTAAAAAACAATACTTTTAACGGAATGAAACTGCCGTCTATAGCCGTTGCGAAAACAGACGGTACCGTGAAAATCATAAAAGAATTCGGTTACCACGATTTTAAAGACAGGCTGTCTTAATTGTTATAAGGGAATACAAAAAGAGATATTTTAGCGAATATCTTTTTTTTGTTTGCGTTATATGTTTATCACCCTGAATATGAGTTTTAGAATCAGTTAATAAAACAAAAAAACCAATGTTCACTGCATCGGTTCTTTTGTGTTCCGGTTTCCATCAATTATTTGGATTTATTTTATAGCAAGATATGAATTGTTAAAAAGTAGTCATGCTGAGGAGTTTAAATTCCCGGGGAAGTTATAGCATGGGCGCAGAAAAGAGGAAAAATCAAAGTTTTAGATTACTCAAATGATTTTTCGAGAATTTATTATTTGCAAGATAATGCAGGGTTTGAAATTGACTTATCTATGCTAATTGTAGTTTTTGGATTACCGCTACTGCTAATAAGTATTTTGTCCGTATGTTTAGGCAGCAAGCCTAATGAAAAAAGCAACAAGTATTACTTATAAAGCTGTGCCGCATAAGGGTTGACCGGCAGAAAATTACCCGGTAATGTCTTGTGGGTGTATTAGACGGCTACTTTTATAGGGTACGTTGCTTTTTTTCCATCTCAACTTCATAGTATTTTATTTTTTCGTCCAATTTAATAAGGTGTTCCTGCAGGGCTGTAATTTCGTTTAAAAGAGCGGTACGGTGCTTTGCCAACAACGCCATTCTGGGTTCCAAAGTATCATCACCCTTAGCCCTAAGCTCCGCATATATTTGTATTTCTTTGATAGGCATTCCGGTGTCTTTAAGGCGTTTTATAAATGAAATCCATTTTACATCTTCATCGGTATAATAACGTCTGCCATTTTCTTTACGGCAGGGGATAATGAGTTTTTCTTTTTCGTAATATCGCAAAGCATGAATACCGATTCCGCTTATCATGGAAAATTCACCGATAGAGTATTCCATAAAAATCCTCCAAAAAAACATTTGACTTAGAGTTAACTCTATATTGTACAATGCAATTGTAACAAATTATAGGAGGCATATCAAATGGAAAATACAAAGAAATACACGGTTATTACCGGTGCAAGTTCGGGTATAGGCTCTGCTGTGGCTAAGGCTTTTGCCAAGCGTGGTAAAAATCTTATTCTTGTGGCTCGGCGAATAGAGCGTTTGATAGAATTAAAGAAGGAGTTGGCAGAGAAAAGTCCGGATCTTGATGTTGTTGTAAAAGTATGTGACTTATGCCGGAATCAAAACGTGCATCAGCTTTACGAAGAACTGAAAGTCTATGATATTGAAACATGGGTAAATAATGCAGGATTCGGTGATTATAACAGTGTTGCAGAACAGGATATAAGTAAAACAGAGGCAATGCTGCGGCTAAACGTGGAGGCGTTGACTATTCTTTCAACACTTTATGTGAGCGACTTTAAAGATGTTGCCGGTACACAGCTTATTAACTTATCCTCCCGAGGAGGTTATGTCCTTGTTCCCAATGCAATCACCTATTGTGCCACAAAGTTCTTTGTATCAGCATTTACAGAGGGACTGGCCCATGAATTGAAATCAGCAGGTGCAAAGCTACAGGCAAAAGTTTTGGCACCGGCGGCAACAAAAACAGAGTTTGGCATGGTGGCCAATAACGTATCCGAATATGACTATGACAAGAGTTTTGGCAAATATCATACCTGTGAGCAAATGGCCGGATTTCTTTTGCGGCTTTACGATAATGATCAGGTGGTGGGTATTGTTAATTGGGAAACATTTGAATTTACTCTAAGTGACCCTATTTTACAATTTGCCGGAAATTCTGCGTATAATCAAAAGCTGTAATTATGAGGTGTAGACAATGAAAAAACTAATTATTCTATTTATGGCAGCGACGGTTTCTATGACGGGTTTTTCGAATAAAGCTACCTCAATGGAACAAATACCGGGGTCTAAATTAAAGATAGAAGTCGCAAATCTCAAAAAAAATACACAAGCCGCTAACCATTGTCATTTATCAGGGTCAGTAAGCGTTATAAAATGCTCTGTTGCTAATGGTCTAAAGGCAACCTACGAGGGCTTCCAATCACCAACAGGCATTGCTTTGGATAATGACGGAAATCTTTATGTTTCAAATTGGAGCGGTGGCACTGTTACTAAAATAGACACCCATGGTAAAAGTAGCGTTTTTGCCGATGGAATGAGTTCACCGGCAGGATTAGCCTTTGACGAATTCGGAAATCTATATATTTCTGATTATTCAAAGAATGTTATCTACAAGGTAACTCCCAATGGCGTAAAAACTACGTTTGCACAGGGTTTTCACACTCCTACAGGCATAGCTTTTAATAGGGCCGGTGAATTGTTGGTAACAAATAGAGGCAGTGATGAAATTGTTAAAGTAGGCATTTCCGGCAAAATTGAATTAGTGGCAAAAGGAATGAGAACACCTGTTGGGGTTGTTGAGGATAAAGACGGGAATCTATACGTGACCAATTATGGTGGCGGTATTATTAAAGTAACTAAGGACGGAGTAACAAGCACTGTTTCAGATAAATTTGGACGTCCCGGTGTTGGAATAGGTATCAACAATGAGAATACCGTTTTCGCAGCAGATAACGGGGACAACTGCGTACGTATGATTGCTCAGGATGGCACAACGGAAGTTGTAGTTGGTGATATCGGTGGGTGTGTCGCTTTATTGGTTCATGAAGACACCCTTTATGTAGGTAGTTGGGATAGCAATGCGGTGTACGCATATTCACTATCTGAAAAATAGTATCTTCAATTTTCTTATTTAACGTGCAGTTGAAAAAAGCAAACCGGAATGGTTATGTATTGCATGTAATAAGGAATGGAATTTATGGTACAAATTCTGGGTGCAGTTATATTTTTCGCTGTCTCAATTATGACTGCTCCGGCTGCCTTTGGTTTGCCGGTGGGAGAGGTATCTTTTTTGCTGCTTTTTTGTCTTTAAATACTGTTATGAATTTTATATCCAAAAGCTAAAAAGAAAAGTATGTTATGACTCCGCTATCTTATATTGCTGCAATATGCTTTAGGAAGTTTGCATTTCAACAGTATTATAACATTCCAAAGTTTAGATTTTAATAAAGCCCGGAACATCTCTGTAGGGTGCACTAATCAACAAAATAATTTATACAGGCATTCGTTATCCCAATGAGTATAAACCAACCGATTAAACTTTTAAAGCTTGTATTGTATAAAAGTATTGCACTAATCCCGTATGTTCCAAGTTTAAGTGCAAGCCTAAGCAACCCTTGTAAACGACGTGGAGATGACGGCACACCCCAAACACTCCACACAAGAATTATTGCCAATGGTGCCAAAACTCCTAAAATAAAACGCCAATTTCCGAAATTAGAATAATTAAAGCCCAAGTATCCGGCGATAACTATGCATAATAACTCAAATAAAAATCTAAAACCGGAATATAAATTCATTATCATTATGTCACCTCTAATTAAAATTGGCAGTAAAAAACACGAGACAACTTATATTATTTGTCTCGTGTTTTAATATATAGTAGTGATATTTTGAAAAGATAAAACCTTGGGAAAATGTTTTCCGGAGAAAGAGTTTTCCCCAAACCCATTTCATAAAGACTTATTCCGGCCAAAATGTGTTACTGAAAGTTATATTATTATTCGAATCGCTCTTTAAGCTTCTTGTAATAATTCTCCACACTCTTATCACCATCATTGTTAAGAAACAAGCAGAATGGTAAGCTATCAGTGTTTTTATGTTTTATAACACAAGCACAACATTTGCCGTTATTCGGGCAGGATTTCTTTGGACAGGCACATTCTTTTACATTAGGGCAACTCATTTTTCAAACAATCCTTTAGAATTATTTGCTGTATAACATCATAACACGGGCAACTATAGCCCAAGCCATATATATTATCTTTGTACCCTGCCGCTACCGTCTCCGCTCATGAGCTTTTCAACTTCAGCTACTGTAGAATGGTTAAAGTCCCCTTCTATTGAATGTTTTAAACAGCTTGCGGCAGTTGCAAATTCTATAGTATCTTGCATAGAGTAATTGTTGTACAGTGAATAAATTAAGCCTGCGCCAAAGCTGTCACCGCCGCCAACTCTATCTACTATATGCATTAAGTAACTTTTGCTAAAGTAGTAATCATTACCGTCAAAAAGCATTGCTGCCCAGTTATTATCGTTTGCAGAAATACTTCCACGTAATGTTATGGCTACCTTTTCGAACCCAAATTTTTCAACAAGTTTTTTCGCAACCTCTTTATAGCCGTCATGGTTAACCTTTCCGGCAGAAACATCTGTGTTACTTGCGGAAATGCCAAAAACGTCGCTTGCGTCTTCTTCGTTTGCAATACAAACATCAACGTATGGCATTAACGAACTCATAACTTTGCTGGCTTGTTCTTTGCTCCAGAGATTTTTACGGTAATTAAGATCACAGCTTACAGTCAAGCCTTTTTCTTTGGCTTTTTTTAACGCCTGCATACATATTTCTGCTACATTTTCACCTAAAGCCGGTGTAATGCCGGTAAAGTGAAACCATTTAGCACCTTCAAAAATATTATCCCAGTCAAAATCGTTTAAACCGGCCGTTGCGATAGAAGAACCTGCTCTGTCATAAATTACCTTGGAAGGCCTTTGGCTTGCGCCTTTTTCAAGATAATAAATGCCCACACGCTCTCCGCCACGAACAATTTTATCTGTATTAACGCCGTATTGTCTTAATGAATTAACAGCCGCCTGTCCTATATCATGCTTAGGTAATTTAGTAACAAAAGCAGTCTTAATTCCGTAATTGGCAAGAGATACCGAAACATTTGCTTCTCCGCCACCATAAGTTGCTCCCAGGGTATTTGCCTGAACAAATCTGTAATAACCCTCGGGTGCAAGGCGAAGCATAATTTCGCCAAAGGTAATAATCTTATCCATTTCTTACACTCCTAACCAGTTCAACAGCCTTAGCTGAAATTTTTGTCACTTCTTCAAAGTCATCACTTGCCATAAAAGAACCGCCACAAGCCACAATTTTGTTGAATTTTAAGTATTCTGCCAAGTTATCAAGGGTAATGCCGCCTGTTGGCATAAATCTAATTTGTGAAAACGGTGCGGATAAAGCTTTTATTGTTGATAATCCGCCGTATTTCTGTGCCGGAAAAAACTTCACAACGGAAAGACCTGCATCTATTGCAGCTTCAATTTCGGTTGGTGTAATACAGCCGGGTATAATAGTTATGTTATTCCGGTTACAATATTGAACCGTCTTTGGATTAAATCCCGGAGAAACAATGAAATCTGCTCCGGCGTTTATTGCTTTATCTACTTGTTCTGTATTTAGCACTGTGCCGGCACCGATTAACATTTTAGGAAAGGCTAATCTGATTTGTTTAATAGCTTCTTCTGCCGCTTCGGTTCTGAAAGTAATTTCGGCACAATTAAGCCCACCTTTGGATAAAGCGTCGGCAGTGGGCACTGCTTTGCTAATGTCGTCAATTTTTAAAACAGGTACTACACCGATTTTTTCAATCTGATTAAAAAGGTCATTCATTCTTATCAATCCCCTAGAAATTAAAATATTGTTTTGCGTTGTAATAACATATATTAGAAGCAATGTTGACAAGTAGGCTCATGTCATTTGGAAATTCGCCGGCTTCAACCCATTCTGCAATTAGATTGCAAAGTATTCTTCTAAAATATTCATGCCTTGTATATGATAGAAAGCTTCTGGAATCTGTAAGCATACCTACAAATCTTGCCAGCATACCGTTATTGGCAAGAGCAACCATCTGCTTTTCCATTCCCGATTTATTATCGTTAAACCACCAAGCGGAGCCAAACTGAATTTTTCCTTTTATGCCATCACCTTGAAAGCTACCGGTGATTGTAGCCAGTAAATCATCATTAATGGGGTTTAAACAGTACAGGATTGTTTTGGCCAGTTTTGATTTAACATTTAAAGAGTCTAAAGTTTTTACCAAAGCTCCGGCAATCAACTTATCATCCATGCAGTCGAAGCCGGCGTCTAGCCCCAGCATTTCATACATTTTCGAATTTGTATTCCTTAGGCAACCGATATGCATTTGTACTACCCAACCAACTTCATGGTATTTCAAACATAAATCGTGGAATATAGCCGTTTTGTATTTTTCTGTTTGCTCCTTGGAAAGTTGCTTGCCTTGTAAGGCAAGAGAAACAATTTCATTTATTTCCTCTGCTGCATATTCGGTATAGATAACAGGCTCTAAGGAATGATCTGAAAGTCTGCAACCATGTTGGTTAAAATAGTCTACTCTTGAATACAAAGCATCTAATAATGAGCTGTATCCGTCAATTTCGATTGAAGTGATTTTTGACAATTCTTCTATATAACCAAGAAACTTTTCGGATTCTATATTAATTACAGTGGACGGCCTAAATGTAGGGTAGACTTTTGCTTTAAAATTTTTATCTTCTTTTATACACTTATGAAACTCAAGGCTGTCAACAGGGTCATCCGTTGTACAAACAGTTTCTACAGAGAATTTTTCAATTAGATTTTTAACGGTAAAATCATCTTGTGAAATTATCTTGTTGCAATGCTCCCAAACTTGGTCTGCGGTATTTCTGTTAAGCAAGCCCTCATATCCGAAGCATCTTTTAAGTTCTAAATGTGACCAATGATATAAGGGGTTTCCTATAGCTTCTTCAATTGTTTCTGCCCATTTAAGAAATTTTTCATAGTCGGTGGCGTCTCCGGTAATGTATTTTTCAGAAACACCGTTTGCTCTCATCAGTCTCCATTTATAATGGTCTTTGCTTAACCACATTTCTGTAATATTTTGAAACCTTTTATTTTCAGCTATTTCTCCGGGGTTTAAGTGACAATGATAGTCAATAATAGGTAAGTTTTTAACGCTATTATATATTGCTATGGCGGTTTGGCTTTTTAATAAGAAATTCTCACCTAAAAATTCAGCCACACGGTCTCCTCCTTTTTCCAATTAACGTGAATTTAAGATAAATTAGCAAAGTATTGAGCAGTTTATGAGGGTAATAATAGTGAAATGGTTATGTTTTTTCCCTCCTCAAAAAGCCGGCAAACTCGTATTTAGTAAAAACTACTGAAAAGTGTGTAATATAATTGTGAAAGTTTTGTATTGCACACGTGAAACCTATCATTTATAATAAGCAACATTAATTATACACACGTGTGCATTACAAATCAATATTATAAATTTATGATTATTTTAGTTATGGGAGATGCGATTTAGGTGAATGTTACTATAAAAGATATAGCTTTAAGAGCTAATGTGTCTCATACAACAGTTTCAAGAGCGCTTAATGACAGTAATCGCATTAGTGAAAAGACCAGAAACAGAATTAAAGCAATTGCGGCAGAAATGAACTATGTGCCTAATTTATCAGCAAAAAGTTTAGTTAACGATTCTTCGTATAATATAGGATTGTTCTTTTCAAGCTTTATTACAGCTACCTCGGCAGACTTTATTCACACAGTAATGAAAAGCATAAGCGAAAAAATAAAACCTCCGTATAACTTAATAATCAATAGCCTGGATACTATGCAAGACAACTTTGCAATTACTTCTGCTAATTTTAAAGGTGTAATTTTTGTTAGTTTATTCGAAACTGATGATGCAATTATTGAAGACAAATTTTCCCAAATTCCTTTTGTTGTTTTAAACAGAAAGATAAATGACAAAGATATAATTAACTTGTTTTGTGATGAAACAAGCGGTATGAGAGAAGCAGTTTTATATTTGATAAAAAACGGACACAAGGATATTGGATTCATGGAGGGTTATGATACATCGGCAGCTAATGCACGCCGCTGTAAAGGTTTTTACTCTGAAATGGAAAAAAACGGCCTTCCAATAAATAAGGACTGGATTTTTAAAGGAGATTTCAGTGTTGAAAGCGGATACATTGAATCGCAAAAATTTCTCAAGCTGGAAAAAAAGCCTACTGCATTTGTCTGTGCTTCTGACTCTATGGCTTTTGGTTTTATAAAAGGTTTGAGCGAAGGCGGAATGAAAATTCCCAATGATATTTCGTTAATAGGGTTTGACAACGGCTTACTATCACAATACTCCATACCCTCGTTAAGCAGCATCGGCAGACCTATAGAAGAAATGTGCTATAAAGCAGCTGATATGCTGATGGACACTATAGACGGTAAACAAGTAGAGGACAAGCAAGTAGCTTTTGCATCAAAACTATTTATAAAAAACTCTGTAGCTAACCTCGTTAAAAATTAAACTAACGAGTTAATATAAGCTAATGCTAATTCCATTTAAAACAGTAGATAAAAATTTGCAAATTTTTATCCATCATTAAATATGGAAAATATGGAGTTAGTATAATTTTAAAAAGGAGGAAAAAGTTATGAAGAAATTATTATCACTAACAATGGCCCTATGTATGGCAATTGGATTAACTGCTTGTGGCGGAGGTACTCCAACTCCAAGCCCAAGTAACACTAATGTTGCGGATAACAATGCCAATACAGTCGAGGAAAAAATGGAACTAAAGTTAGCTCATAACTTAGCAGAAGACCATCCGCTACATATTGTTGTACAGCAATTTGCGGATGAAGTTGCTGAAAAAACCAACAATAATGTAACTATTCAAATTTTTCCTAATGGTACACTCGGTAACGACAGAGAAGTTTTAGAGCAACTTCAAAGTGGTGCGGTAGACATTACTCGTGTAGGATCTGCAGCTTTAGAGAATTTCAGTGATATATATTCAGCGTTTACAGTGCCATATATCTTTGATGACAAAGAGCATTTCTACAAGGTAATGGACGGTCCTTTAGCCGAAAAAATTTATTCAGCCGGGTCATCAGAAGGTCTTTACGGTCTTACCTACTATGATGGCGGTTCAAGAAGCTTTTATACAAAAAGCAAGCCAATCAACACACCTGATGATTTAAAAGGCTTAAAAATGAGAGTTATGGAAAATCCAAGCTCAATCAGAATGATGCAATTATTTAACGCATCTTCAACACCTATGGCTTACGGCGATATTTACACAGCGTTACAACAAGGCGTGCTTGACGGTGCAGAAAGTAATACAACAGCTCTTACCCTTGGTAAACATGGCGAAGTAGCAAAATTCTATTCTTTCGATGAGCATACAAGAATACCTGACTTCTTAATTATTTCCGATAGTTTATGGAACAAACTCTCCGACGAATACAAACAAATATTTAAAGAAGCAGCAAAAAGATCTACCGAAACGCATAAGGAATTATGGCAAAAAGCATTAGACGATGCAGTAGAACAGGCTAAATCCGAATACGGAGTAGAATTTAGCTATCCCGACAAAAAACCATTCCAAGATGCAGTAGCACCTATTTATGATGAACTTAAAGATAAACCCGAAGTTTACGAAATAGTACAAGAAATTATAAATACAAAATAATTTTACCTTTTGTATAATTCCAACATTCAATTATTTTCAGAGCCTAGCCTATATTGCAAGCTTTAAAGGCTAGGCTATTTTTTCGAACATCTTAAAAAAATATTATTATCAAAAAATTAACAGAGGTGGAGATATGCAGAAAATAAAAGTAATCTTTGATAAGATAATGTCTGCCTTGATGGGCATTATTATGCTTTTATTGGTGTGCAGTGCAATCTGGCAGGTATTTACTCGCTTTGTATTAAAAGACCCCAGTTTGTTCACAGAAGAATTTTCAAGATACACATTAATATGGTCGGGTCTTTTAGGTGCTGCTTACGCCTTTTCAAAAGATATGCACCTTTCATTAACTCTTGTTCAGAAAAAACTTACAGGTATATCAGGCAAAATACTAGCTGTATTTAATGAACTTGTAGTATTAAGCTTTACCATCTTTGTCTTAATTATGGGCGGTTTTACTCTTTGCTCAAAATCTAACAGCCTTTCTGCAATATTACGCTTGCCTATGGGTTTGGTATATTCAGCAGTACCTATAGCCGGAATTATTATTCTTTTGGTTAAACTTTCAACCTATGCCGAACTGCTGATAAATTCTAAAAAAGGTTTGAAAGGAGAGGACAATTAATGCTGCTACAAGTATCTTTAATATTATTTTTATCTTTTATATTTTTACTGCTTTGTGGTGTGCCAATTTCTGTGGCAATAGGCGTTTCTTCCATATTATCTGCATTAACAGCCAATGTACCTAATTTGCTTGGTACGGCTGCCCAAAGATGTTTTGCCGGTATTGATAGCTTTGCACTGCTTGCAATACCATTCTTTATGCTTGCAGGAAACATAATGAATAAAGGCGGTATTGCAGTTAGGCTTGTTAATTTGGCAAAATTAATTGGCGGCCGTCTTCCCGGGGCTTTGGCTCATGCTAATGTTGTTGCAAATATGTTTTTTGGCTCTATCAGCGGTTCATCTGTGGCTGCTACCGTTGCCGTTGGCGGCATTATGGCTCCTCTTGAAGAAAAAGAAGGTTATGACAAAGCATTTTCTGCAGCGGTTAATATTTCATCGGCTCCAACCGGTCTTTTAATTCCTCCAAGTGGTCCATTAATTCTTTACTCACTTATCAGCGGCGGAACATCAGTTGCATCATTGTTTATGGCCGGTTACATTCCCGGTATTTTAATGGGTATTTCTGTTATGGTTGTAGCTTACTTGATTGCTAAGAAAAAAGGGTATACCGTTAAAGAAAAGCATAACTCGTCTCAAGTTTTAAAAATTGTTATAGATGCACTTCCCAGTATTTCACTGGCTGTAGTTGTAATGGGCGGTATTCTGCTTGGGGTATTTACACCTACCGAAGCAGCGGCAGTAGCGGTTTTATATTCCCTTATTCTATCTTTATTCTACAAAGAATTAAAATTAAAAGACTTACCCAAATTATTTTCCGATACATTACTTTCATCGGCAACAATATTGTTCCTTATTGCCGCATCCAGCATAATGTCCTATGTTATGGCATATACAGGCATTCCACAGGCAATAAGCAGTGCCATTATAAGCATTTCAGACAATAAGTACATTATTTTATTAATAATGAACCTTGTTTTACTTGTAGTAGGTACTTTTATGGATTTAACACCGGCAATATTAATATTTACACCTATATTCTTACCCATAGCAAAAAGCATAGGTATTGACCCGGTGCATTTTGGAATAATTATGATATTCAACTTAGGTATCGGTAATGTTACCCCTCCTGTAGGTAGCGTGCTTTTTGTTGGCTGTAGCGTCGGTAAGGTTTCAATAGAAGAAGTAACTAAGTATATAGCTATGTTCTTTATTGCGTTAGTTGTTGCCCTTATGGCGGTTACCTATATATCTGAAATTTCCTTATTCCTACCTCGCTTAGTTGGAGCAATTAAATAAACTGCTTTTAATGCAAAAATATAAATATTAGGGTGAATTAAAATGAAAACCTGTCTAACCTTTGAGCGGCTTGAACAAGTTAACGACTACTACAAAGTCTATACAAACTCAGCAGAAATAAATATATACTTTATGACGGACGATATTGTAAGAATAAGAGCGTCCTTTGATAAAAAGTTTAAAGAGGAATCATACATTTTAACAATGACAGGTTGGGAAGATCGCCTTGACAGCTTCTTAGGTAACGAGCGTAAAAGAATTAAGCTGATAGCTCCATCAATAACAGAAGATGAGCAATCAATAACATTCTCAACTCATACAGTTGACTTGGTATTGGCTAAAAATCCAATTGCTATCAAAATGCTTGATAAAAACGGAATAGAATTATATTCTGATATAGAAGGCAAGGCGTACCAATTAGACCATTTGAATCGTATTTACCATTACAACAAAATGAAGCCTACAGACTGTTTCTACGGTTTTGGTGAAAAAACCGGCGATATTAACAAAAATGGTCGATATATGCGCTTTAGTCCAAAAGATAACTTAGGCTACAATCCCAAAACAGGGGACCCGTTATATAAGCACATTCCAATGTATATCAGATTAGACTCCGAAACACAAAAAGCTGTAGGTTTGTTTTATCATAACACCTATGAAGCTGCTGTATCTATGGGTGATGAAATAAGCGGTTATTGGCCTAGGTACACTTATTATGTTGCAGATGGCGGAGACATTGATTACTTCCTAATCAATGGTCCTAAAATAAGTGATGTTATAAGCAGATATACGGATTTAACAGGCAAGACAGTAATGCAGCCTAAAGGCTCCTTAGGGTATATAGGTTCAACTATGTATTATTCCGAGCTTCCCGAAAACTGTGACGATGAAATTGTAGCCTTTGTTGATAAGTCCATAAGTGAGGACATTCCTATAGACGCATATATGCTTTCATCCGGGTTTACATCGGATGAAGAAACGAATAAAAGAAACGTCTTTACATGGAACAAAAAAAGATTTCCCAACCCTAAAGATTTCTTTAAGCGTATGAATGAAAAAGGCGTTATGGTATCACCTAACGTTAAACCGGGAGTTCTTGAAAATAACCCTCATTATACGGAAATGAAGGAACAAGGCGTATTCGTAAAAAACGCCGAAGAAACAGACATTCAGCCGGCTAGATGGTGGGGCGGTACAGGCGCATATTACGATTTTACAAACCCTAAAGCAAGAGAAAATTGGATTAATTACTTAACCGAACAAATTATTGAAATGGGTACTGTCTCCGTTTGGAACGATAACTGTGAATATGACGGCATAGATGACAGACTGGCAGTTTGCGATTTTGACGGGCAAAAGGGTACACTGGGGCAACTCAAATGTATTCAATCTACGTTAATGTCCTTGGTTTCACACATTGCTGTTGAAAGAGTAGATAAGAATGCAAGACCCTTTGTAGTATGCCGTTCGGGTAGTTCAGGTATTCAAAGATATGCTCAAACATGGGCAGGCGATAATTCCACAAGCTTTGATACTCTTAAATATAATATAGCAACTCTTTTAGGCTTAGGACTTTCCGGTGTGGCCAATATTGGTGCAGATAACGGTGGTTTCCACGGACCTGCTCCTAACCCCGAACTTCTGGTAAGATGGATTCAAAACGGTATTTTCCAACCCCGTTTCTCTGTTCATTCCTGTAATTCAGACAATACTGTTACAGAACCTTGGATGTACAGTGGTCATACAAAATATATTCGGGATGCAATTAAGCTTAGATATAGCCTTGTTCCGTATTTGTATTCATTGTTACGTGAAGCAAATATAAAAGGTTCACCGATTATGCGTCCGACTTTCTATGAGTTCCAAAATGACAGAAACTGCTATAACGAAAGTGTTGACTTTATGATTGGCCCTTACTTGCTCGTAGCTAATATTGTGGAAGAAGGCGCTACATCAAGAAGCGTTTACCTACCGGAAGGCTCTGATTGGTATGACTATTATACCAGAAAGTTGTATAAAGGCGGACAAACAATTACTATACCCGTAGATATTGGAAGTATACCAATGTTCATACGAGAAGGAGCAATAATTCCAACTACCCAGGGGATTAATTGCATACAAAAACAACCCATAACAAAACTAAACATATGTATTGCACCAAAGATAGAATCATCTTTCGAATTATACGAAGATGACGGCGAAACAAGGAATTATGAAAACGGTGAATATTTATCAACCAAAATATCTGTTAAACCGGGCGAAAATATTTACGTGGATTTTGAAAAAACAGGCAGATATAAAAGCACAGTTGAAACCGTGGTTTTAGATGTTATCAACAAAGAAAAGGGACCGTTTTGGGTATCCGTTAACAACAAGAATCTTAATCAATTCTTGCACAGGGATAAATGGGAAGCAGCCGAAGAAGGTTGGTATTACAGTCATACGTTAAAATCTGTTCTTGTTAAATACAAAGAAGTTGAAGGCAACTACAGAGTAAATATCAGCTTCGAAAAATTTGACTTAATAGGAATGTAGTGAAGCTACAGACCCATTATTCTTCTCTAACTAAGGTTTTGATCAAGGAGTATTTATATGAAAATGGTATTTCGATGGTACGGTAACGATGACCCCGTAACCCTAGATTATATAAGACAAATCCCGGGAATGACCGGTATTGTTACTGCTGTTTATAACATAGCAGTAGGTGAGGCATGGCCTGAAAGTGCTATTAATGAGATGAGAAATCAAATTAACGGTATGGGTCTTGAAATGGAAGTAATTGAAAGTGTACCTGTTCACGAAGATATAAAATTGGGCAGAGGTGACTTTGAAAGATACATCGAAAACTACAAGGAAAACATTCGTAGGTTAGCCAAAGCAGGAGTAAAATGTATTTGCTACAACTTTATGCCTGTTTTTGACTGGACACGTTCACGTTTAAACCATAAACTTGCCGACGGTTCTAATGCTCTTGTTTATTATAAAGAAGACGTTAACAAAATGGACCCTACAAAATTATCTTTACCCGGCTGGGATTCTTCATATTCTCCAAGTGAGGTAGGAGAATTAATAGATGCATACAAACAATTGGGTGTAGAGGGCCTTTGGAAAAATCTGGAGTATTTTATCAAGGAAATAATCCCGGTTGCCATTGAATGTGACGTTAATATGGCAATACACCCGGATGATCCGCCATGGTCAATTTTCGGCATACCCAGAATCATAACAAATGAGCAAAACATAGATAAGTTCTTATCCTTATACGACGACACCCACCACGGCTTAACCCTATGTTCCGGTAGCCTGGGTTGTGCCCAATTTAATGATTATGAAGCTATGGTGCGTAAATACGGTAGCATGAAACGTATTCATTTTGCCCACATAAGAAACGTTAAAATTCTTGATGATGGTTCTTTTGAAGAAAGCGCCCATTACTCACCTTGCGGCTCGCTGAATATAGTTGAAATCTTAAAAGCGTATCACGAAATCGGCTTTACAGGTTATATTCGTCCTGATCACGGTAGAATGATATGGGGAGAAACAGGAAAACCCGGCTATGGTCTTTACGATAGAGCTTTAGGAGCTATGTACATGACAGGTATTTGGGAAACCCTGAGCTTTTTAGAAAGAGGTAAAAAATGAAAGTACCCTTTAGCATAGACTTGAAGAATAAAGTAGTTGTAATTACAGGCGCCGGCGGAATAATTTGCTCAGAGTTTGCTATGGCTTTGGCATCATGTGGAGCAAAGGTAGCATTACTTGATTTAAACGAAGCAGCGGCGAAAGAATGTGCTTTAAGAATAACAGAAAACGGCGGTATAGCAGAAGGTTTTGCTTGTAATGTACTGGATAAAACAAGCCTTGAGCAAACCCAAGAAAAAATCAGCCGTACATTAGGAACTTGTGACATTTTAGTAAACGGAGCAGGCGGAAATAACCCAAAGGCTACAACAGACAATGAATATTTCAGACCTGAAGACCTAAACGAAATGAAAACCTTTTTCGACTTAGACCCTGCCGGAGTAGAGTTTGTTTTTTCCCTAAATTTTATGGGAACATTATTACCTACTCAAATCTTTGCTAGGGATATGATAAGCAAAAAAGGTTGCTCAATAATAAACATTTCAAGCATGAATGCATTTACCCCGCTAACAAAAATTCCGGCTTACAGCGGTGCAAAAGCAGCAATTTCAAACTTAACCCAATGGCTTGCCGTACACTTTTCCAAAGTCGGAATACGCTGTAACGCCATTGCACCCGGCTTCTTTGTTACGAAACAAAACCAAGCATTACTTTTTAATGATGATGGTACTCCAAAGGAAAGAGCTAATAAGATACTTAATAATACACCAATGGAACGCTTTGGAGAAATCTCGGAGTTGATTGGAACATTGATGTTTTTAGTTTCTGAAGAAGCATCAAGCTTTGTGAACGGAGTTATTATACCGGTTGACGGTGGTTTTTCGGCTTATTCCGGTGTGTAAATGGTTAAGATGTTTTTTACAAACAGTAATTCATTACGAAATAATATATAAAAGAGTTACATTGTAGATTTTAGAAAAGACAATGAGAATTGGTAATAATTTGACTTGATAAATTCCCGTACACATACAAAAATCCGAGGATAAAGGTATTGCACCAAAACAGGTGCAGTACCTTTATCCTCGGATTTTCTTGTATATAAGTGGTTTTTTACAATCTTACCGATCTTACCTTGATAGCAAAACAACTGTCTCAACGGTATTACCAAAGACCCACAAAGCTCCAGACAGCTATATCAACGTAACTGTGGACTTGGAAACAGCGTTGGAATGATACCTCTTAATAGTATAGTGGAAAAAGTAGACGCATACAAGCCAAAACAAAGAATAACTTACAAGCTGATAAAGGAATATATACTCGAAAAATACAACTTTAAGGTACACACAGAATACATTGCCGAAGTAAAGCGTGGTTTAGGCTTACCAATGTTCGATGCACCAAATGCAGTAGAAACACTAAAGCAACCGAGAAAGCACCCCACTCCTATTCAAGTAGTCGCTATCAAAGATGCACTAACTTACTTTGAAGTGATACAAAACTAAATATGGATACAAAAATTGCTTCTTATTCTAAAGGGGCAATTTTTCATGCCCAAAATCGAAAGGAGGAACATAACTTGAACACAAAAGTAATTACCATCGCTATGCAAAAGGGCGGTGTTGGCAAAACAACCACTTGCGTGTGATAGCAGACGGAGCGTACAGACGGCGATATCAACCAAAATCCAGCTTACACCAACACTATAAATTGATGGGTTACTCAGCTTGTTTATTCTGTATATCTGCTAAAACGATATGTATAGGAATGAATCCTTGATTCTCATTGAAGTCATCATCTGATAAAGTAACAATACCACCTTTAATGATGCCCACTGCATTGTAATCTTCATCTAATACTAATCCACCACTCGCACCGTGAACAATCCGTCCACTAACAGTATAAAACACAGCACCCAAATACGTTTTTTTGCTTGTTATTTTGCATTCTTGGATATAGGGGGAGTTTCCTTTTACATGGTTTGGATATCCAATCGTAATCACTGTATCGCCAATGTTCAATTTAGTACTATCCCCAATAGCGAGCGTAATTGGCTGAGAAGTTACTGAAAAATTATATAATGCATAATCAATTGTTTCATCACAAGACTGCTCATTCATCTCTTTTGCAATTATAGGGCAATGCTTTTCTTGATACATAGTGTGTTCATACACATTAAAGAAACCTCCACTTTGTGTTACATGATAACTAGTAAACAAACCATAGCCCGGAATGTAAAACCCACTACCTTGACATACTGTATGTTGCGTTTCCTCTTCTAAAACGAATGTATAATTGTTTGCTATTGCACTTAGTTTATCTAGCTCTGAAATATCAAAGATATCAGAATTAAAAACTTTGTTCAGCTTTTGAGCTAACGCTAAAAATGTAAGGTTTTTCTCACCTTTGATTTGCTTAATAAAATGTAATTTACCCACGAGAACTTTGCGAAACCAGTCTTCGACTACATCCTGTTTATCAGGGTTATCAATTAGAGCAACAATTTCACTGCTTTTGCAAAAACCTTTTTTCACAAATTCCTTAGCAGTATTGTAAACACCCATTTTATCACAATGATGTAAAATGGCTCTCAATTGTTTAGTATAACTTCTTCTGACATTTGGAAACGCATTCACTGTAAGTCCTGTAACTTCCTGCCTATCATAATGTGTTCTTAGCGTTATCTTTTCAGCGTTAACTTCAAAAGAATTCTGTTTAAGTATAGACAACAATTTTTTTCCCAAGTACACTTCACTATTACGCTCATACACAATATCAACAGGAATTTCTTTTTTATAGGTTGAAAAGGTTATATCATCTGCATACCGTGTATACGTACACCCACTTTGCTTTGTCAATCTCATTAAATGATTGTCTAATGGTGCACGAATCATATTTGTTAATATCGGTGATGAAGGTGCCCCTTGTGGTAGAACGCCATTTAAACATGCAATCTGCGATATTGTCGTTGCTGCTTCTTCTCCAAGAGCATAAGGTTTTTTCATGAGCATTCCACGTATACGACCAAAGTGTATTTGAGTAAAGAAATCTTTCAAGTCAACATTCAACAGTATTTTTCGCCCTGTATGTTTTGTTGCATTTTCTAAAATGCTTTTGTTAGTAATAAATCCATAAGCACATACTTTTGGGATGTACACGTTTGACAAGACAATAGCTAATTTCCGTTGAATTTGTTTTAATTCTTTTTGTGGAGCAGAAATAGTTCTTGATTTTCCATTTTTCTTGGGCATGTCAAATGTTGTGTACATATTCTCTGGGCGACGTTTATATAAGAAATATCTCAAACTTTTTTCTTGTATTCCTAGTAATCTCGCAACATCTTCACGAGTTTTAGCTGCAAAAAATTTATTACAATCCAACTTGTTATAGTCATCTTTCATACAAAATCTCCAATGGTGAAAATATAGAGAGATTCAACCTTCTGAGGAAATGATGTAAATAATGATACAATGGACAATGAGTAGCAGGGATAACGATAATCGAACATCTCCGCAACATTGAGTATAATCGTTGCGTATCGCTAACGAAAAACAATCTCTCTATATTTTCAATAATATTATAGCATTAAATTTGCCATATTTCTACACATTAGTATGAATAATACGCTGTTCATACAGTTAAAAAATTTGCTGTTTTAAGGGTCTCAATTTTTAAAGCCGTTTGCCAATAGAGGCAAACGATTTTTTGTAGCAAGAAAATGTGTCCCAAGTTGGGACACAAAAAAGGTCTGATCATATTTTAGCCGAACAAATGGGAGAAAGTCGCAATCAAGTACAGCGATTTATCCGTCTTACCGAGCTTACACCCGAGCTTCCTTCAATGGTAGATGATAAGAAAATCGCCTTTAACCCTGCTGTGGAGCTGTCGTACCTAAAGCCCGAGGAACAAACCAATTTACTTGAAGCAATGGATATAGAGCAGGCAACCCCCTCTCTTTCACAGGCACAGCGGCTTAAAAAGTTTAGTGCAGATGGCAAATGTACCCTTGAAGCCATGTGTGCCATTATGAGTGAGGAAAAGAAAGGCGAACTGGACAAAGTAACGCTAACAAGCGATAAGCTCCGAAAGTATTTCCCCAAGTCCTAAACACCGCAGAAAATGGGGGAAACCATACTCAAGCTGCTTGAAACATGGCACAAAAAACGCACACAAAATTAGGAGAGATAAGGCGGTAAACGGTGGTTTGGACTGCCGTTTTTTCATGCCTAACAGCATAGAAAGGAAGTGAGGAAATTGTGAAACAGCGGCTAAGTATTGCAGAAAGCTCTATGAAGCAGGCTACACCCCCATTTGTCAACCGCTGTATCTTCCCATGTTTCTGCGCGACCAAGTGCCACAAGAGCATAAAGACGGCATTGATATGGCAAGGGATATGCTCCGCCGGTCAAGGGTGCTTGTGGTCTGTGGCAGTATCGTAGATGAAAATGTGAAAAACGATATTGCCGTTGCAGAACGGCTCAATATCACCGCCACCACCCTTGAGGGTATCTTGACCGTCAAGGGACAAGGCAGAGAGAAACAATAACCACCCTAAAAAACCTTGAAAGGAGGGATTTTCCATGCAGGAAGAAGTGGAGCAAAAAACCGTTGCACTTGCCATCAATGCAGGCAAGCTCACTGGCAGGGCGCTGAAAAGTGCGATTTTCAAGTTTCTTGCTCATCAAAAAAACAAGAAGCTACACCCTAATATCCCACAAGGGAAACAGTCGGTAAAACAGCTTGCGGGGCAAGGACAAGGCATGACCAGTATTGAAATCACTGACCAAAACATCAAAGACTTTGAGCGTGTGGCAAAAAAGTACGGTGTGGACTTTGCCGTCATGAAGGACAAGCACGCAGTCCCACCGAAGTACATCATCTTTTTCAAAGCCAAGGATGCCGATGCCATTACCAACGCTTTCAAAGAGTACACTGCTGACATGGTGAAAAAAGCGGCTCGTCCGTCTGTACTTGCGGAGCTTAGAAAACTTGCAGGGCTTGCGAAAAACATCATTATCCAAAAGGTGAAGCACAAAGACAAGGAGCAGAGCCTATGAGTAAAAACCTAAAAAAGCTCCTTATCCTCAATGTGCCATACCTCGTGTTGGGGCTACTGTTTACCAAGCTACCCGAAGCATTGCGGTATGCAAGCGGTGCTGACCTTGGGCAAAGTATACTTGATTTAGGTAACGGCTTTTCCAAAGCCTTTGCAGTGCCACTACCGTCATTTTACCCTACCGATTTACTCATCGGGCTTGCCATTGGTGGACTTCTTAGGCTAATAATCTATGTTCGCAGTAAAAAAGCAAAAAAGTACCGTAAGGGTGCAGAGTATGGCTCTGCCCGCTGGGGCAACGCCAAGGACATTGAACCGTACATAGACCCTGTGTTTGAAAACAATGTCCTACTGACCCAAACAGAACGGCTGACCATGAACAGCCGCCCCAAAGACCCTAAGACCGCACGAAACAAAAATGTGTTGATTGTAGGCGGCTCCGGGAGTGGCAAAACCAGGTTTTGGTTAAAACCGAATTTGATGCAGTGCCATTCTTCTCTTGTAATTACTGACCCGAAAGGCTCAATCGTTATTGAATGCGGTAAGCTACTTCTTCGAGAGGGTTACAAGGTGAAAATGCTAAATACTATCAACTTTGCAAAGTCCATGCACTACAACCCATTTGCCTACATACGCAGTGAAAAGGATATTTTAAAGCTCGTCACCACCTTAATCGCCAACACCAAGGGCGAGGGAAAAGCCGGGGACGATTTTTGGGTGAAAGCAGAAACCTTGCTCTGCACCGCCCTTATCGCCTACATCTACTATGAAACCCCCGAACATGAGCAGAATTTTACAACGCTCATTGAGTTTATCAATGCCAGTGAGGTGCGTGAGGACGATGAGGACTTTAAGAACAATGTGGATTTGATGTTCGATAGGCTCGAGAAAAAAGACCCACAACACTTTGCAGTTAGGCAATACAAGAAATACAAATTAGCGGCAGGTAAGACAGCTAAGTCGATTTTGATTAGTTGCGGTGCAAGGCTTGCCCCTTTTGACATTAAAGAGCTTCGGGAGCTGACCGCCTATGACGAACTGGAGCTTGATACGCTCGGGATAGGAAAACTGCATTGTTTATCATCATCAGTGACACTGATGCCACTTTCAATTTCCTTGTTTCCATGTGCTACACACAGCTATTTAACTTGCTTTGTGACAAGGCAGATGACGTATATGGTGGTCGCTTGCCAGTCCATGTCCGTTGCCTAATTGATGAGTGTGCCAATATCGGGCAGATACCCAACCTCGAAAAACTCATGGCTACCATTCGTAGCCGTGAAATCTCCGCTTGCCTTGTTTTACAGGCACAGAGCCAGTTAAAAGCACTCTACAAGGACAACGCTGACACCATTATCGGCAACTGCGATAGCATGAATTTTCTTGGTGGCAAGGAGAAAACCACCCTGAAGGACTTAACCGAAACTCTTGGCAAGGAAACCATTGATATGTTCAACACCTCCGACACCCGAGGTAGCCAACGAACTATGGTATCAATTATCAGCGACTTGGAAAAGAACTCTTGTCGATCGAAGAGCTTGCCGTTATGGACGGTGGCAAATGTATCTTGCAGCTTAGAGGTGTTAGCTCCTTTTTCAGCGAGAAATACGACATTACAAAGCACCCTAAATACAAATACCTATCCTACTTTGACAAGAGATGCCTTAGACATTGAGAAATTCTTATCCACCAAGCTGAAACTCAAGCACAATGATGTGTATGAGGTTTTTGATGTAGGAGTTGCGGAAGATACAACCGAGCCAGAGCCCACCGATGGACAATGAACACTGCCATTCACGGCGGTGTTTTTTTATAAAGAAATGCCACATGGAAAGGAGGTGTTGCCTATGATTGTGGTGCTTTCACGTTGTCAAAGTACAGCGTTTTTTTAATCCCTTAACACAAAAACTACTATTAAAACATAAAGGAGAAAAACACTATGGAATTTTTTAATCAAGTAGTAACCTCACTTCAGACACTCGTTATCGCCCTCGGCGCAGGGCTTGGCATTTGGGGTGTCACCAACCTTCTCGAAGGTTATGGCAACGATAGTGCGACCTTAATTTCAGCGTAAAAGCTCACGTAGTAGTGAGAAATCTGATAAGGATATGCTTAATAGATATGCTCTTTTATATGTTAAGTGTAGACCCTT